>JAYVRN010000430.1:0-19237 GCA_043776275.1 Myxococcales bacterium | reverse complement strand
GCGTGGCGTGGCGTGGCGTGGCGTGGCGTGGCGTGGCGTGGCGTGGCGTGGCGTGGCGTGGCGTGGCGTGGCGTGGCGTGGCGTGGCGTGGCGCGTGTCCCACAGTGTGGCAGCGCCGCCTCGCACGAACCTGGGAGACCACGGCATCGCCTGGCAGGTCCGGGTAGATCCGGGGCCCATCCCAGGTGGTGTGCGGCTTGCTGTCACAGGGGGCGGAGGATCCATGGAGACCACGTCCACGAGCTCTCAGCTCTCGCAACTCATGACCTTGACCTGTCGCGGCGAGCTCGCGCAGCCGATGACCCGCGCGAACGAGACCGCGCTGACCATCGCGGCGCTCGTCGCGGGGCTGTTCCTGTCGTCGCTGTGGGGGATCGCGGCCGGGAGTTCGTCGGCCGCGATGGCCCTCGCCAATGCGTACAAGGTGCCGATGGTGATCTTGCTGTCGGCGCTCGCGGCGTTACCCGCGGGGCTGGTGGCGCTGCGGTTTGCGAACGCACGGCTCGCCGCGCGCGAGCTGATCTCCGCGTTCATGACGTCGCTGTTCGGTGGGACGCTGGTCCTCGCCACGCTGGCGCCGCTGGTCGCGGTCTACTACCACACGAGCTCCAAGGCCGGCGTGCCGCTCGCGCTCGGCTCGGTGTTCGTCGCCCTCGCCACCGCGACCTTGCTGTTCGGGCGCGCCGTGAAGCGCAAGGTCGGGAGCGCGCCGGGCCGATCGTCGTCGCTGGTTCCCGTGGTGATCCTGGTCGCGTTGTTCTCGGCCGCGCTGATGCAGTTCGTCGCGCTCGCCTCGCCGATCATCGGCACCGTCACGCAGTGGAGCGGCGGCTTCGATTCGGTGTTCGGGCGATGACCGGGCTCGCGGGCCACAGCGCTGCATATCTGCGCGTGGTCTGGGTGGTCGTGAGCCTGTTCGGTCTCGCGCTGCTCGCGGGGCTCGCGGTCCTGTACCGGCGCGCTCGCGCGGCGCACGAGCTCGAGGAGGCGGAGCGCGTGATCGCCGAGGCGTACTCGGAGGAATCTCCGGCGCCGCCCGCGCGTTGACTCCCCATGAAGCGCCGGGACGTGGTCCTCGCCGTGCTCGCGGCCGGGCTGGGCGCGGCCACCCTCGTCTATCACGGGCCGGGACGCGCGTTCGTGCGCGGCCATGTCGGGGATGTCGCCGCGACGATGTTCGTGTTCGCGGTGCTCGGCCTCACGGCGTGGCGGCTGCGGACGCGGGCCCTCGTCACGCTCGGTGTGGCGACCGTGATCGAGCTCGGACAGACCGTGTGGTCCGGGGGGCTGATCTTCGGCAGCGTGTTCGACCCGTGGGATCTGGCGGCTTATATCGTTGGAGTCATCGTGGGGCTCGCATATTGTCGCGCGCATGACGAGCCCCGAGGTCCGGTCCCGAGTCAGTGATGCCGAGTGGAAGCAGCGCGTGGATCTGGCCGCGTGCTACCGGCTGGTGGCGCTGTTCGGCTGGGACGATCTGATCTTCACGCACATCTCGGCGCGCATCGAAGGCCCCGAGCATCACTTCCTGATCAACCCGTACGGGCTGACGTTCGACGAGGTCACCGCCTCGAACCTCGTCAAGATCGATCTCGACGGCAAGAAGGTCCTCGAGAGCCCGTACGACGTGAACCCGGCCGGCTTCACGATCCACAGCGCGATCCACGCGGCGCGCGAGGATGCGAAGTGCGTCCTCCACACGCACAGCGTCAACGGCATCGCCGTGTCCGCGACCAAGCAGGGCGTGCTGCCGATCTCGCAGCAATCGACGTTCGTGCTCGCGTCGCTCGGCTATCACGACTACGAGGGCGTCGCGCTTCGGGACGACGAGAAGCCGCGGCTCGTGAAGGACCTCGGGACCAACCAGTTCCTGATGCTTCGCAATCACGGGCTCCTGACCGTGGGCACCTCGATCCCCGAGGCGTTCATCGCGATGTACACGTTCGAGGCGGTCTGCATGATCCAGCTCCGCGCGCAGGCGACAGGCGCCGAGCTCGTGCATGTCGATCCGCGGATCGTCGAAGGCGTGAAGCAGGTGTTCGCGGCGGTGACGCGCGGCATGGGGGCGGGCCTCGCGTGGCCGGCGCTGCTGCGCAAGCTCGATCGGGCGAACCCCGGCTACGCCGTCTGATCACGTCCGTGATCGGGCGATGAGGTAGAAATGATCGATCCGTTCCGCTACCTGCTGCGCGTGCGCTACGGCGAGTGCGATGCGCAGGGCATCGTGTTCAACGCCCGGTGGGGCGAGTACATCGATCTCGCGGCCTCGGAGTACACGCGCCAGCTGTTCGGCGGCACCGATCCGAGCGCCATCGACTTCGATTGCCGGCTCGTCAAGCAGACGATGGAGTGGCACGCCTCGGCGCGGTTCGACGAGGTGCTCGAGCTCCGCGTGCGCACGCTGCGGATCGGCACCACCTCGTACGCGACGCACACGGAGGTGCGGCGGTTCACCGATGGCGCGCAGCTCGCGGAGTGCGAGACGATCTACGTCTCGGTGGAGCGCAACACCGCGACCAAGCGCCCGATCCCGGACCGGCATCGTGCGGCGCTGGAGGCGGGAGCGCCTGGTCTCGTGGTCGACCACGCCGCGGCCCTGATCACGAGGTGATCTGGGTGCGAGGCGGGCCTCGGCGTGGTGCTCACAGAGTCCAGAGGATCCGGAGCTGCCAGGGCTAGCGGGGCCAGCCAGGTACTACGAAACAGCTACGGGCTATCGTCGGTCGGAACCAGTGAGACCTGGTTCGCTGCGTCGTTCGCCGGGTCTTCGGTCGTGGCTTGCGTCTGCTCATCCCAGGCGATCTCCGGACCCTTGGTGGTCCGCGGCGATGCCTGGCGAGCTGCCTTACGTTCGATCTTCTGCCGCGCGTGGTCTTTGAGATCCGATTCGCGCTGGCGCTTTGCAAATGTTGCTTTCCGATTCATTCGCCCTCCAGAGGAAACTAGTTCGAGAAGATACCCCACCTTGAGCCCCAACGCTCGTAAAGAGATCCCCAGACGACACCGCTACCTACATCATCGGTTGACGGAAGTCATCATGAGTTCAGGGTAGCGCGTGCCCGCGGCGGCGCCATGTGGCGCGATGGCATCGAGCTTTGCAAGTTCCGCCGCCGTGAATGTGATGTTCTCCGCACCAAGGTTCTCCTCGAGATAGGCGCGCCGCTTCGTGCCCGGGATCGGCACGATGTCGTCGCCACGGGACAGCACCCAGGCCAGGGCCAGCTGACCCGCCGTCACACCCGCATTACGGCAGCGGGCCGCTGTAGTGCAGCAGGCGTAGCATGACCTTCGCTCCGTACGCGGTGAGCAAGGTGACCACGGCGTCTTGATCGTCGAGCACCAGTGCGAGGTCTGGGTGATGCACGAACGGCCGGAGCGCCGCGAGCAAGGGAGCGGCGAACCGCGGCCGATCGACCCGGAACAGCCGGGCCCCCGCAGGATCGAGTGCTGCAAACCCGACGGCCGCGCAGGTCTCGTCACGGAGCTGGCGGAGCACGACGCCTGGACGGCGGCGCACCATCGCGATCTGACCACCGAGCATGCCGAGCGAGCGCTCGAGATCGTCGTCGTCCTCGACGCTCACCGACAGCGGTGTGGCGGCGTCACCTGGTAGTTCGGGCAGGCGCGCCCAGGGAAACCGGAGCGCGGTCGAGCGATGGGCGGGCTGCATGCCCAGCTGCTCGTAGACTCCGATCGCCGCCGACTCCGGGGGCGCATCGAGGTGCCACTCGCGGACGCCCGCGCTCCGCAGCGCTGCCGCGGCGGCGAGCATCAGGGGCAGGCTCGTATCGTCCGCCCGCGGCGC
Organism: Myxococcales bacterium; assembly: GCA_043776275.1. GTDB lineage: Bacteria > Myxococcota_A > Polyangia > Haliangiales > Haliangiaceae > JABFXX01. The sequence continues at coordinate 15,432 of JAYVRN010000430.1, read as the reverse complement.
GGTCACCAGATCGCGCACATAGCCGATCACACCCAGCGGTTGGATCCTCACGTAGCCCGCGACGGTGCCATCGCGCTCGGCGATCAGCGTTCCTCGCAGCGGTGGTGCGGCGATCCCGAGACCGCGGCACAGGGTGACCACGGCGGCCAGGTCAGCGGCGAGGGCAGGGCGGATCACGAGAGCACAACCGCTTCGTGCTGCGCGAGATTCCCATCCGCGTCATCGCGTCATCGCGTCATCGCGTCATCGCGTCATCGCGTCATCGCATCATCGCCACGCCACCACTCTCGCGGGCCAGCGTCTGCAGCAGCTGTGCATCCTGATCGATGCCGAGGCCCACGGTGTCGAACCGCACGCCGCGCTGCATCTCGGTGCGTGCATTGCGCAGGAGCGAGTCCGCGCCGCCACCGGTGTTCGCGAGGCCATCGGACAGCAGGATGATCCGCGCGCCGCCGATCTGGTACGCCAGCTCGAGTGCCGGGACCGCCGCCGTGGAGCCGCCGGTCTTGATCCCACGAATGAACGCCTCGACGCCCGCGCGGGTGCGGGGCTCGAGCACGATCATCCGCGGCGCCAGCGCCTGCAACGAGTCATCGAACCAGATGATGTTGAAGCGCGTGCCATCAGGCATCGCGCGCAGCGTGCCGATCAGCTCCTGCTGCGCGGCCTCGAGCTTCGAGGGCAGCGGGCTGCCGGCGGCCGCATTGACGAGCGAGCCGCCGAGGCCCGCGATCACGGCGCCGGTCTTCGACATGCCGACCTGCGATCCGGCGAACCCGGCCGACACGCCACTCATCGAGCCCGATCGATCGAGCACGAACACGATGTCTTGCGCGCCGTCGAGCGGCACGCCGAAGAACTGCACGTGAACGGAGACCTCCGCGTACGCGGCGCCGCTGGTACCGCCACCGCCACCGCCGCCACCGGCGCCGATCATCACCGGCGTGGGAGCGATCCCGATCATGCCGCGACCATTCAGACCAAACTGACCGGTACACGCGGTGGCGGCCAAGGCGAGCGCGAGCGAGGTGAGGCGAAGCGACATGGAGGTAGGCTCTCGCAAGAGCGAGGCCACCTCGCGGGGGCCCACAATCCGCGTAGTTACGCGGGCGGTTCCCCAGCTTTCGAGAGGGTGTGGTGTGGTGCTCGTGAAGCCTGGTTCACGGGTGAGACAGACATACATCCAACACAGCGGGGACGCGCATCCCGAGCGCGTCGACGAAGGCAGTTGGGGTTGCGGGGCGTGACGCGAGGTCGCGGATCCTGGTGATGCACACGGGCTTGATGCAGTTGGGGCGCGGTGTCACTGACGGACGACGACGAGCGAGCAGCGGACTCTCCTTTCCGGGACGCTTGTTTCGATCGACCATTTGCGCGCCCCGTTCAGTCCACGATGTAGGTCAATAGTGCGGCGGCTTCTCGTTCTGTCCGCCGAGCGTGGGCTCACCGCTGCGGATGGTCTGCTTGATCTCCGCGAGCTCTCGCTCGGTCTTGACCAGGCGATCCCCGAGCTCGCGGACGTGGGCATCGAGCTCGCGGATCAGCCGCTCCTGATAGGCGAGCTTGATCTCGAGATCCAGCAGCTGCTCGGCGTGGTCACTCACGGCCTTACCGTAGCCGAGATCCGATAGCATGCGGGTCGCATGAAGGTCCTCGTCGTCAACGTCGGCTCCACGTCGGTCAAGTACAACCTCTACGAGATGGACACGGAGGAGCGGCTCGCGATCGGCCGCGCCGAGCGCATGGGGACGCCCGACGCCGTGCACATCCACGAGGGCGGCCAGATCAGCGTGGATGGCTCGAGCGTGACCAATGCCATGCGCGCGATCATCGAGCACCTGATGCGCCCGGGCGGGCCGCTGCCCGATCCGAGCGTCCTCGGCGCCGTCGGACATCGCGTGGTTCACGGCGGCGAGCAGCTGATCGCTTCGACGCAGATCGATGACAAGACGCTCGCGATCATCGACGAGTGTGCCAGGTTCGCGCCGCTCCACAACCCGGTCAACGCGGCGGGGATCCGTGCGGCGCTCGAGGTGTTCCCGAACGTCCCGCACGTGGCCGTGTTCGATACGGCGTTCCACGCCCAGCTGCCACCCCACGCGTTCACCTACGCGGTCCCGCAGGAGCTCTATACGAAGCGCGGCGTTCGCCGCTACGGCTTCCACGGACCGAGCCACCAGTTCATGGCGCTGTCCGCGGCCGAGCACCTCAAGACCGATCTCTCGCGGTTGAAGCTCGTCACCTGCCATCTCGGTGGCGGCGCGAGCATCGCCGCGATCGATGGCGGCGTCTCGGTCGAGACCTCGATGGGGATGACGCCGCTCGAGGGCCTGGTGATGGGGACGCGCTGTGGGGATCTAGATCCCGCGATCCCGCTCCTGCTCGCGCGTGATGGGATGGACGTGGATGCGATCGATCGGCTGCTCAATCGGGAGTCCGGGCTCGCGGGCCTCTCGGGCCGCGGCGCCGACTTCCGCGACATCGAGACGGCAGCCGAGGGCGGTGACGTGCGCGCGCGGCTCACGGTCGACGTGTTCGTGCACCGGATCCGTAAGTACATCGGCGCGTACACCGCGGTGCTGGGCGGCGCCGATGCGATCGTGTTCACCGGCGGGATCGGCGAGAACGCCGCGGCGGTGCGCAGCCGCGTGTGCGAGGGGCTGGTCTACATGGGCGTGGCGCTCGACGAGGAAGCGAACCGTACGAAGCGTGCCGCGGACCATGGCGGCATCGTCGAGGTGTCCGCGTCGCGCTCGCCGACCAAGGTGCTCGTGGTCCGCACCGACGAGGAGCGCATGATCGCCCGCGAGGCGATGCGGTGCGTTGCCGGATCGACGGGTGCGATCAGGAGCGTTCGCGCGCGGCCGATCCCGATCGGGGTCAGCGTGCGCCACGTCCACCTCAGCCGCACGGATGCCGATGCGCTGTTCGGCGCGGGCTACGAGTTCACGAAGAAGCGTGACGTCACGCAACCGGGACAGTACGTGACGCGCGAGACGGTGGACGTGATCGGCCCCAAGGGCGAGCTACGCAACGTGGCGATCATCGTGCCACTGCGCAAGCAATCGCAGGTCGAGCTGGCGAAGACCGATGCGTTCACGCTCGGTGTGTCGCCACCGCTGCGCGAGAGCGGCAAGCTCGATGGCACCCCGGGCATCACGTTGCGTGGTCCCGCGGGGACGATCACCACGCCGAGCGGCGTGATCCTCGCGCACCGTCACGTTCACATGAGCCCGGCGCAGGCGCTCGACTACGGCGTCGCCGACAAGGATCTGATCCAGGTCCGGGTCGAGGGCGAGCGCGAGATGACGATGGGTGATGTGATCGTGCGCGTGAACCCCGAGTACACGCTCGACATGCACATCGACACCGACGAGGCGAACGCGGCCGGCCTGACGAGTGACAGCGTGGTGGCGTTCGACGGCTTGCAGCGCTGAGACGCGCCGTGTCCCCCGTCGTGTCTTCCGGGACGCACGCACCGCCAAGTACCTGAATCGACCGGCCTCTGGCCACGGCGCAGCGGTTGCAACTCCTCGGGGGATGTCCTACGAGCTTCGACCGCAGATCGTCGCTCCGACCTATCCACACCTCACCCGCATGATCCTCGCCGGCCTGGGCTGCGCGATGGTCGGTGGTGCGCTCGTGGTCGCGGCGCGGCCGATGCCCGTGGTCCAGGAGCCCGCTGCACCGATCCGGATCACCGAGACGATCACCGTGCCGATGTCGGTGCCGGTGGTGATGCGCCAGGAGGCGCCCCCGGCCGCCGCGACGCGCGAGCTCTCGCTCGTGCTCCGGGCTGGAGGCGCGACGTACATGAAGCTCGCGTCGCTCGGCGATGATCCGGGCGCGGAGGTGATGCCGCGCCACGGCAAGGCGACGCTCTCGGAGGATGACTACGTGACCTCGACGGTCTCAAACGTCGAGACCGCCAACGTCCCGCTCTCGCATCGCCAGTGGCTCGGCAAGCGCGTGCTGGTGGATGGCACGTGTAGCGCGAAGGTCACCGGGTTCGCGGTGATCGCTCGCCTCACGGGAGATCCGGGCTACGCGGGGATCGAGAACGCGGACCACTGGACCGCTGCCACCACGATGGCGAGTGGTGCGAAGCTGCTCGCCGCAAAGCTCGACAACTGCGCCGGCGGCACGTACGCCCGCGACGCCGCGCTCCCGGCGATCGTCGTGCCGCAGGAGATCGAGGATGCACCGCTCGCCGCGGCCGCGACCAAGGTGCTCCAGGCGAGCGCCGCGACCAAGACCGCACAGGCCGAGTGGGAGACCGCCGAGCAGAAGGGCACCTGGTACGAAGCGGAGGGCATGACGACGCAGGTCCAGGTGCTCCGCCACCCGCGCACCGGCGCCACCTGGGTCTCGGTGCATCTGTACTACGGCGGCGGCTGCGGCCTGCCCAACCTCAGCGTGTGGGGGCTGTATCGCGCCGACACCGACGGCAAGCTGACGCAGGTCAAGTCCTCGCTCGGCGAGCTGATCGCGATCGAGAAGCTGGTGGATCTCGACGGCGACGGAGAGCTCGAGGTGATCGGGCGCCCGTGGCTCGGGACCGAGCGCGCCGTGCAGCGCATCGATGGCGCTGGTCTGCAGGAGCTCTCGCTGCCGTTCTACTTCTGTCCGTGCTGAGCCGCAGGCGTCGCGTTACGCTCGGTCATGCTTCGTACGTTCGTGCTGGTGGGGGTGTTGCTCGCGACGGCTGGCCAGGCGATCGCGGGGCCGTGCTCGGTGGACACGTTCGGGCCGGTGCCGATCTCGAACGGGACCGTGGCGATCGTGGAGGGCGGCGGCGTGATCGTCGCGCAGGAGCTCGGCGGCTTCGCCGGGCCCAACACCAACGCCGCGGCCGAGCAGCCGGGCTGGCGGTGGAAGGACGTCAACACGCTCAAGCAGCCGGCGATCAAGACGCTCGCGCCCGGGCTCGCGGTCTACCAGCTGCCGGCGGGCGGCGGTGCGACGCTGAGCCTCGTCGATGATGAGGGGAAGACCGTGTTCTCGTTCAAGCGCGCGCTCGCGAAGCGCGACGAGCTCCCGGCGCCGAAGCTGCGCAAGGTGACTGCACAGACGACCGTCGCCACGATGCCGCGCTCGTTCACCTCGAGCTCGGTCACCGCGACGTTCGAAGCGGCCCCGGCGGACGCGGTGCTACTCATCGTCTACGACAGCCGTGGCAACGCCGGTCCGGTGGCCCTGTCGTGGGGGCGCGTCACCGGTGGCGCCAAGGACAGCGTGGTCTATCAGTCGGGAGGTCGCTGCCGTCCATCACTCCCCGGCCTGGTCTCTCCGTCGAAGGGCGCCAAGGTCCAGCTCGCTTGGGTCGACAGCTCGGGACGGGTGTCGCCGATGTCCAAGCCGATCAAGGTCGACTGATCGCTCAGACGATCCGCGCTACGGGCAGCTGGATCGGCTCCTCGAGCCGCTTGCGCGCTTCGGCCTGCTCGCGGCTGAGATACCCGACCGCGGCGAACAACATCAGGCTCGTCGCACCGAGTGAGACCATGGCGCCCCACAAGCCGTCGGGATCGAACGCGAGGAGCGCGCTCCATCCGAGGGCGACCAGCGCGTGCATGACACAGCCCGCGGCGATCGCGCGCTCACTCCAGCGCGCGGCCCACGCCTTGCGCACCGTGTAGACCAGGAGCGCGAGGAAGCCAGCCCCCAGGACGAGGCCGATCCCCGTGCCGCCATCGGCACCGATCCACAGCGCGATGTACGTGAGGATCGACGCCAGGTAGAGCGCCATCAGCACCACGAGCCAGGCCTGACGGGTGCGACGGAGCGTGGAGAAGCCGATCACGGCGACCGCGATCCCACCGAGGTACACGCCATACGTGGGCGGGAACTGGATCGGTGCCATCGGATCGCCACACACCCGCAGCGTGGGCAGGAACAGGCACGCGAACAGCAGCCATCCCGAGATCCCGAGGACGCCACGCCGGCGGACCGGGGTGGGTGCCGCAGGTTCCGTGGGTTCCGTGAGTTCGCTCATCGCCTTCAATCTACCAACGGGCGGGTGGCAACGCGCGGCAGATCGCGCGCCAGTGGCACAATCGGCCCGTGAACGAGCTCCCCGCAGGCCGCCGCGTCGTTGTCTCCGAGCTGGGCGAACAGCCGCTCGATGCGATCGTCAACCACACCGCGCTCGTCGACATGCCGGCGCCCGATCCGCGTACGCTCGATCCGCGCGACGTGATCATCGAGATCAAGAGCGCGGCGATCAACTGGGTCGATCTGCTGATGACGAGCGGGCAGTACCAGCACCCACCGAAGCCGCCGTACACGCCGGGCCTCGAGTACGCGGGCGTGGTGGTGTGGGCAGGGCCTGAGGCGAAGCACGCGGTCGGCACGCGCGTGTTGAACGATGGCTTCCTCTCGGGACCGCGCTCGCTCGGCGCGTATCAGCCGTATGGCGGGTTCGCGTCGTATGGCGTGGCCCCCACAGAGGCCGTGCACCCGATCCCAGGTGCGCTGAGCTTTGATCAGGCGTGCAACCTGCTCGGGAACTACGAGACCGCGTACCACTGTCTGGTCACGCGCGGGCGGCTCGCGGCGGGCGAGACGGTGTTGATCCACGGGGCCAGCGGAGGCACCGGCCTCGCCGCTGTGCACCTCGCGAAGCTCCTCGGTGCGCGCGTGATCGCCACCGGGCGCTCCGAGGCCAAGCTCGCCATCGTGGCCGCGCAGGGTGCCGATCACGTGATCCAGGGTCCGTTCCGCGATCAGGTCAAGGCGCTGACCGACGGCAAGGGCGCCGACGTGGTCTACGACGGCGTCGGTGGCGAGATCTCGCTCGAGAGCCTGCGCTGCGTCAGGTTCGGCGCGCGCTACCTGATCGTTGGCTGGGCGGCGACGCCGTTCGTCGCGCACGGCAAGGGGGGGCGAGGCGCGCCGAACGCCAACGTCCTGCCGACCAACCTGATCATGATGAAGGGCCTCGACGTGCTCGGTTGCCCGACGGTGATCTCCACCGTCAACGATCCTTCGCTGCGCGCCCCCCGGCTCGCGCAGGTGTTCGCGTGGGCGAGCTCGGGCGCGATCACGCCGTACGTCTCGCGCACGGCTCCCCTCGCGGACTATGTGACCGCGATGCGCGCGAAGTGGAGCGGCGAGGTGGTCGGAGGCAGCGTCCTCCGTCCGTGAAATGACGTCGGCGACGGCGTACTATTCACAACATGATCCGCCTCGCTCCCTCGCTCGTGATGATTGCAGGCCTTGGTAGCCTCGCCGGGACCGCCCGCGCCGACAGCGTGTTCGATGTCTGCAAGGGCGAATCGAAGACCGCAGTGGCCGGCACGGGGAAGCCGTCGATCGCGGTGGTCTATCTCGGGGACTTCCCGGTCACCACGACGCCGCAGATGCGCAACGCCGTGGCCGCGCCGATCGCCACCGCAGAGAAGGCGAAGATCGTCCCGGCGAAGGACGTCGAGGCCGCGAAGAAGCTGGTCGACGACAAGAAGTGGAACGACAAGAGCGATGCCTGCGGTCAGGCGCCGTCCCTGGTCGCGGTGCTCGGGCAGAAGCACCTGAACCTCTCGACCGCCACCGCGACGATCACCTGCGACGGTGCCGCGCCGTGCGTGCTCAACGTCGATCTCGAGCGTCATGGCCGACGTAGCGCGGAGCGCTGGGTGCGGTACTCGGTGGCGTTGCCGGCGGGTAAGCCCACGGTGGCGGGGATCCAGACCGCCGCGGCCAAGCTCGTCGCGAAGGGTGCACCGCCGGATGCGCCGACCACTGGCCTCGCAGTGGCGGAGCTTCCGGACGGCGTGGTCACGGTGCGCAGCGACGTCGATGGTTCGCTCGAGTCCGATCGGATCATGGAGGGCAACGCGGCGTTCGCGGCCTGCGCGCCGAAGGGCCGCAAGAAGCACGACATCCGCGGCTACTACGCGGAGTGGAAGCTGTCCGCCAAGGGGAACCCGTTCCAGGCGATGGTCAAGCCGTTCGCCGGCCGCGATCCCGCCGACGAGGTCGCTGCCGAGTGCCTCAAGAAGGCGCTCGAGGCGACCCAGCTGCGCTGTCCGCGCGATGGCAAGAACGTCACCGTGAAGACCGCGATCTGTCTGTGAACCGCGTCTTCGTCGCGCTCGTCGTGCTCGGGGTCGCGAGCTGTACGAACGAAACCCCGGCGGGGCCCGGCAACGAGCGGCAGCCATGCCGTTCGGGCGGCTGTGATCCTGACCTGGTGTGCCTCTCCGATCGCTGTGTGCGCCCTCCCGGCGCGGACTGCACGGTGGTCGCGGAGGCGCTGACCTCGATGGAGCTCGGGAACTATGCTCCGCTCGAGACGCGTCGCCCGAAGGTCGAGGTGTATCGCGCGAAGTGCGAGGCGCAGCACCTGACGAAGGAGGAGGGCGCGTGCGTGATCGCCGCGACCACGATGGAGCAGCTCCGGGCATGTCCCAAGCCCGTGATGTTCGCGCCCTACAAGCCCACGACCAAGGGACAGACGATCCAGGGGCTCCCCGCCGAGTGCAGCCGGTATTTGCTGACGCTCGAGCGCTATGCCGGGTGCAGCGGCCTGCCGCCCGAGGCGCGCGCTTCGCTCGGCAGCACCGTGGCCGAGATGCGGAAGAGCTGGTCGATCTTCTCGGAGAAGACGCCGATGCCACCGGAGGTGACGGCGGCGTGCAAGCAGGGCGAGGACGCGATCGCGAAGGCGATGATCAGCTTCAAGTGCAACTGAGCTGACTACTCGTCCGTGCCTTCGATGGTCTCGATCGTCGGCGGCTCCGGCGCGGGAGGCAACGCACCGAGGAGAGCGAGGCCCTCCTCGAGGTAGGCCACGAACCGGAGCCGATCGAGGGAGTTGCGGCGGGTCTCGCTGTTGCTCGCCTCGAGCTGTTCGCGGAGGAGGCGCTTGTCCTCGATCAGACCCTCGGTCGTGGACGCCGCGGCGGCGAGCCGATCCTCGAGAGATCGGATGTTCGCCTCGAGCTGCTTCGCGCGCTCCTTGGTCTCGGCGAGCTCGCGCTGCACCTTGAGCTGGGTCTCGCGCAGCGACGCGGTGCCTTCCTCGAGGCCCTTGGTGAGCGCTTCGGAGCTGCGAAGGCTCTGCTGCAGGGACAGGATCTGGGCTTCGCGCTCGCCGATCGCCTTGGCCAGCTCCGCGGCGTGAACGCGCGTGGCGGCGGCTTGCTCGATCGCGTACGCCTCGCCGGCCTGGGTGCGTTCGCGCTTGTGCGCCTCGTCGCGGGCGGCGGCCTCGCGGACCGCGTCGCTCTTCAGCGCGGTGATCTCGTTCGCGAGCCGCTCGCGCTCCTCGGAGAGCGAGCGTGCCTCGAGGGCACGGGGCTCGAGCTCGCCACGCAGGGCCGACATCGAGCGCTCGTGCCCGGCCTTGAGCTCGGTGACCTCCAGCTGGTGCGCCTCGTTGAGGCGCGTGGTGGCCGTCGTCAAGGCCTGCTCCGCAGAGTCCACCGCGGTCTTGCGCTGGGCCTCGAGCTGCGTGGCTTCGGCGGTGGCGCGCTCGAGCAGCATCTGCCGCTCCGCGTTCCACAGCTGGCGGGTCTCGTCGAACGAGCGCGTCAGCTCATCGACCTTCGCCTGCGCCGCGATCCGGGCCTCGCGCTCACGCTCGAGGAACTGGGCCATCTCGTCGGCGGTGGCGTTGGCCTCCTGGAGGCGCTGCTCGATCCCCGCCGTCCGCGCTTCGTACCCGGCCATCTGATCGATGCGATCCTGGAGCTGCCGCTGCTGCTCGATCCCCGCATCGCGGCTGGCCACGGTCTCGAGCCGCTTCTCGATCTCTGCGGCGAGCTCGTCGTCCTTGTTCGCGAGCTCGCTCTGCGCCTCGGCGAGCTGGCGCTGCAGGCGCGAGAGCTGCCGGCGGAGCGAGAGCTCGGCCTCGGGCTCGGCGGCTGCGAACGGCGGGACGGTGCCGGTACTGCCAGCGCCACCACGCCGTCGCTCGAGCAACGCAGACGCGGCCTGCGAGGCCGACTCCTCGGGGCGTGCACCACGCGGCGGCGCGAACACGCGGTCGACGCGATAGTTGGTCTCGGCCGGCGTCCCATCGTCCGCGGGCTCCTGCCGGGAATCCATGCCTCGCTTCTTCGTCACCGACCTCCACTATCGATCAAGGTCCGGGGTGATGCCAGGCACCCGGGCGTGGATTTCATCCCACATCACTCTCCGACGGTGGACCGGAACGTAAACGGGTAGTTCACCTGCACGCCACCGCCGCCTTTGGGCTTGGGAAACACGATGTCCTTGATCACCTGGGCGATGCAGGCCGCCAGCTTCTCGTCGACGCCACTGCCCGAGCTGCTCGCGACCGTGCCGCTCGGGGTGATGAAGAACTGGGTGCTGACGGTGCCCTCTGCGAGGTCCGGGTTCTCGTTCAGGCGCTGCTGGTAACAGGCCTGGAGCTTGCCCGCGGTGCGCTTCACGTACTGGTGGATGATCGCCTTGTCGAGATCACCCTGTGCATTGGGGGAGCCGATCGCGACCCGCGCTACATTGGTGAGGCGCCCGTCTCCAGCGTTCGGACCCGTCGGGATGATCGTGAGCTGCAGCTCGGTGACGCCGCTCGCCCACAGTGCGCCGAGCACGGCGAGCATGCTCGACAGGGGGACGGTCGACGCGATCGAGACGTCCGCGAACAGCGGCATGCTCGATCCGCCGCGCTTCTCGTCCGCCAGCCTGCGCAGCTCGTGCTCGGCCTGCTCGAGCTCGATCTGGGTGCCGAGGATCGAGATCCCGTCATCATCGAGCCCGACATAGAGCGTGGCGGGGCGCACGTCACCGACGCTCGCCGGCGCGAACACGAACGGGAGCTGCCTCACCCACACGCTCTGGACGGCGATCGCGACCACGCGCCGTGGCACCTGATCGAGCACCGAGACCAGCGAGGAGACCGAGAGGCCCTTCTCGAGCATGAGCAGGGTCTCCATGCGTTCGCCCTTGCGCGCGAGGCGCGCGTGCGCGGTCCTCGCGTCGCCGAACCCGGCGGTACCGCCGAGCAACTTCTCGACCTCCGCGCCCACGGAGCGGATCGTGGTGACCACGGCGTCGTGCGATCGAAGATCGTCATCGAGCCGGCCCACGCTCGCGTCACCCGTGCGCTTCACCGCGATGAAGGTCGCCGCGGGGCGAAGTGGTCGCATCAGATGGTCCGCGAGCCTTGGCAGCTGGACGGGCGCACGGAACCGGCTCGCGATCTCCTGGCGCAGCGTGGCCACGGCCGTCGGTGCCGGAGCCGGGCCGCTGGACTCGTCACACGCGATGAGCGCGCACAGGCAGATGACCACGCAGGCGCGCGTCATGGCAGCGCGACGATCTGCTCGGCCAGCGGATACGTCGGGCCAGCGCTGACATGGAGGAAGCGTGAGCCCGCACCCATCGTCGCGGCACCGGCGGGGAACTCGAACACGGCGACGCCGGCGGCATCCGCGGTGGCCTCGAGCGTGCTGGCGAGCGAGAAATCATCGTGGAGGATCGCGGCCGTGGCCTTGGCCCCGGGCTGCGGCGCGCCTTCGCCATCCTTGATCACGGCGCGGACCGTGAACATCGTGCCGGGCGTGGTGGTCACTGCCGCGGTCCAGATCGTGGGATCGGTGACGGCGAGATCCTCGGGCGAGAGCTCCATCAGGTAGCCGATCGCGGCATCGAAGGCGTCGCTCGAATCCGCGAGCAGCTGGAGGTCGACCTTGTCAGGCGTGTCCTTGACCGTGTGGTAGTAGGGGTTCGTCACGGCGGTGGTCACCGTGGGGATGCCGCCGCGGTAGTGGCCCTGGATGTCGGTGGGGATGATCCCGCCGAACAGCTTCGCCACGATCTCGAGGCCGGCATACACACCGTAGAGCTGACGCAGGTGCGCCTTCTGAAGCGCCTCGTCGAGCTTGGGCTGGTTCGAGTGGACGAGGCCGGCGATGTCCGGATCGTTGGCCGAGGGGCTCTCGAAGTTCAGGACGGCGAGGATCGGCTCGCCCGCGACGATCTTGTGCTTGCGGAGGTAATCGTAGCCGCCATAGAGCCCGATCTCCTCGCCGTCATAGCCGACGACGACGATCGTGTAGTTCGGCTTCGCGCGCTGCAGGCGGCGGCCCGCGACCGCGAGCAGCTCGGCGACACCGCTGCCGTTGTCGGACGAGCCAGTGAACCAGGTGTCGTAGTGCGCACCCACGACGATCGTCTCGGGCCGCTCGCCAGGGATCCGCGCGACGATGTTCGTACCGGTGCTGATCGTCGATGTCACCGCGACGTCGATCTGGGCGCGCACCGCCTTGCCGCTTGCGATCGCAGCCCGGACGATCTCGCCGTCCATTGCGCCGATCGTGATCGCGGGGATCGTCCCCGCGGCCTCCCAATCGAACCGCACCGAGCCGACCTGACGCAGGTTCTCCGGGGCGACGGAGAGGTAGAGCATCGCCGCGGCGTGCTTCGCGGTGACATTGCGCAGCTGGGCCGAGCGATGAAAGCTCGGGTCGCGCTTCACCATCGCGACCTTGCCGGTGAGGTCGAGGCCGGCGAGATCACCGTCGGTGGCGGTCCCGACGTCGACGATCGGACCGTCGATGGTGCCGCCGCCCGAGGCCTCGAACACGTCGAAGCCCGGGGTCATCGCCGCCCCGTCGATCGAGATCGAGAGCGACTTGCTCGTCACCTGCCAGAACGGGAACCCGAAGGTCTCGCGGTGGACATCGGTGAGCCCGAGCTGCGTGAACCGATCCTCGAGGTACGCCGCCGCCTGCTGGCCCGCCGGCGTTCCGGATCGCTTCTCGCCCATCGCCGCGAGCGCGTCGAGTGTGGTGAGGAGCTCGTCCTGGCTCGTCGGCGGCAACACCTTGGCGCCATCGTCCCCACAGGCCGAGAGGAGCGAGGTCACGAGCAGGAGGCGTCGCATGGGGCGAACCTACCGGATCCCGACGACGAAGTCCTTGGCGACCACGGTCCAGTCCGCATGGCCGTGGCCCTGCGCGATCGAGCGATCCATGAGCGCCGCCACCGCCGGGAGCATGGACAGCGCGATGCCCGCGGCATCGGCCTCGGCCTGCATCAGCCGGGCGTCCTTGCGCGCCATCGCGAGCTCCCAGGATGGATGGTCGTAGTCGGCGTCGGTCATCCGCTTGAACCGCGCCGGCACCGCCGCTCCGGGGTTGAAGTGTTCGAACAACGTCCCCACCTCGGCCGGCGAGACGTTCATCGACTTCGCGAGCGCGAGCATGTCGGTGAACCCGCCAGTCAGCGCCATCAGGAACAGGTTCCCCAGCAGCTTGAACGCGGCCGCTGCATCGACCCGCGGACCGAGATCGACGAGCTTGCCAGTCAGCGGCGCCAGGATCGGTGAGATCCGCGCGACCACGTCGCGATCTCCGGACACCAGCATCAGCCCCGTGGACTCCGCGGCGTTCTGCGGGCCCATGAACACCGGCGCGTGGTGATACACGAGGCCGTGCTCGCGCCAGCGCGCCGTGCGCTCGCGGGCTCCGGCCGTCGAGGTGGTGGAGTGATCGATCACCAGGGCGCCTGGCGCGAACCCCGGGCCCGCGGCGGCGAGCACCGCATCGATCGCCGCGTCGTCGGACAGCACCACGTGCGTGCGATCGGCGCCGCGCACGGCCTCGATGACGTCCTCGAATGCGGTGGCGCCCTCGGCCTCGAGCGCGCGCGCCTTGGCGGCCGAGCGGTTCCACACCCGCACCGCCTCACCCCGCTTGCGCAGCGCGCGCGTGAAGCCAGAGCCGAGGAGACCAGTGCCGAGGATCGTGATCATGGGCCGAGCCTACCGCGCACCGCGCCCACCTCATCTAGAATCAGGGTATGGGGGACGACCTCGCCGAGCGCGTCGCGGCAGCCGCGGCGTCCGTGAGGGCGCGGTGGCCCGAGGCTCCAGCCCTCGATGACGGCTTCGTCGCCTATGTGCGCGAGCGGGCAGGGCGCCAGGCCGATCTGGGGAGTGCCTTGCCGCGGCTGCGGGTCGATGACCTCGCGCTCGCGTGGTGGGCGGGGAGCGGGGATTCTCGAGCGATCACGGCGTTCGAGCTGGCGCACGCAGACGATCTGCGCAGGCTGCTGCTCCGGTTTCATCGCCTCGATGCGGACGAGCTGAAGCAGCTGCTCAGGATCAAGCTGTTCATCGGCAGCGAGACCGCGCCGCCGAGGATCCGCGAGTACTCGGGGTTCGGCTTCCTCCAGAACTGGTTCAAGGTGCTCGCGGTGCGAACGTTCCTCGACGCCGCCCGCAGCAAGCGCCGGGAGCGGACCGACGAGCTCGGCGACGAGCAGCTGCTCGCCCTCGTCGAACAGGACGACGATCCACGCGAGGCGGCGCAGCGCGCCGAGCTCCACGGCGCGATCAAGCGCGCGCTGGCGGCGGCGATCGCCGAGCTCCCACCGCGCGAGCGCACGTTCCTCCGCCACGTCACCGTCGATGGGCTGACGCTCGAGCAGATCGCCTCGACCTACGAGCTACATCGGGTGACCGTGGCACGCACGCTGGCGGCGGCTCGCAAGCAGCTCCAGGAGGCCACGCGCGAGCTGGTGGTCGCCGAGCTCGGGATCGCGCCCGATGGTCTCGATAGCGCGATCCGTGAGCTCGATAGCCAGATCGATCTGTCGTTGCGCCGCGTGTTCCGCGACCCGGCGCCGTGATCACTTCACGAGGTTCTCGTAGCGCAGCTGCTGCACCTTGCGATCGGCGCACGCGGTCGCCGGCTCGAGCACCGCATCCCGGTGGGTGGAGTGCGCGCGGAGCTGGGTCACATCGGCCCACAGCACGCTCCCGTTCGCGTAGCCGATGGCGAGCTCGCCTCCGGTCGCATCGATCGCGAGCTCGACGGGACGCTCCTTGAGCGGAGGCTTCCAGCCGATCGCCTGGGAGGTCCTGGGGTCCCAGATCGCGAGCTCGCTCGGCCCCGCGAACAGCATCTCGCCGCTCGGGAGGTAGGCCCACTCGAGCTGCATCATCTTCGGGAGATCGATGTTGGCGAGCCGCTTGCGTGCGGCAAAATCGAACATCGTGACAGCACCGGCGCTGTCGATCGCGAACCGATTTCCATCGGGCGAGAACCGGAGGTGCATCCCGGCCTCGCAGGTCCCATCCCCATATCCGGGCACCTGCACCGACCACACGGTGCGCTTCGCGAGGTCAGCGATGTGCATCGCATCATGGGCCTTCCAGGCGATCCGATCGTGGTCGAGATCGATCGCCTCGATCTCGAAGTCATCGCGGAACGACAGCCAGGGCGTGGGCGGCGAATCGCCCTTGCCGCGGTACAGCTTGTGGCCGTCGTTGAACGCATAGGTGTCGCCGACCTGGGCGAGGTGCGCGTCGAGCCCGAGGTGCTCGAAGGTCCGGACCACACGGCGTTCGCCGGTGCTCGGATCCCACAGGCCCACGAAGTCGAACGTCAGCACCGTGATCGCGGAGGCCGTCTCGCCGATCGCGAAGTTGGTGACCTGATCCGTGGTCGAGACCAGCTT
>JAYVRN010000429.1:0-5138 GCA_043776275.1 Myxococcales bacterium | reverse complement strand
TACCTTGCTCTCGGCCGACCGCGCGATGCGGTTCAGGTCGGCAACCTCGGACTCGAGGCGGCGCCCGATAGCCTCGAAGGACGCGTGATGCTCGCGAGGGCCCACGCTTCCCTTCACCAGTGGAAAGAAGCGCAAGGCGAGCTGCTCCGCGTCGTGAAGATCGACCGCTCGAACCGCCAAGGGTTCGCGCTGCTCGGCGAGGTGCTGCTCCGCCGCTCCGACTACGAGCGCGCCGTGCCGGTGCTCCAGCACGCCCAGAACCTCGATCCAACGAGCCCGCAGATCCTGTCGATGCTCAAGCGCGCGCGCGCTGGGCAGGCGCTTGATGCGCCGCCGCCCGTGCCCTCGCCGATCCCGCCGCGTGGCGAGACCGATCATCCGCACGGCGCCGGGGTCGAGCGCTCACGGCCGGCGCCACCGCCGGTCGCTGCACCACCGCGACGCCCGGCACCCGCGCCTGTACCGACGGCCTCGCCGCAGATGCGGACGATGGCGATCGAGCCGGCCACGGAGCCCGCGACCGCCACGCGCACCGAGCTCGCCACGGCGACGCGCACCGAGGCCGCGCCGCCCCCGAGCTTCGCCGACGCGTCGCCGGCCGGCTTCCAGATGCCGTCGGCGTCGAGCTCGACCGGGCGCACGCCCAAGCAGACCGCTCCGCCGCCGATGAGCGTCGAGGGCATCCGTCCCCGCGTGATCTCGCGCGACAAGGAGAAGAACGCCGCGGCCGCCTCGCTCCGGCAGTCCGCCGCGGTCGGCGAGACCTATCTCAACGATCTACTCACCGGTGGCCTGCTCGACGTCGCGGGCGTGCGTGCGCCCGACAACGACTTCGACCTGCGACCCGATCGGCGCTGGGGGCGTTCGACCCGGCGTGCTTTCATCTTTCTGTTCGTCGTCCTGGTGCTCGGCATCGGCGGCGGCGGCACCTGGTACTGGTGGAGCGAGAAGCAGAAGGCCGAGGCTGTCGCGCGCCTGCAGAAGGAAGCGAAGCAGGCGATCGGCAACGGCGACTTCGCCGGGCTCGAGACCTCGATCAAGAAGCTCTCCGAGTCCCTCGAGAAGGACAACGCCAACGTCCTGACGTTCGCGTACTACACCGAGACCGCGGGCCTCGAGGCGCTGCTGTACGGCACCGAGGCCGACCGCGTGAACAAGGCGTACAAGTCCGCAAAGCCAGAGATCGAGGCTGGCGCCACGGGCTGGCGCGAGCTCGTGATCGGCAAGGCGGCGGTGGATCTCGCCACGCTCGGCACCGGCGATGGCAATGCGCAGGCCGTCGCGGCCACCAGCATCTCCACGCTCTCGGAGACGCTGAAGAACCTCGACGAGCTGCTGAAGACCAGCCCCAACGACAAGTGGGCGCTGTGGCTCAAGGCGCGGGCCGAGCTCGCCGGCGGTGAGCGCAAGGCAGCCAAGGCGCAGATGAAGGCGGCGGGCGAGGGCGATGACGGCCTCGTGGTCGCGATGATCGAGCACGCCGACCTGATGGTCGATGACGGCCAGCTCGAAGAGGCGCTCGCGATGTACGACAAGGCGACCGCCAAGTCGAAGGATCATCCGCTCGCCGTGGTCGGCCGTTCGCTCGGCCGCGCCGAGGCCTCGGTGCAGGTCAACGAGGCGATCGACGAGCTCTCCGTGAAGCTGTCCGCGAACATCGGGCCGCGCGTGGGCTCGTACCGGAACCTCGCCTCGGCGCTCGCCAACATCGGCATCGAGGATTATCCAAAGGCCGTCGAGTCCCTCCGCAAGGCGACGGCGCTCAAGCCGCCGAACGAGCCACGGTTCTGGGCACGCGTCGCCTGGGCGCACTACACGAGCGGCAACCTCGCCGAGACGGCGAAGGCGCGCGCACGTGTGGTGTGGTTCGGCAAGGGCAAGGCCGAGGACGATCCTACGGTCCAGCTCGTCGATGCCGCGCTGCTGCTCGCCTCGGGTCTGCCGGAGAAGGCGCTCGATCAGGCGTCGAAGATCGAGGGCGTGCGCCCGCGGCTGCTGCGGGTCTATGCGCTGCTCGATCTCGGCAAAGCGAAAGAAGCGATGGGGGAGGCCGACGAGGTGCTGAAGATGGCACCCGAGAACGTCGAGGCCGCGATCCTCCGCGAGGAGGCCCGCATGATCGCGAGCGAGGGCAAGGAGCGCGCGGCCGCGACCGATGCGCTCGAGAAGCTCGCCCGCAAGGCGAAGAGCAAGCTCGGCCGCCACGCGTACGGCATGGCGTTGATCGCGACCGGCGATGCGAAGGGTGCGCAGGCGCAGCTCGAGCAGGCGCTGGCCGATATCAACACGCCGAACAACGAGAACTCGCCGAACCCGCTCGAGTACCGCACGCACACGGCCCTCGCGGAGCTGTTGCTCGAGGCCAACGACATCGCCGGCGCCGGCAAGCAGCTCGACGAGGCCCTGAAGGTCAACTCGGGGTACTTCCCGACGCTGGGGCTCCAGGCGCGCATCGTGCTGCGGAACAACGAGCCCGATCGGGCGCTCGATCTGCTGGCGCCGATCTTCGCCGAGTCCGGCGCGGTGACCCCGCAGCTGAAGCTCACGCTCGCCGAGGCGCTGATCACCCACAAGGGCTCCACGCCGAAGCAGAAGGATCAGGCCAAGGCGCTGATCCTCGAGGTCAAGGATCTGATCCAGCCGCAGACCGAGGTCAGCCGCGTGGCGGCGTTGCTCGATCCCAAGCTGCCGAAGGAGCTCGGGCTGCCGGAGCCCGGGGCCGCTCCGGCGCCGGGTGCACCCGTTCCAGCCGAGGCTCCGATCAAGGCGCCCAAGAAGCGCGGTCGCGGACGCTGATGGCGCGGCGCGCGGCGCTGCTCGCCCTGACGTTCGGGGGTGCTCTGGCCGCTGCTCTGGTCGTTGCTGGCGGGGGCTGCAAGAAGGACGAGCCAGCGGCGCCCGGTTCCTCGGTGGCTCGCCACGAGCTCTCGCACATGGCAGAGGCCCGGCCGCGCCCACGCCCAGCCACGCTCACGCAGGTCACGATCAAGGCGCTCGGCATGTACTGCGAGGAGACCTGTCCGATGAAGGTTCGGATGGCGCTCGCGGACGTGCCGGCGGTGTACGAGCTCGGCTTCGACGTCTCGACCGAGAGCATCTTCGTCTCGTACGACACCTCGCTCGGCGAGGCGAAGCAGGTGACCAAGCCGATGATCGTCGCGATCAAGAGCGCGGGGTTCGATCCCTGGCTCGCCAAGGAATCGTGGCCCGACGATGCGAAGAAGGTCGTGCAGGTCGTCACCCGCTGAGCGCCGCTGAGCAACGGAGGCTTGATACCGTACGCCCATGAAGCAGGCGTTGGTGACGGTGTTCACGGTGGTGTCGATGATGGTGGTTGGAGCGGGGTGCAGCGCGGATGTGTCCGCGGAGGGAAAGGCGGCGCCCAAGCCCGCGCCCGCGACGAAGGCGGCGGCGAACGGTGCGTTCAAGGCCGGCGATCGCGTCGACGCGGTGTGGACGGACGACGTCTACTACGAGGCGAAGGTCGCGAAGGCCAACGCCGATGGCACGTACGCCGTCGACTTCGACGACGGATCTCAGCTGTTGCGCGCCAAGCCGATCAAGCTGCGGGCGCCCGTACCGCACTCACCGAAGCTGGGCGATCACGTCGAGGCGGTGTGGTCAGGCGGCGGCTTCTACACCGCGAAGGTCACGAAGGTGAACGCCGACGGCACCTTCGATGTCGTGTTCGATGACGACGGCACCGAGGGTCGTGCCGTGGCGCCCGCGAAGATCCGCGCGTACGTCGAGCCAGTGTGGAAGGCCGGCGATCCGGTGTGGGGGAAGTTCACCGACTCGCTGTGGTACCCGGCCAAGGTGACCGGCGTGAACAAGGACGGCACCGTGAAGGTCGTGTACAGCGCGGATAACGCCGCCGACACGCTGCCGCGCGGCAAGCTTCGCTCGCGGGACCCGGCGACCACGCCCAAGGCGGCGCCGGCCAGCACGAGCGCGCCGGAGTCGGGCGGCAACTGCGCCGGGCCCGGGATGCCGCGACGCTGCAACGGCGTGTGCACGACGATCCAGGACAACGACAACAACTGCGGTGCGTGCGGCAATCAGTGCAAGTCGGGCTACCACTGCCAGAACCTGTTCTGCCGCGACGCCGCCGGGAATCTGTAACGAAGCGCCCCAGTACCGCCCTCGGGAGGCCCAGCGGGCGGGGCGCGCAGGGCAGGTCAGAGGATGCCGTCGAGCGAGCCCTGGCCCTCGCGGATCACCGTGATCGTGTCCTGATCGACCTCGATCACCGTCGACGGAGCGGCGGGCGTCTGCTCGCTGTCGATCACCACATCGAGGAAGCGACCGAACGCCTCGATCACCTCGTCGGCATCGCGGCACGTGATGTCGTCCTCCGGGCCATGCGCGATCGCGCTGGTGGTCAGGAGCGGCCGGCCGAGCGCCACGCACAGCGCCTGGGCGATCGGGTGGCTGGTGATGCGGATGCCCACGGTGCGGCGCTTGTGGTGCGTCAGCGTGCGCGGCACCTCGTGCGTCGCCGGAACGACCAGCGTGTACGGGCCGGGGAAGATCTGCTGCGCGAGGCGGAACGCCGTGTTGGAGAACTGGCCGTACCGCGAGGCGATGGAGAGGTCCGGGCAGATCAGCGCGAGCCGCTGGTTCTTGTGCATCAGCTTCGCGCGATAGATCTTCTCGATGCCCTCGCGCGATTCGATCGCGCAGCCGAGCGCATAGATCGAATCCGTGGGATACGCGGCGACCCCGCCGGCGTGCAGGATCTCGACGGCCTGCTCGATCTTGCGCGGCGAAGGCTGCTCGAGCTGATCGAACACCAGCCGCAGCGGCATCGCCGCGCGCGAGGGGCGCGGGGCGGCGCTCACGCTCCCACCACGCCCTGGCCGCGGAAGCCCTTACCGATCACGTACTGCTCGATCGAGATCTGGCGGCTCGACGCCGGCTTCACCGTCTTGCCGACGGCGAACTTGCTGCGGACCGCGTCTCCGAGCTTCTTGAAGTCCGGGCCCTGAAACAGCTTGCCGACGAAGTTGCCGCCGGGGGCGAGCACCAGCGTGGCGATCTCGAGGGCGCGCTCGAACAGTGCCTCGCTCCGCGCCTGATCCATGCTGCGCACACCGCTGGTATCGGGCGCCATGTCCGACAGCACGATGTCGAAGGCC
>JAYVRN010000428.1:0-5139 GCA_043776275.1 Myxococcales bacterium | reverse complement strand
CTCGACGACGGCATGGTCGGGATCCACCTGACCCTTCACCCCGAGGAGGCGGCCGTGGTCTGGGAAGCATTGACCACGGTCGCGCGCGAACGGCAGGGCAGGTTCTGCCGGATCGATGCCGCGATCCAGATCGCCCAGGCCGTGCTGCGTGGTGATCGCCCGGAGCGATCGCCCACCGAGATCGTGATCACCGTCGCCGCCGAAGTCCTGGATGGCTCGAGGTCGAGTGCCACGGCCGTGCCGGTCGCGATCACGAGTGATGGCACTGTTGTTTCCGCGGAAACCGCGCGTCGCCTCGCGTGTGACGCGGGGATCGTGGAGCTCCAGGAGAATGCGCAGGGCATCCCGCTTTCGGTGGGCCGCAAGACGCGCTCGATCCCGCCGGCGATCCAGCGCGCGCTCGCGAGGCGCGATCCAACGTGCCGGTACCCTGGGTGCTGCAGTCGGGTGTTCGTGGAGGGCCATCACATCGAGCACTGGGCCCACGGTGGGGAGACCTCGCTCGAGAATCTCGTTCGGCTGTGCGACCTCCACCATCGCCACGTCCACGAGTATGGCTATCGGGTGTCCCTTGATGCGCAGCAGCGGCCGCGGTTCTTCGATCCGAAGGGCATCGAGATCCGGGAGGTGCCACCGCCGTGCAGCGCGGCAGGGCTCGGCGCCGATGCGATCCGGCGGCTGAACGATCCGCTGGCGATCACTCCGTCGACCAATGCGCCGAGGTGGGATGGGAGGCCGTTGAACTACGACTGGGTGATCGATGATCTGGTGCGGGCGGATCGGCGGAGCTGACGTCTCCGAGGAGGCCGCGTCTTCGGTGGTGGCGCTCCCGAAGGGTAGCGCCGACGCGCGCTCCATTCCCCCAAGCCGCGCCATGCCGTGGACAGCAGGTCTTCGGCGGCCGTGGTTGGGAGCGTGCGCATGCCGAGGTCGTCGATGATGAGCAGCGGCACGGTGACGAGCTCGGTCATGACGTCTTTCCGGCGGAGCTCGAGCGTGGCGGCAGCGAGCTCGACGACGAGTACATGCTCTTCGCGGTAGAGGGCCGGGTGACGTTGTTGGATCGCCGAGAGGCTGAGTGGGTGACCGATGACAATTTCGTCTGCCGGCACATGTGGTTGTCGTCGATCCGGAGCCGCCGAAGTGATGTAGCGTGAGCGGCATGTGGCGGATCGCGCTGGCGTTGGCATTGGGGTTGACTGGGTGTTCACTGTTGGTGGTCAAGCCACTCCGCGAGGAGTGGACGGCAAAGAGTCGAAAGGCACCGAGTTGCGACGACGGTGCGAGAGTTCCGCACGTGATCGACACCATGTTCGGCGCCGGCGGGCTGTCCTCCGTCACATACGGGCTTACGCAGTTGTCGGGCAACCACGTCGGCACCGCCATCTTCGAGATCGGCCTCGGGCTCGCCGTGATTGGAGCCTTCGTTCACGCGGCCGATGTCGGGGACGATCGCGCGGCTGATTGCAGAGCCGCCTTGCTGGACTACCAGTACGAGATTAGTCAGTCACTCGCGCGGTCGACCGCCGCGTCCCCGTCACCGCCGGTCGAGCGTGAGTCCCCCCGATCCGAGGAACCAGAGCAATCCGACACCGACGACGCCCCTACCGAGTAGACCAAGCCCCCGAACCCTCTCGCTAACAAAGTGATGCGAACCGGTTGTGTAGACTGGTGCCATCTGCGCTCTCGGCCCGCTGGCCGACGCGCACTTCGTCCGGCGTGGCTAGCAATCGGACGAGGTCGGCACCGGCAGTACTTGAATGTGTGCGGCGGGTATCTCCCAGCAGGCTGCGTGGGAGTTGTCGTAGAGGATCTCCGCGAGCACCTCGGCTCGCTTGAAGGCGATCAAGTCGATCGCGGAGAGAGAGGCCAACTTGATCAACAACGCCACGAGTGCATCGACCATTTCGAGGTCGATTTCGTAGTGCGGTGGAACCTGCGCGCCCGGCGGAAAGCTCGGGCGCAGCGAGCCGAGGTCGCGCGGGCCCACCGCAATCGTGGCGCCAACCGAGAGCACGCTGTCGGGATATCGTAGTTCGATGAGGGGATCGAGGGAGGCGATCGTTGCCTCGTGTCCGGCAAGCGTCGAATCGCCAGCTGCCACGGTAGTCCACAAGCGGGTTAGATCGTGGCCAAAGATGTCGGGCAGGTCGAGCAGCGGCGTGCCTCGCTTCACGAGGACGGCTTTCAGGAACAACTCGACCGCTTGGTGGAGTAGGTTGCCGCAAACGGGCAACAGGCCATGCCTGATGCTGAACCGTCCGACCGCGTAGTACGCCGCGCCGCGCGCTCCCAGCTCCGAACGATAGCGGTCGCGATCGAGCTTCGCTGCCGCCGCTTCGCGCTCGGCCCGCTTGTGCGCCTTTTTAGACTGGGACATCGGACGCCTCCACGTTCACCGCTGCTCACGCCCTGCACTACGCGAGCACCGGCGAGCAGTGTCTTCCGCGTTGTTTGGAGCCGCTAGCCCGGTTTGAACGGGCGACCTACGGTTTACGAAACCGTTGCTCTACCACTGAGCTATAGCGGCGGGTAGGGGCGGTTTAGTACCCGACGAACCGCATGATTGCAAGGGCCTGCGTCAGCGGGGCAGCAGGGCGATCACGTTGGGCAAGGCCCAGTAGCTCGCGTTGCCGTCGTTCTCGACGAAGCCGGTCTCGTAGCTCCCGACCCGCGCGAGCTCACCGTCGGGACCGCGGGCGACCAAGGACGCCTCGGGCCCACCTTCGAGGAACAGGGCGCCGGTCAGATCGTGGGAGGCGAGGGCGCTGGAGAGCTCGGCCATGGTCACCGCGGCGCGCGCGTGGAGGAACACGATCCGGCCCGAGCGATCGAGGCCGATCGCCGCGGCGGAGTACTGCTTCGGATCCTTCCACGGCAGGGCCTCGCCCTGGCAGCCGAGCATCCGGTAGCTCTGGACGATCGAGTGGTAGTGCGCGCGCAGCGCCTCGAGATCGAAGCCGGCGCAGTCACGACCCGCGACGGTGAACGGCGGATCGTCGGCGTTGACCGGATCCCACGCGAGGTAGCCGCTCATCTTGGTGTTCTCCGCGCTGCGCACCGTGCCGTCAGCGACGATCATCCCCACCGGCTTGCCGCTCTGGTGGAACATGCCCGCGTTGATCACCGCCGAGAGGTGGAAGGTGTCGCGCCAGGCGAGGGCGGAGCGCGGCGTTGGATCGTCGGTGGCCTGCGAGAGCACGCGCAGCGCGAAGGTCGCAGGATCTGCGCGGAGGACGTCGATGCATGGCAGGCCGCCGGTGGCCGGGGTCGCCGCGATCTTCCAGCGCTCCACGGCCAGGCCCGGGCCCAGGCTCGGGCGCTCGGTCGGGCAGGGCAGGAGCGGGTTGGTCGCGACGGGCCTGGGCAGCACGGCGGGAGCGCCACCCTCCGCACTCGCGGGTGGGTTGGCGGCGGGCTCGCGATGGCCACACGCGGCAATCAGCAGGATCAGGCCCGAGCGCACGGGGGCCACAACGCAGGGACCCGGAGGTTCATTCCCTGATCACAGCGGGATCGTCGTCGCGGGGCGGATCGTGAGGTCCTTGCGCGCGGCCTCGACCCGCGCGGCGACCTCCCAGATCGTGTCCGTGGCGCGCAGGCCATCGAGGAACAGGTGGCCGCGGGCGACCTCGGCGGCATCGAACAGCCAGTACATCGAGGCGAGCGCAGACAGCCACACGTGGGGCGCGGTCGCACCGAACTCGCCGCGCACGGCGCGCGTGATCACGTCGTGGACGTGGCTCCGCTTCTGCTGCTGCTGGCCCGCGAACACGCTCGCCACGGCGCGCAGGTAGCTGTCGGTCGCGGCGTGCCCCGGGACCAGGGCCGAGGCGCCGAGGTACGCACCCGCGCGGGTCAGCTCGGCGAACCGCTCGAACACCTGGGCGTGCGCGATGCCATCGCGGAGCTCGGCGGAGAGGCCCACGCACGCGAGGATCACGGGCACACCGAGGCCCGTCGCGGCGGCCAGCGACGCGAGGTCCTCGGATGGTGTCCCGAGCGAGGTCTCGTCGCCGCGCAGCACGGCATCGATGCCACCGTCGATCAGGACGATCGCGTCGATCTCGAGGCGATCGATCAGCGCGCGATAGGCGCGGGCGAGCGGGCGCACGCCGGTCTTGTCGAAACTCCACACGGTGTGAGTGCCGCCCCGCTCGCCGTCGAGGTAGCGCGCGAGCCAGGCCTCGGGGCAGTACGCGCGCTCGGTGGCCGAGCTGCCGGGCACGCCGTAGAGGTTCGGGATCGCGGGATCCTGGACGGCGCCATCGAGGCCGTTGAGGTAGCAGAACGAGAGGCTCGCGAGCTCGACGTGGACCCCGCGCGCGCTCAGCTCGTGGAGGAGCGGGACGGCGCCCAGGATGTCGTAACCACCGCCGCAGCCGGCGAGGAGCACGCGCTTCGCCGTGGGCAGCCGCTGAAGGAGGAGATCCGCGAGCATCTCAGACTAGTGTCACATGGACACTATGAAGACAAGGGAGAACGCAGCGCGTGACCGGCATCGACGGCGGTGACATAGGGCACCAGGGATCCACCGGACCACGCGGCGCGGATCACGGCCACGGCATCGGCGCCCGCGGTGGCGGCCTCGCGTGCGCGTTCCGGGCTGTCGATGCCGCCGATCGCCACGAGCTTGGCCGAGCCGTGTGGTGCGCGCAGCGCCTCGAGGCCGAGCGGTGTCATCCCGGGCTTGGACGGCGTGGCCCAGATCGGGCCGAGGTGGATGAGGTCTGCGCCCGAGTTCGCATCGGGGGAGTGGCGCGAGACGCCGACCGCTCCACCGAACATCGCGCGCGCATCCGCGACGGTCATGCCGTCCTCGGGGAGGTGCACGGCGATCGCCTCGGCGGCCATCGCCACGTCGATCCGATCGTTGACGATCACGCGGGTGTAGCGGCGCGCGATCGAGATCAGCTCGAGCAGCGCCTTGCCGTCGAGATCCTTCTCGCGGACCTGCACGAGCACCGAGCCGGGCGGGCAGCCGCGGACCGCGGCATCGATCGCCGCACCGAACTCCGCGGGCCCGGCGCCCATCATCGTGCGATCGGTGATCGCCACGACGCGCACGGAATCGAGCCAGTGCCTCACTCGATCAGCCCCGCGGTGGGCGACGAGGCGTTCGCATAGTCCTTGCGCGCC
>JAYVRN010000427.1:0-5140 GCA_043776275.1 Myxococcales bacterium | reverse complement strand
GCCGAGGTGGGGCAGCCACCGGGTGAGCGCGAGCTTGGGCATGCCTATTCGACGAAGGCTTTGTGCAGGGCGCGCGTCAGGTTGTCGACGTGCTGCCGGTCGCACCACAGCGTGACCCGCAGTGGCGAGACGCTGACCGCGTTGAGCGGCACGCCCGCGCCGACCGCGCTCGCACGCGCCTTGTTGATCACGCCGGGGTTCGAGCCGATGCCGTGGCCGACGATCGTGACCGCGCCCTCTTCGCCGAACTCGATCTGATCACCGAGCACGTTGTCGAGCCGCTTGCGGACATCGCCCCAGTCCGGGACATCCGCGATCGTGAACCACGCGCGCAGATCCTTGCCCTCGAGATCGAGGTGGGTGAGCGGGATCGAGGACGTCTCGAGGATCTGCAGGCAGTGCTCGACGGCCGCGCCGCCGTTGACCCGCAGCCGGATCAGCGCGCTCTGCCCCGTGACCGCAGCCACCTGGCGTTCCCGCTCGGGCGTGAAGTCGATGCGGGTGCCGCCGCCGTCCTTGTTGGTGGCGCGGGCGTACAGCGCGATGCCGGATCGGCGCGCGAACTCCACGGAGGCGTCGTGCAGGACCTTCGCGCCCTGGGCGGCGAGCTCGAGCATCTCGTCGTGGCTGATCGAGTGGAGGAGCTGCGCGGCGTCGACCACGCGCGGGTCCGCGCTGTAGATGCCATCGACATCGGAGCAGATCTCGCAGTAGTCCGCGCGCAGCGCGCCGGCGAGGGCGACGGCCGTCGTATCGGAGCCGCCGCGGCCCAGCGTGGTGATCTCGCGCTTGTACGAGACGCCCTGGAAGCCCGCGACGATCACGACCTTGCCGCGATCGAGCTCGTCCTCGACCCGGAACGGCCGGACCTCGACGATCCGGGCGCCCGAGTGACGATCGTTCGTGAGGATGCCGGCCTGCGACCCGGTGAACGAGATCGCTTCGAGCCCGGCCTCGGTGCACGCCATCGACAGCAGCGCCATCGATTCACGCTCGCCGCAGGTCAGCAGCATGTCGAGCTCGCGGCGCGAGGGCGAGGCCGAGACGGACTTGGCCTTCTCGATCAGCTGATTGGTGGTCTTGCCCATCGCCGACACCACGACGACGACCTTCTTGCCGGCCGCCCGCGTGCGCGAGATCCGCTGCGCGACGAGCTTGATCTTCTCGGCATCGGCGACCGACGAGCCGCCGTACTTTTGAACCACGATTCCGGTCGGAGTCACGTCGTGCACCATACACCAACGTAACGCCCGAGCGATGCTACCTTGTTCTCGATGGTCGCCGTCCGTTTCGTCCTCGCCGTCGCCGTGCTCGCCGCGTGTGGACACGGCACCGGAAAGCCGGCGAGCTGGCCCGATGCGCCCGTGGCTCTGCGCGACGACACCGATCGCGATCAGGCGATCGATCACCTCTGGGTGGTCCCGCCCGGTGCCGAGCGTGACCGGATCCGCACCGACGTGGCGGATGCCGTGGCGAAGCGCATCAGCGATGCGATCGTGGAAGAACGCCCGTTCGCCGCGGCGTTACTCCTCGATCAGCTGACCTGGATGTGGCAGGCGGACCCCGCCGAGCTCGGGCGTGGCCTCGCACCGCACGCCGCACTCCTGCACCGGCTGCGTGGGATGTTCGCGAAGTCCGGCGCGCTCGAGCCGGCGGTCCAGACGCTCGTGCTGCTCGCCGAGATCGAGCCGGCGCAACGCGCGGCCCACCTCGCCGAGCTCGACGAGATCCTCGCATTCGCGGACGAGCTCGCGACCGCCGAGAACGGCGCGAACTCGATCCGCGCCCAGCCCCTGCAGCTGCTCCAGCCCACCACGCTCGCGTTGCCGCTGCCCTGGCTCGTCGATCGCTACGTCGCGCTCCTGGTCGACCGCCAGCGTGCGATCTCGATGTTGATCGACAAGCAGGGCGCATCCCTGCAGCTGGTGCGTGCACATCACGACATCCTGACCACCGGCCGGCGGATCGCGAACGTCCTCGCGCGCGCCGGGCGGATCGACGAGATCCACGTCCAGCTCGCGAAGCTCCGAGGGCTCGGCACGGACCGCGAGCTGGCCGCGCATGCCGAGGTCCTCGCCAGTCATCCCACCGCGGATGCGTACGCCGAGCTCGCCGCGGCGCTCCGGGTCGACGAGCACGCCGCGGACTCCGCCGCCGCGCTCGCCACCTGCCTCGCGGGCCTCGCCAGGTTCCCCCAGGATCCGGGCCTCGCGCTCGCCGCCGCCAGCGACGCGCGCGCGCTCGGCCGGGTGGATCAAGCGATCCAGCTCTACGAGCTCGCGCTCCACGCCTCCTCGGATGTCGACAGCGCCGCGGCGCTCCGGCTCGGCAAGCTCTATGGTGAGCGGATCGCACGGCTCGCGGGCGGCGGGCGGCCCCGGGCCGCGAACGAGGCCTGGCGCGGGGTCCTCGCCTTCACCAGCAAGTCCGCGAAGGACCACCCGCACATGGTGTGGCAGCAGACCGCGGCGATCGCGGAGTCCGCCCTCGGACGCGGGCTCGCGAGCCAAGGCCTGCTGTCGGACGCCAAGCAGGCGCTCGAGGCCTCCCTCGAGCGCGCGCCCTCGATCGATGCGTACGAGACGCTGACCACGATCGAGGTGCAGGTCGATCGCTTCGCCGCGGCGCAGGCGTGGGCGAAGACCGGGCTCGCGATGCTCGGCGATCAGAGCAGCGGCGATCGCTATCGCCGCGCGAAGCTCGAGAGGATCGAGGGAGATGCGCTGCGCGGCCTGGGGCAGCACAAGCAGGCCGCCACCCGGTATCTCGATGCGATGCGGAGCTGGGCCTCGCTCGGGGAGAGCAAGGACCTGCCGCGCGCCGTCGCCGCCGAGCGTCTGCTCGACAGCGGGCGTGCGATGTTCCGCATGGGGGATCCGGATCCCGCGATCGATCTCGTGATGCGCGCCGTCGATGTGGATGCGGACACCGCCGACATCTCCGCAGGCGCGGTGGCGTTCTTGATCGAAGCCGGGCAGTACCGCGACGCGCTCGACGCCTACCACCGCGGCCTCGGCGCGAACCTCAGCGACTTCTACAAGGTCTACATGTCCCTGTGGATCACGGGCGAGGCGCGGCGGCTCGGAGAACCGCAAGATCGGCTCGCCGCCGACTACCTCGCCGGCCGCCAGGGAGACACCTGGTACGAGCTGCTCGCGCGCGCCGCCACGGGCCGCCTGCCCTTCGCGCAGCTCCGCGCCGCGGCGACCACCGGACCGCGGCGCGCCGAGCTCGCGTTCTACACCGCGGTGTTCGAGCTCGATCCCGCGGCGGCGACGCCGGCGGCGAAGAAGCTGCTGTTCGCCCAGGTGCTCGAAGCGCACGTGGTGCTCGATGCCGAATACGATCTCGCGCGGCGCTACCTGGCGCTCTTGCCGTGACGATCGATCTGACGATGATCGGAGCCCGCTTGCGGGGCGCGGGGCTGACCGAGAGCGCGCTGCTCGCGTGGGCCGGCACCCACCGGCTCTCGGTGTTGCCGCGGCGCCTCTCCGGGCTCTCGGCGCGGCCACCGGTCCCCGCGTCCGCCGCGCTCACGCAGTTCGTGGCCGGGGCGCACCTCACCGCCGATCAGCTGCGCCTCCTGCCGATCGACGAGCTCCTCGAGATCGGCCTGCTCGAGCGCGTGGGCGATCGCTTTCACGCGCCGTGGTCCGTGCTGCCGCACGAGCAGGGGCTCCTGGTCTGCGACCGCGATGACGCCGACGACGCCGAGCAGCTGGTGTGCTGGCCCGATGACTCGAGCTACCACCTCGCGAGTGCGATCGGTCCCGGGCGTCGGGCCCGGTGGATCGATCTGGCCTGCGGCTCGGCGTTCGCCCCCCTCTCCCGCCCGAATCTAGGGGCCGAGATCCTCGGGATCGATCTGAACCCGCGCGCCGTGCGGTTCGCGCGGCTCGGCGCGGCGCTGAGCGGCTGCCGGCACCTGACGATCGAGGAGGCCGAGATCGGGGTCACCCACGCCCCGGCGCCGCTGGTGACCTGCAACGCGCCGATCCCGGAGGACCACGACGTCGCGATCTGGCGGCACGCCGACCGCGGGTTCTTCGATCGAATGTGGCCGGCCGCGCGCGCCTGCACCGCCCCGGGGGGCGAGGTCATCACGCACACGACCCTCGACGCGCTCCCCGAGGAGCTCGCCGGCGAGGCGGTCACGGTGGTCTATACGCCGCCGGGAGAGCGCGGCTACGCCATCACGTGGTGGCGGCCCGATGCCCCCACGCGGCGGGTCATCGCCCGGCGGATGCTGACCCCGATCCGGCCCCACCTCGATCCCCGTGATCGAGAGGAGGCGCTGCAGGGCGGGCTGTCGTCCGTGTCGTGCTAGCGTCGGCGCGCGGGAGATGCGTGCGCTCCTACTGATCGTGTGGGTGATCCTCGCCGGGGCGTGTTCGCCGGCGCGGCAGATCGATGCGCCGCTTCCGCCGCTCGATCCCACGCGGCTGTCGCACGAGCACCACACGCAGGTCCCGTGCGGGGGCTGCCATCGGACTTCTGCGCGCCCCGGGACCGATGATCACAAGCCGTGCGACGACGGCGCGTGTCACCGCAAGGAGTTCCTGGCGACGCCCGGGCCGTTCTGCCAGGTCTGCCACACCAAGGTCACGACCCAGCCGCTGCTCGCGCCGCTCAAGAAGTACCCGGTCCAGGATCTGTGGCAGACCGAGCCGTCGCGGTTCTCGCACAAGAAGCACCTCGACGCCGGCCGCATGGAGGGCCGCGTCGGGTTCCACGTGGGCTGCCCGGATTGCCACGTCCGCGATGGCCTGCAGGCGCGCCCCGATCACGCCACCTGCGCGCGCTGCCACGCGGCCGAGGTCGCGCTCGGCAAGGGCCCCGAAAAGGCTCCAAAGATGGAGGACTGCACGGGGTGCCACGAAGGCACCGCACACGAGCGATCGCGTTCGCGCCTGATCCTCGATGACCTCCACTTCGAGCACGACCGCCACAAGACCGATCGCAAGAACCGCGTGATCCGCTGCGAGACGTGCCACGCACAGACCGCGCAGGCCGAGGACTACGCGCGCCATGCGGCGCCGCGCGTCGAGAACTGCGTCACCTGCCACGACGACAGCGATCGCACGCCGGCCGAGCTCAACATGCGCGCCTGCGAGACCTGCCACGCGGCACGGACCAGCAC
>JAYVRN010000426.1:0-19333 GCA_043776275.1 Myxococcales bacterium | reverse complement strand
ACGCGCTGTCGGGCCCATGCGCTGCGGTCGGGCGAGCGCTGCGATGGGTGCGAGCAAGACTGGGAGGAGGAGGCGCCGACGCGCCGCCAGGCCAAGGTGTTGTTCGCGCCGCCGATCGCGATCATCGCGGGCGGCCTGCTGTTCGGCCTGCTGTTGCCGGTGTCGATCGGCGGCATGCTCGGCGCGGCCGTGATGGCCGCGCTCGCGGCGGGTACCGCGATCGGCGCAGGTGCGGGAATGTGCAAGGTTGTCGATCGCAGCGCGCGCGCGATGTTCCTCCGCGAACGTGGCGGCAGCTTGCCGAAGGCGCGCCTCCTGGCGGCGCCGCGCGACCTGCGCTGAGCAGCCCTACGTCGGCAGCCCGAGCGCTTCGCGGACCTCGCCCACCACCATCTCCGCGAGGCGATGGATCAGCTGCTCACCCTCGGCCACCGTGGCGGCCGCAGGATCTCCGGCGTAGGCGAGCTCCATCCCCATCTCGAGAAACGTGTTCACGCCCTCGCCGAGCTTCTGCGACAGGCTGATCGGCACCGGCGCGAGCACGCTGCGCATCGAATTGTCGACCATCTCGGGCGCCGCGGCGAGCATGATCGAGGTCTCGTACCGCCCTGCGTGACACGCACCGCTCTTGAACTCCGCCGAGAGCGTACGCGCCCACTTCTTGGTCAACGGACACGCGACGCTCACCCTGCCCTCGCGACCGGCGACCACCGCCCGGATCGCCGCATCGTGCGCGGGCTCGAGGTGGTTATTGACCAGGCAGACGTGCCGGATCCCCGATGCGAGCAGGCCATCGCACACCGCGGCGGCATACGCGGTGAGCACCGCGGCCGGAACCGAGACGGCGCCCGCGAAGCCGGCCGCGCAGTCGGTGACGCCATACGGCAGCGCCGGTGCGATCAGCGCGGTCAGGGGCCCCTTCTTCGCGAATAGCTCGCACGCCTTGACGCACGCCGCGGCAGAGATCACGACGTCCGTGGCGAGGCCGAGGTGTGGGCCGTGCGGCTCGGTGGAGCCCACCGGGATCAGCGCGACGACGGGCTTCTTGCCGTCGAGCAGCGTCCGCAAGCTCGCGGTCGTGTGTCGTGCAAGGAACTTGTCGGCCACGGGATCAATCCTCGCGCAATTCGCCGCGCTTCTCGCGCTCTCCGAGCGTCTTCTTGTCGACCTTGCCCCGATCGTTCTTCGGGAGATCGTCGACGAACACGACCCACCGTGGGTACTTGTGCTTGGACAGCTTGCTCTGCACGTGGGCTTTCAGCTCGGCCGCGAGCGTGCGCCGGCCCTCGGGCGTGACGATCCGCGCGCGCGCATCGGGCCGCAACTCGATCAACGCCTTGGGCTTGGTCAGGCCGCCGTCCTCCGCCGGGATCACCGCCGCTACCGAGACCGCCGGGTGCGCGAGCAGGCAATCCTCCACTTCACGCGGCGCGACGAAGATCCCGCCGACCTTGAACAGGTCATCCGCCCGCCCCTGGAACCACAGGTAGCCCCGTTCGTCGATCGAGAACAGATCGCCGGTGCGGCACCAGTGACCGTGGAACGTCTTCCAGCTCTTGTCGCGATCCTGGAAGTAACCGTGCGCGACCGAATCGCCCTTCACCCACAGCACGCCGATCTCGCCCGGCGGCAGCGCCGGATGGCCGGCCCCGCTCGCATCCTCGGGCAGGATCGCGAGGGTGTATCCCTCGACCGCACGGCCGAGCGATCCGGGCATCACGTCGCCCGGGCGGTTCGAGCAGTAGATGTGGAACATCTCGGCCGAGCCGATGCCGTCGTAGACCTCGCCGCCGAACCGCGCGGTGAACCGCCGCATCAGCGGCTCGGGCAACGCCTCACCCGCCGAGAGATGGAACCGCACGCACGAGAGGTCGAGCCCGGGCTGGCCCTTCGCGCGGCGCTCATCATCGAGATCGAGCAGCTTGCCGAGCATGGTGGGGACATTCGTGACGATCGTGGGGCGATAGCGCTCGATCGCCGCCGCGACGCTCTCGGCGGTGGGGCGCTCGCTGAACAGGCCTACCGTCGCGCCCACCGCGAACGGGAACCACAGGTTGGTGCCCGTGGCGTAACCGAAGAACAGCCTCGGCACAGAGATCGCCACGTCGGTCTCGCGATAGCCGACGGTGCGCTTCGCATAGACCTCGGTGTTGAACGCGAAGTCCCGGTGGCTATGCATCGCCGCCTTCGCGCGCCCGGTGGAGCCCGAGGTGAACAGCCAGATCGCCGGATCATCGCGCCGGGTCTGCGGCAGAGGCGTGTCGAGCCCGCGGCCCCGTGTGATCGCCGCGTCGAGAGACTCCACGTGAACGGATCCGGACAGCTCCGGCGGGCAGGCCACGAAGGTCTCGGGATCCTCCCCCGTCGCCGCCTCGGGCACGAGGAGGACCAGCCGCAGGTGCGGGAGCTCTCGAAGTGAAGGAGCGATCGCCGCGGCGACCTGCGGCGTGGTGATCAGCACCGCGGCACGCACGTAGCCGAGCACGTGGACCAGATCCTCGGTCGGCGCGACCGGGTTCCCCATCGTGAGCACGCCACCGGCCGCGAGCAGGCCGAAGATGCTCCACGCGAACGGCGGCACATCGGAGAGCACGATGTACACGCGCTCCTCCGGGGTGAGGTGTGCGTCCACGAGGTACTTCGCCAGCGCGCTCGAGCGCTCGGCGACGTCCGCGTACGTCCAGCTGCGATCGCCGAACCGGATCGCGACCTTGTCACCCTTGCCCTCGGCCACCCGATCGAACAGGAAGTAGTCGGCGAGGTTCAGCTCCTCGGGGAACGAGGTCATGACTTCGTCGCCCCCAGCGCGAGCGCACGGCCGATGATCGTCCGCTGGATCTCGCTCGTGCCCTCGTAGATCCGCAGCGGACGGATCGCGCGATACAGGTGCTCGACCACCGCACCCGCCATCACGCCTCGCCCGCCGAACAGCTGCACCGCACGATCGATCACGCGCGAGGCTCCCTCGGTCGCGCCGAGCTTGGCGATCGACACCTCCGTGGTGACCCGGCCGCCGGTGGTGTCCTTCTGATGAGCCGCGCGCAGCACGAGGAGGCGCGCCGCATCGAGATCCACGATCATGTCCGCCAGGTGCGCCTGGACCAGAGGCTGCTCCGAGAGCAGCTTCCCGAACTGCGAGCGCTGGGTGACGAACGCGAGGGCCTCGTCGAACGCTCTGCGCGCCATGCCGACCGCCGCCGCACCGACCGAGACCCGGAACGCATCGAGGGTCTGCAGCGCCAGCTTCATCCCCTGCCCGACCGCACCGATCCGCGCGTCCGCAGGGAGCATCACCCCTCGAAGCTCGAGCGCGCCGATCGGGTGTGGTGCGGTGGCGTGCAGTGGTTTGACCGTGATGCCCGGCGCATCGAGCGGCACCCAGAACGCCGTCAGCCCGGCAGTGCCGAGCGCCGGATCGGTGGTCGCGATCACCGCCGCGTGATCCGCGATCCCGAGGTTCGAGATGAACAGCTTGTCGCCATCGAGCCGATAGCCGCCGTCCGGCCCCGGGGTCGCCCGGGTCGAGATCGCCGCGAGATCTGATCCGGCCTCGGGCTCGGTCAGCGCGAACGCCGCGATGCCCGCACCGCGGGCGAACGCCGCGAGCTGCGCACGCTGATCGACGCTACCGGCCAGCACGATCGGGTGCGTGCCGAGGCCCTGCACCGCGAAGATCGAATCCGCGCGGGGCGAGACGTAGCCGAGCATCTCGCGCGCGAGGCACAGCCCGCGGGTATCGATCGGCCCACTCGGGACCACGAGCGAGAACAGGCCGGTGCTGGCCAGCGCAGCGGCCGCCGAGCGATCGCGCTCTGCCTCGGTGACGTGACGCCCCGGGAGCTCCACGGCCTCGAGCGCGGGCCGCGCCGCGCGAAGCCGCTCGGCGAGCTCGGCGTGTGCGGGCGCGAAGAACATCGGAAGATCGTCAGTCGACAGGCGCATGGGTCACCTCGGGCTCGCCGTTCACTCGGGTGCACCGCGGAACTTCGCGGGGCGCCCTTCCTTGAACGCCGCGTGCGCCTCGGCGAAGTCGGGATGCTGCATGCACAGCGCCTGAGCTTGCGCCTCGGCCTCGATCGCCTCACCGAGCGCCATCGTGTGCTCGCTCTCGATCATCTGCTTGGTCATTGCATGCGCGAACGCCGGGCCGCGCGCGAGCCGGGCCGCCCACTCCTGGGCCAGGGTCACGCAGGCCGCGGCGTCTGGGACCACGCGATTGACGAGGCCGATCTCGAGGGCGCGTGGGGCGAGGATGATCTCGCCGAACAGGAGCAGCTCCGAGGCGTGGCCAAGCCCGACGATCCGAGGCAGCAGGTAGGTGATGCCCATGTCGGCGCCGCACAGCCCCACGCCTGGGAAGATGAAGCCGAACTTCGCACTCGCGGCGGCGATCCGGAGGTCGCTGGCGCACGCGATCACCGCACCCGCGCCGACCGCGGTGCCATTCACGGCGGCCACGATCGGCCGTTTGCAGGCGCGCATCGCCTCGATCAATCGGCCGGTCGCCCGCGTGAATGCGAGCAAGGCCGGCGTATCGCGTCCAAGCAGGTGCTTGATGATGTCGTCCTGATCGCCACCGGAGCAGAACCCGCGGCCTCGACCGGTGATCACGATCGCGCGGACCTCGTCGAACCGATCGAGCGCCTCGAACGTCTCGGCGAGCTCCTGGTAGACCTCGAACGTCAGCGCGTTGAGCCGCTTCTCGCGATCGAGCGTGATGGTCGCGACCCCGCGCTCGAGGGTCATCGCGAACGAGGTCGGTTGCGGGAACGTCATGGCGGATCTCCGAGATAGGCGACGGCCTGGATCTCGACCAGGGCCTTGGGCTCGAACAACTCGGTGACGGCGACCAGCGCCATCGCTGGATAGTAGGTGCCGAGCCGCTCGCGCCACACGGCCCCCAGCTCCTTGCGCGCGCCGCGATACGAGGCCATGTCGGTCACGAACACCGTCATCTCCGCGAGATCCTCGACGGTGCCGCCGGCTGCGCGGACCACGGCGAGGACGTTGTCGAGGGTCTGCGCGAACTGGGCGACGAACCCCTCCGCGAACACGCCCTGTGGATTCCACCCGATCTGTCCGCCCACGTGCAGCATGCGCCCACGCCCCGATCGGCCGTTCGAATAGCCCTTCGGCGGCGGCCAACCGGGAACGATCACGTCGTCGGCGCTCACTTCATCACCGCCCCGCCATCGATCACGATGGTCTGCCCGTGGATCCCTCGCGCCGCGTGCGCGCACAGCATCAACGTCGCATGTGCGATCTCGTTGGGTTCGATCATTCGCTTCTGCGGGTTCATCGAGGCGAGCGAGGTCCTCGCTTCGTCGAGCGAACGCCCGGTCTTCGCGGCGATCCGGGTCACGGCCTCCTCCACCATCTGGGTCTCGACCCAGCCCGGGCACAGCGCGTTGATCGTGACCCCGGTGCGCGCGAGATCGATCGCGAGCGAGCGCGTCCAGCCGACCATCGCGTGCTTCGCGGCGCAATACGCGGCGGTGTAGCCATAGCCCGAGACGCCGGCGTTCGAGGCGATGTTGATCACCCGCCCCCACCCTGCCTTGACCATCCCGGGCACCAGCGCGCGCGCCACGCGGAACGCCGCCGTCGCATCGAGCTCCATGATCCGGTCCCACAGGTCATCGGTGGTCTTCTCGAGCGACGCGCTCTCGGCCGCGCCGGCATTGTTGACCAGCACGTCGACGTGCCCCACCGAGGCGAGGACCTCGTCGGTGGCGGCGCGATCCATGAGGTCGAGCTTGATCGCCACGCCCGTGATCTCTCGCGCGATCGCATCGAGATCCGGCTTGTTGCGACCGCACACCACCACGCGCGCGCCCGCCGCGGCGAGGGTCCGCGCGATCGCCGCGCCGATGCCCCGGCCACCGCCTGTGACCAGCGCCAGCCTGCCGGCGAGGATTCCGTCCATGGCCACGTTTTATACCGCCGGCGTGGGTCATGTCGCCCC
This sequence comes from Myxococcales bacterium, assembly GCA_043776275.1. Taxonomy (GTDB): domain Bacteria; phylum Myxococcota_A; class Polyangia; order Haliangiales; family Haliangiaceae; genus JABFXX01. The sequence goes on along the minus strand of JAYVRN010000426.1, from coordinate 13,368 downwards.
GTGCACGAGCCCGTTCGAGCACCACGTCAGGTGGCGCTGACGGCTCGCGGCCGCGCGCGGCCTACGCCGGCGTCTCGAGCTGGGACTCCGCGAGCGCGACCTCCTCGGCGGTGCCGAGTTCGATCAGCGCCGCGCGCAGCTTGTCCCGCGCGCGCGACAGCCGGCTGCGCACCGTATTCTCGGGGATCTCGAGCACGCTCGCGATCTCGCGCGTGGTGAGCGCTTCGAAGTACGACAACTCCAGCGCGATCTGATCGTCGAGTGGGATCCGCGCGAGGCCGACCCGGAGCAGCTCCTTGCGCTGATGCTGATCGAGCTCGGTCAGCGGCCCGGGTCCGAGATCGGCGAGCGACGACATCGCGAGATCGATGACCGGGGACCTGGCGCGCGTGCGGAAGTGATCGGCGAGCCGGCGGCGGGCCACCGACATCAGGTAGGCGCGGACGCTGTCACCCTCGATCCGGTCCCGGCCCTCGACGCACGCCAGGAAGGTCTGGGAGATCAGGTCTGCACCATCGTCCCCGATCTTGGATCGGAAGAACCGCGAGACGCTCGACCAGTGGCGGGACACCAGCTCCTCCCCCGCACGCGCGTCGCCCGATCGCCAGCCGTCCAGCAACTCGAGGTCCGTCACGCCCGTATAGTAGGCCTCGTGCGAGATCTCGTCGACGAGCTGCTGCAGGCCAAGGTCAAGGCCACGCTGTTCGGCGGCGATCATGCGCCCCGCCTCGGGAGGCTCGTGATCCTCGACCGGATCGGCAGCGGTGCGATGGGCACGGTGTTCGCGGCGTATGACCCACGCCTCGATCGCAAGGTCGCGGTCAAGCTCGTGCGGACCGGCGGCGCCGAGTCCACGGCGCTCGTCGCCCGCGAAGCGCGCGCCCTCGCCAGGCTCGCCCACCCCAACGTCGTCGGGATCCATGATGTCGGCGAGCTCGACGACGAGATCTACATCGTCATGGAGCTCGCCTCCGGGATCCCGCTGCGCACGTGGATCGCGGGGGACCGCCACTGGCGTGACGTGGCGCGCGTGATCCGAGAAGCCGCGCTCGGCCTCGCGGCGGCCCACCGCGCGCAGTTGATCCACCGCGACGTCAAACCCGACAACCTGCTGATCGGCCTCGACCGCACCCGCGTCGTCGATTTCGGTCTCGCGCAGGACCGCGCCGATGGCGATGACGGCCAGAGCGCGGGGACCCCGAGCTACATGGCTCCCGAGGTGCTCGATGGCCAACCCGCGTCGGAGGCCTCGGACCAGTTCAGCCTCGGCGTCACGCTCTACGAGGCGCTGTATGGGGTGCGCCCGCATGGTGGGGCCACGCGCGAAGAGCTGCGCGTGACCGCCAGGACCGCGGCCTCGGCCCGCCCCAGCCGCGCGGCCCCAGCGGAGGCCATCGTCCGCTCCGGACCACCCGCCTGGCTGCACGCGATCGTCGCGCGGATGCTCGCCGCCGAGCCACAGAAGCGCTTCGCATCCCTCGACGCCGTCGCCACCGCGCTCGGCCGGGACCGCCGGCGGCGCACCCGCGTGATCGCCCTCGTCGCGACCGCCTCGATCGCGAGCGCCGCGCTCGGCGTGATCGCCTATCGGCACCAGACCGCGCACGATCCGTGCGATGGCGGCCCCGCGCGCGAGAGTGCGGTGTGGTCGGCCGAGACCGCAGCGCGCGTCAAGACCTCGCTCGGCACCGCGCCGTGGGCGGCGAAGGCGCTCGAGGGTCTGGACGCCACCGCAGCGCAGTGGGTGACCAGCTTCCGTCACGTCTGCGAGGCGAGTCGCATCCGCGGCGACCAATCGGACACGCTCCTCGACCTCCGCATGCGCTGCCTCGATCGATCTCTCGCGCGGTTCGACGCGCTCGCGGCGGCGCTCGCGGCCCCACTCGATGCGCCGAGTCGCGTGGAGGCGACCGGCGCGGTCGCCGAGCTCCCGCCGCCGCTGGCGTGCGAGACCGTCGACGATCCCGCCGAGCTCGCACTCCCCAGCGATCCTGCCCGGCGCGCTCGCGTCACCGCCGCCGAGCGTACGCTCGATCGCGCATGGGCCGCGTACGCGCTCGGTCACTATGCGCTCGCTGGCGACGCGCTCCGCGAGCTTCGCGAGACCGCCGAGCTCGGCGCACCGGCGCTGACGGCCGCGGTGTTGCTGCTCGCGGCCTCGGTCGAGGCACGCGTCGGTACCCCGGCCGCCGCGCGCACCCTCCTCGAATCCGCGTTGACCGCTGCCGCCGCGGCCCACACCGCGGAGCTCGAGGCCTCCGTGTGGGCCCGCCTGCTGCGGCACGAGCTGTTCGCGGGCTCGCCCACCAACGTGATCGCGTGGGCACCGTTCGCCCATGCCGCCGCCGTTCGCGCCGGCCACGAGGGTGCGGAGATCGACGGCATCGTCGGCGAGGCGCTGCGAGACGCGGGGCAGCTCGACGCCGCGCGCCAGCGGCTGGCCCACGCCCTCGCCTCCAAGGATCCGCTCCGCGGAGATCAGCGCGCGCTGATCGAGATGAACGCGGGCTCGGTCGAGCTCGCAGCCGGCGCACCAGGCGCAGCCGAGCAGGCGTTCACCCGGGCCCTCGCCCTCGCGCGCGAGGCGCTCGGCGATGCCCACCCCACGCTCGCGATCTATCTCGACAAGCTCGCAGCGGCGGACCGCGCCCGCGGGCGGATCGTCGCCGCGCTCGTGCTCCACGATCAGAGCCTCGCGGTGCGCATCGCGGCCTACGGCGCGACCGATCGCTCGGTGGCCACCAGCCTCCTCCAGCGGTCGCGTACGCTGATCGAGGCGAATCGTCTCGACGATGCCGCTCACGATGCGTCGACCGCGCTCGAGATCCGGACCGCGAAGCTCGGCCCCCAGAGCCCCCGCCTCGGAGAGATCATCGCGGTCCAGGGTGAGATCGCGGCTGCACGGGGAGAGCGCGACGCGGCCGACTTGCTCTACCGGCGGGCCGCGGAGCTCGATCCGCGCCTCGATCTGCGCGCGCGGCGGGCCGCAGTGGGTGGCTCCGCCGTGGACCTCCCCGACACCATCGATCCACTGACCGTCGATCGCGGGGCGGCTCTCGCCGTCCGGCTCGGGCGGGAGACTCACGATGCAGCGCGCCCGCTCGCCACCGCGCTGCGCGCGCGGATCCTCGCGATCGGCCCGCCCGTCGATCCTGCGCTCGCGCTGCCCGTGGGCGAGGCGCTCTATCTGATCAACGACGTTCCAGGGGCGATGGCGATCGCCCGGGCGGTGCTCGGCCAGCTCGCACCGGAGCCGTCACGATCCCGCGAGCGTGCGCAGCGCTTGCTCGACGCTGCGCAGCAGTAGCTGCGCTGACTAGCCGAGCTCTTTGCGAATGTTCGAGATCACCTCGGCGTAGCTGGTGCTCTCGACGACGAGCGCCATCTCGGCCGTGTATCGCGACACCAGGTCCTCGCGGTTGCGCGCGAGCGCATCGCGCCGCGCATTGTGCAGGGTCAGGAACGCGCGCTCAGCGTTGACGAAGTACTGCGTGATCTTGAGGACCGCGCGCGCCATCGAGATCGTGACCGACCGTGACTGATCGCTGAACGTGAACCGGCGGCCTTCGCTGTTCATGATGTCGAGCGTCACGCGCCCGACGGCATCCACGCCCGGCGCCGCCTTCTTGGTCTCGAGATCTGCGCCGACATGAAAGCCCTTGAGCTCGATCGACTTCAGTGACTGGTACTCGCGAGCGTAGCGCTCGAGCATGCCGTGGAACAGCGCATCGACCACGCCGACACCCTTGCCCTCGACCTCGACCGCCTGATCACCTTCCATCACGGTCAGCTTGCAGAGGGTGGTGTAGTCCGCCTCCTCGATCGCCAGGCGCCCGAGCTTGAGCTCGAGGTAGTTCGCACCGAGGATCTTGCGGATCAGCGGCTCGTGGGGAGGCTCGTGGATCGTGAGAGTCACCCGCGTAGTCTAGCGTGCCCGCCCGCTCCCGCATCGTGATCTCGATCGGTAGATCCCGCGCGGACTTGCACGACTGCGGACCGTGCGAGCGTCACAGGCCTGCGCCATAGTGTTGCCCGTGTCAGCCCTGGTCCAGATCAAGCGCCACGTGACGCGCCTCAAGGGCTGTACGGACTGCGCCGACATGATCGGCCCGGTGGTCGCCGGGACGCCGGTGGTCTCGCCCGTGATGCTGGTGGGTCAGGCGCCGGGTGACAAGGAAGGCCCGGCCGGCAAGCCGTTCGCGTGGACCGCCGGCAAGACGATGTTCCAGTGGTTCGGCTCGCTCGGGATCAGCGAGGACCAGTTCCGCGCGCGCGTATACATGGCCGCCGTCTGCAGATGCTTCCCCGGCAAGGCCGAGAAGGGCGGAGATCGCGTGCCCGCGCCCGACGAGATCGAGCGCTGCAGCCGCCACCTCGCGAGCGAGATCCGGATCCTCCGCCCACAGCTCGTGATCCCCGTCGGCAAGCTCGCGATCGCACAGCTGATCGGTCCTGCGGCAGCCAAGGATCTCCAGCTCAAGGACATCGTGGGTATCCAGCGGCCGATCCAGCTCGCCGGTCACACCCTCGACATGATCGCCCTGCCCCATCCATCCGGTGCCTCCACGTGGCACCGCACCGAGCCCGGCAAGACGCTGCTCGTCCGTGGCCTCGCGCTGATCGCGCAGCACCGGGCCTGGCAGTCCCTGCTCGATCCTCCGGCGGCGTTCGCCCCCGAGGCCACGTCGCCATGAGGTTATCCCCGGTCGCACAGCTGCTGTCCGAGCTGGTCGCGTTCCCCACGCAGCAGGCGGGGCCCGAACGTGGCCCGGGCAACGAGCTAGCGTTGTGCGAGTACCTCGCGCCCCTGCTTCGCGCCCGCGGTGCGGATGAGGTGATCATCGGCACCGCGCCGCGCACCGATGGCAGCCCCGGTGCGTACGTGTTCGCGCGCTGGGGCACGCCTCGTCGCGTGATCAACGCCCACGTCGACACGGTCCCGGCCAACGCGGGATGGTCGCGCGATCCGTGGACCGCCCACGTCGCCGACGGCCGGCTGTATGCCCTGGGCAGCTCGGACACCAAGGGCGCGATCGCGGCGACGTTGGTCGCACTCGAGGGCGCCAGGCCGCGAGACGTCGGCGTGCTGTTCTCCGGGGACGAGGAGGCGGGCAGCGAGGTGATGCACGCGTTCCTGAACACGCCGCACGCCGCCGCGATCAAGCAGGTCATCGTCTGCGAGCCGACGGCCCGCACCGCGGGCATCGCGCACCGTGGCGTGCTCGGCCAGAAGGCCACCCTGCTCGGGCCCGGTGGGCACTCGTCGAAGGCGGACTTCATGCCCAAGCCGCTGGCGCAGCTCGCACGGCTGGCGGTCGCGCTCGACGATGCCGGCAAGCGCCGGATCTCCGATGGCCCCGCGAACATGACGGGCACCTGTCTCAACATCGCCGCGCTCCACGGCGGCGTCGCGTTCAACGTGATCCCGGCGCGCGGCGAGCTCGAGTGGTCGCTGCGGCCGTACCCGGCGTTCGATCGAGATGGCTGGCAAGCCGAGGTCGTGACCCTCGCCGCCGCGATCGATCCGCAGATCTCGATCGCCACCACGATCGAGCACGCACCGTTCGCGTGTGATTCGCCGCTCGCCGAGCTCGTTCGCCCGTTCGCTCGCGCGGTCGGGCCGCTCGATTTTTGGACCGAAGCCGCGATGTGGTCCGCGCACGGCGCCGACGCCATCGTGATCGGCCCCGGCGACATCGGCCAGGCCCACGCGGCCGACGAGTGGGTCGCGCTCGACGATCTCGACTGGGCCGTGGCGCTGTTTCGCGCCGTGCTCGCCTGAACAACGCGATCGCCGACATCGGGGCCGCGTCGGGTACGTGATCTTCGAAGCAGGCTACGGCGCGTTCGGCCGGATCACCGGCGAATCCGCGGGCGGAGCCTCGGCACCGACGTAGTCGATGTTGTCCTTCATGTACTTCTTGAGGCCGCGCTCGGGGCGAATCACGAGCTGATCGTCGCCTTCCCAGTCGGGCAGCGCATCGTCGTGCCAACCGCCGCGCTGGATCGCCTGCGTGAAGCAGGTCTCGAGCCCCGCGTTCCCGATCGTGTTCGCCTTCTGCGTCACGTTGCTGACCGTGACCTCGCCGTCCTTGATCTTGATGTGGAACTCGAGCGTCAGCTTCTGATTCCGGTGGAGTCGGCTCGCCTCGCCGATGCCCTCGTAGCAGAGCGCCGCCTTGCGCGAGAGCACGGCGGGGACGACCTCCTGGAACTTGTAGAAGAACTCGTCGCTGGCCGAGTCGATCTTCGCGGGCTTCCCGTCGGGGGTCGGCGCGGAGGGAGGCGGCTCGACGACGCCCGCCTTCGCATGCTCCACCGCGACCGTGGCCTTGGCCGCTGCGAGGGCATCGTATGGCTTGCCTGCGGCCTCCTTCGGAGGAGGCGCTGCGGTGGCGCTCGGCGAATCGAGCTGCTTCCACAGGACGAACAGCACGATCAGGAGCGCGGCCCCCGCGATGGCGAGCCACTTACCCATGAGTGCTACCGCTGGCTCGTGGCGAACATCGCGTACTCGCCGAACCCGGTGATCGTCCCGTTGTCCTGGAGCAGCGGCTTCCAGTTCCAGTACTCCTTGCCGTCGGCGCTGTAGAGCTCGACGCCGCCCTCGCAGCCTCCGCCGCTCTCCGAGACGACGATCCGGTAGAGGCTCGCTTGGTCACCGAGGTAAGTGTAGCTCTCGACCCAGCCGATGTCCTTGGTCGGATCGGGATCGACCGCGCGGTCGACCTTGAAGGCGTACGAGTTGAGGACGGTCGGGGTGGCCGCGCACTCGTTGCTGTCGAGCTTCGCGGTGAACGTCCACTTGCCCACCGGCCAGCAACCCGTGGGGACCTCGGCCGGGCGCATCGGAGCGGCGGCCGTGAACGTGCCGGTGGTCGTGAACGTGGCGTTGCAGAGGATCCCGAGCTTCTCGTCGCGATTGTCCGTATCGGCGGCATCCTCGCCGACGCCGCACGCGCCAAGGATCAGAGCGGCCACGGTGGCCAGGGAGAGTCCGACGAACGCCCGGGAGGTGGGAACCATGTGCCCACTCCACGCAACAGCGGTGCCAGCGCGAACCCATTGTTTTCCGACGAACCGACCCACGATCCACTTGGGTGCGGGTTCCCCACATGGTGGGTGCAGTCCCGCCCGCCTCGGCGAAGTCTGGTTCGAGTGCTTGTGTCGGGAATGCGCGCCTCCAACAATGAGGTCATTCGCTCCATGCGCCGCAATGTCTCGATCCTGTTACTCGCGTCGATCCCCTGGTTTGGCCCCGTGTTGGGCCCCTTGTTGGGAGCTTGCAAGGATTCGAAGGGAGCCGAGCAAACACCATCGACGGGCAGCAGTGGCCTTGGCAGCGCGGACCTGGCGAAGCTGCCCAAGAAGCAACCACAAGAGGTCGGCCCGAACGGCCCGGAGATCGAGACCGTCCGCGAGAAGATGATCCAGTCCAAGGATGATCGCAGCGGAACCAAGGATGGCTCGAAGGGCGACAAGAACGATAGCGAGTGGGTGCCGGCCGAGTTCAAGGCGGGCATGTCGCGGTGGAAGGACACCGGCGTCTACGTCGACGGTAAACCCGTCGGGTTCCTCTCGTTCGGCGAGCTGCCGATCGGCCTCAAGCCGACCTGGGTGAAGGACAAGGTCTCCGCGGAGAAGCGCCCCGGCACCGACGATCCGGGCTGGCGGTGGGCGCAGCAGCGGTTCTACAAGTTCACCGACTATCTGAAGGCCGTCGGCGTCGACATCACCAAGGTGAAAGAGATCCACGTCTACGGGCCGAAGTTCTCCGAGACGATCATCGCGACCGGAAAAGATCTTCAGAGCAAGCAGGCCGACGAGTTCTCGTTCCGGTTCGGCGGCAACACCTTCGGCAAGGCGATCCCGCACACGCTCAACACGTTCGGCAACGGCAAGTCTCCCGACAAGATCACGAGCGTCATGGTCTACGTCACGAAGAAGCCGCCCACGATGAAGCGCAACGAGGGCCTGTTCCTCGACGGTGTGGAGCAGCAAGGCGTGCCGTACTACGGCGAGCCCGTCCGTGGCGGCGTGCGCGTGTATCTCGATGACAAGCTCGCCGTGATCATCAAGCGTCAGGATCTCGATGTCGCCAAGGCGACGAAGTCTGCCGACGGCGAGCTCCACTGGAAGCTCGCGGACGTCCTCGCGGCCGGTGGCACCGACACCAAGAAGGTCGTCGACGTGTGGCTGATCCGCGAGGAGCTCCGCCAGGAGAAGTTCTCCGGCAAGGACCTCGAGACGCTGACGTTCACCGCGAGCTCGCAGGCCAAGGGCGGTGTGGTGGTCGGTGACCAGAAGCTCCGCGCGAACGCGATCGCCCTCCACACCCGCGCCATCGACCGGTCCGAGATCCCCGTTGTCACTCCGGACGACGAGTGAACGGTCCCACCCTGGGGATCTTCGCGTCGTGGTCGGACCGGTTGGCGGTCCCTGTGGTGGGGTCTCGTCCCCCACTGCGGGGGGGCACACCCCAGGCTCCCGGTTTCGGGTCCGAACCGCTCGACTCCCGATCCAGGCCCGTAGATCCCGGGATCGCCAGGGGAAAGGCGGGGTGGGACCCCACCTTGGGGGAGTGGGTCCCCATGTTTCAGCTAGGTCACACTGTTTGATTACCGTGGGTTACGCTGTGCAAATCGCGGCACAACGCTTGCTCATTAGCTCGTCATCACCAACCAACCTCTGGGGCAAAGGCAAATGACCAACATGAAGAAGCTTCTGATGTTCGCGGCGAGTGGCCTCCTCACTCCTGCGCTGGCTTCCGCCGACGCGACGTTCACGACCTTCGCCCCCGCTCCGACCCTGGACAAGGCGCCGGTGTCCGGTACCCCGAACGCGCGGCTCCGCCGCACGGACGAGGAGCAGCCCGGCCACGAGATGCCCGTCACCGCCATGTTCGATGATGGCAAGTCCGGCCTCGTGTTCGCCATGAGCACCGAGCTCAAGGGCGTTGGCGCGACGCACCGCATGCAGCTCTCCCTCACCCCGTTCGCCCTCGCGCAGAACACCGCCGGCGCCGTCGAGGCCCGCGCGGACATCACCGCCGCGAAGTTCGTCACCGCGAACGACGGCAACGAGTACCGCAACGCGAACCACCCGGATGCCTACCCGATCCTCGGCGGCAAGCTGATCGCGGTTGAGTACAACTACCAGCCGAACAACACGAACAACACTGAGCGCTACATGATGGTCTTCGACAAGACGGGCAAGGCCGTCATGGCGCAGACCAAGATCTTCGCGAAGAACAACGACGACTGCTCGATGAACCAGGATGCGCAGTCGACGGCGACCCGCAGCATCTCGGGCACCAGCGAGCGCCTCGTCGGCTGGCGCGGCTGCAACGGTAACGGCTCGGATGACGGTTGGGTTTCGATCCACGACGTCACCTGCGCCGCGGACCTCTCCTCCTGCACCGTCGCGAAGGTCGCCGACCTCTCGGTGTGCCCCCGCGAGGAGCGCTCGCACGGTACGGTCTCCTTCGGTACCGACCCCAACACCGTGATCGCGACCTGGACTGAGGGCAACACCCAGCCCCAGCGCGATGGCACCTGGATGGCCGCCATCAATGTTGGCCAGGGCGCGACGGGCGCGAACGCGCAGAGCCGCCTCCTCTGGAAGAAGCAGCTCGACGGTCGCAAGGACCTCGACGGCGTCCGCACCTACTCGATGCGCGCCAAGTCGAACCGCATCACGCAGGTCGACCCGGCCACTGGCAAGACCGCCGCGACGGACATGCTGTTCGTCCAGACCAACGACCTCGCCGGTAACAACAACACGAACAACGGCAAGGGCGGCCGCAACATCCGCCTCCAGCTGAGCGTCATCGAAGCGACCGCCACCGGCATGAAGTACGTCACGCCGATGACCGACCTCGCGCAGGACCAGCTCCTCGGCATGGACGGCACGCACAACGGCACGAACTTCGGCATGTTCGGCGCGACCAACGCGATGGTCCCCGGCATCGCGGTCCTCAACGGTAACCACACCGGCGGCGGCGCTGGCGCCCAGGTCCGCACCATCACGTGGGACAAGACGGCCGGCAAGTTCGCTGACTCGGGCATGTACACGATTGCCCCGTACGACCGCCACCTCTACCCGAACTACCTCGGCAACAACCCGGGTAACCAGGGCCGCAACTACGCCAACAGCATCTTCATCGCGAACCCGTACGTCGGGATGAACGGCAACACCGACGCGCACCTGATGCTGTTCGCCACCACGGGCAAGTCGATCGCCGACATGACCAAGCCGGAAATCAAGCTCACTGGCTTCCTCTCGGTCGTCCCCGTCACGTCGACCCCGGTGACCCCGCCGACTGGCTCTGACCCGACCAACCCGACCAACCCCGACCCGACCAACCCGACCAACCCGGACCCGGCTGGTACGGACAGTGGCTCGGCCCTGGGTGGTTGCTCCGCGACGACCGGCTCGAGCGGCGCCCTGACCTTCCTCCTCATCGGTCTGGCCGCCTTCATCCGCCGCCGCCGCTCGTAATCACCCCCACCCACTCAACCCACCCCGGACCTCGGAGTTTCATATGCGCTCAACACTCCTTGCGGCGATGATTGCAGCGGTTGGTCTGGTTGGATGCGTCGGTGGCATCTCGTCGGAGGGCGGTAACCCGCTCGACTCGGACGACGGCGATGGCAACAACAACGGCGACAACCCGGCCATGGGCGACCTCACCGCTGCCAAGATGCTGTTCGACACCAACATCTACCCGGTCGTCAACGCGAAGTGCACGGGTGGCGCCTGCCACTCGGAGAACGCGACCGGTTCGACCCTGACCCGCTTCGTGGCGACCGACGCCGCGAAGGGCTGGCAGACGGCGACGAACTACGCCGCGGTCGTTGGTAACTACGCGGCCTCGGCCGCCCCGATCCTGACCAAGATCAAGGCGGGCCACCAGGGCAAGACGTACACCACCCAGGAAGAGGCCAACATCACGGCCTGGCTGAACAAGGAAGTCGAGCTCCGCAACGGTCAGACGACCCCGCCGCCCGCTGGTGGTGAGACGCTGTCTGCCGCCACCGAGCGCGTCCTCTCGAAGTTCGCAGGCTGCATGACGAAGACGAACTTCGACACGGCGAACATGGCGCAGGCCTGGGGCAACATGCAGGCCCAGAACAACCAGCAGTGCGCTGACTGCCACACCAACGGTGGCTTCGGCTTCTACGCCAGCACCATCTCGACGAACATGTACAACGTGATCTCGACGAAGAAGTACTTCTTCCTGCAGTACCTGACCGTCGACCTGACCGGCGGCCCCGCTGCGGCCAAGGTCATCGTGAACGAGACCTCCTTCAAGGGTGTCTCGAACGCGACCGACCCGCACCGTGAGCACCCGACGTTCAACGCGACGAACAACCAGGGCATGACCGCGCTGAAGGCTTTCTACGACGCGACGATGGCGAATGCGGCGTGCGACGCCCCTCGCCCGCTCCAGAACTAGAGTCTCAAGGTTTGGTGATCGCGAAAGGCGCTGCCCCCGGGTGGCGCCTTTCGACGTTTTCGGCGCTAGATTGGAGGACCCATGAGCGAGCTCGTAGGCGGCGATGGCCGCACCCATATCAACTCTCGCCTGATGCGCGAGTCCCTCCAGAACCGCGACGTGCTGTCGAACACCGACAGCGAGCACGACATCCAGATCTTTCCCGATGTCTCGCTGGTCTCGATCGGTGGGCAGAGCATCTTCGATCGTGGGAAGGACGCGATCCTCCCGCTGGTTAGCGAGCTGGTGGAGATCAAGAAGGACCGGGGGCTCAAGATGGTGATCGGCGTCGGTGGCGGCACGCGCGTGCGCCACACGATCTCGATCGCCGTCGACCTCGGCCTGCCCGTGGGCGGCATGGCGCAGCTGGTGGGCGCGATGGAGGAGCTCAACGCGATCTTGCTCAACACGCTGCTCGCGCCGCACGGCTCGATGCCGATGCAGCGGGACCACTTCTGGGACCTCCCCCTCCACTTCGACGCCGGCATCACGCCGATCGCGATCAGCGTCCCGCCGTATCACTTCTGGGAGCCGCCGCCGGAGGCCGGTCACCTGCCGATGCACGGCTCGGACTTCGGCCTGTTCCAGCTCGCCGAGGTGCTCGGGATGAAGCAGGTGATCTTCGTCAAGGACGAGGACGGGCTCTACGACAAGGATCCCAAGCAGCACGCGGACGCCAAGATGTTCAACAAGATCACACTCGCCGAGCTGATGACCAAGCTCCCGGACGACAACATCCTCGACCGCGAGCTGTTCCACGCCTGGCAGACGGCCAAGAACCTCAAGCGCATCGTGATCGTCAACGGCCTCAAGCGCGGCCAGCTCACCCGCGCGCTCCGCGGCGAGGACGTCGGCACCGTGATCGTGAAGGAGGCCGTATGAGCGAGCGCCGCACGATCGATTCGGTGCTCTCGAAGTCGACGATGACCGGCCCCGGGGACACGTTCGACTATCGCCCCACCGCCGTGATGCCCGACGTCAAGGTCGTGAAGATCGGCGGGCAGAGCATCCTCGACCGCGGTCGCGCCGCCCTGTTCCCGATCCTCGACGAGGTGGTCGCGGCACGGAAGCTCGGGATCCAGGTGGTCCTCCTGTGCGGCGGCGGCACCCGCGCGCGCCACATCTATTCGATCGCGAGCGAGCTCGAGATGCCGACCGGCGTGGTGGCCACGCTCGGCAAGTACATCCCGATGCAGAACGCCCGCATGGTGCAGATGCTGCTCGCGAAGCACGGCGGCATCTACATGCTGCCGGATGACTTCGAGAAGCTGCCGCTCTACCTCCAGATGGGCTGCATCCCCGTGATGAGTGGCATGCCGCCGTTCGGGTACTGGGAGAAGCGCGAGGAAGGCAGCCGGATCCCACCGCACCGCACGGACGCGGGCGTGTTCCTGTCGGCCGAGTTCCTCGGCTCGAAGCGCGCGATCTTCATCAAGGATGAGGACGGGCTCTACACCGACGATCCGAAGAAGAACCCCGCGGCGACCCTGATCCCGCGGATCACGGCGAAGGAGCTGCAGGCGCGCATGCTGCCCGACGTGGTGCTCGAGCGCGTGGTGATCGAGTACCTGCCCCGCGCGCAGTGGTGCAAGGAGCTGCAGGTCGTCAACGGCCTCAAGCCAGGCCAGGTGCTGGCTGCACTCAAAGGAGAGGATGTCGGCACGATCATCTCGGTCTAGCCTGGTCGCCGCGCTCGCCCTGGGCATGACCCTGGGTGCGTGCGGCAGCAAGCAGGCGAAGCGACCCGACGGCGACCCCGCCAAGATCGAGGCGCTCGCCAAGCGCATGATCGTCAACGTGCCGGTGCCCGCGGCGGCCCGACAATGCACGATCGGCGACCTCCTCGGTACGCAGCTCACGATCACCACCGT
>JAYVRN010000425.1:0-5157 GCA_043776275.1 Myxococcales bacterium | reverse complement strand
CCGCGTGGGTGTCACTCGCCGCGGCGACCAGGGTCACGCCCGGGTGGAGCGCCAGGAGCTTGGCCAGCTCCACGCCGGTGTACCCGGCGGCGCCGAACAGAGAGACCCGCGCATGCACCATACGCATAGTTATGCGCATAAACGGCCTGTCATGCAAGCGTCGTTATGCACTCAGGTGTGATTCTTCTGCTTCATCGCGCGGTCCATCTCACGCTTGTCGTCGGCTTCCTTCTTCGTCGCGCGCTTGTCGTACTGCTTCTTGTGGGTCACGAGGCCGAGCTCGACCTTGACGAAGCTCCCCTTGAAGTAGAGGGCGAGCGGGATCAACGTGAAGCCCTTGATCTGGGTCTTGGTCTCGAGCTTCTCCAGCTCGTGACGGTGCATGAGCAGCTTGCGGGCTCGCGAGACATCGTGGCCCCACCGGTTGGCCTGCGCGTACTCATTGATCTGGATCCCGTGCAGGTACGCCTGGCCCTTGCGGATCTCCACCCAGCCATCGGCCATCGTGACCTTGGCGTCGCGCAGGCTCTTCACCTCCGAGCCGAGGAGCGCGATGCCCGCCTCCATGCGCTCGTGGACGTGGAAGTCGTGCGTGGCCTTGCGGTTCTGCGCGACGACCTTCGTGATCTTTTCACCTGTCTTCGCCATCTACCACTCGCCGACGTTCGTCATGCTGACCCACGGTTCGGCGGGCGCGAGCGCGGCTCCGGCCTGCAACAGCTCCACGCTGATCGCATCCGGCGATCGGACGAACGCCATCCGGCCATCGCGCGGTGGACGGCTGATCGCGTATCCCGCATCGATCAGGCGCTTGCACGCGGCATAGATATCGGCGACCTCGTAGGCCACGTGTCCGAAGTTCCGGCCCACGGTGTAGATGTCCTCGTGATCCCAGTTGTGGGTGAGCTCGAGCTGGGGCGTATCCGCCGCGCCGCCCTCCTGCCCCAGGAACACCAGCGTGTACCTGCCCTGCTCGTGATCCCGCCTGCGCACTTCGCGCAACCCGAGGCCCTCGCAAAAGAACCGGAGGGCAGCGGGCAGGTCGCGCACGCGGATCATCGTGTGCAGGTAGCGCATGCCGCTGAGTTAGCAGATATCCTGAGGTCATGAGCAATGTCCTCGTCAACTTCCGCTTGAACCCCGACCGCCCGGTCCGCATCAAGTGGCTGGCGACCGATGGCGTTCCCGGAGACGGGTACAAGGCGCAGGTGACGTCCGTGAAGATGAACGGCGCCACCCTCCACATGGACAGCTCGGCGATCCTCGAGCAGACCGCCCCGGACCCCGGCGGCGGCATCGGCGGCTATCTGGTGACCTTCAACGGCATGGTCGGCTATGCCGAGGACCACGCGGACCGCGCCCACGTCGACAAGCTGACCGACGCCGAGATCGAGTACGACCTGGTGTTTGTCCACGAGGAGGACGGCCGGCTCGCCATCGAGGACCAGGACTACCGGATCCTCGAGCGCCCCTCCGCGATGGCGCACAAGATCAGCGCGCGCAATGCGTGACGACACCCCGAGCCGCACGGCCCAGTGGGTGGCCGCGGCGCGAGGCCTCGGCATGCTCCTCCCCGACGACGTCCGGATCGCCGACGATCCGTTCGGCGTGGCGTTCGCCTCCACGCGGATCCAGCGGATGCTCGACGAGCGCCGCCCCACCGTCCTCGCGCAGCTGCCCGGGTTCAAGTCCTGGATCGCGTACATGCAGGTCCGCACCAAGCTGCTCGACGATGCGGTCCGGAACTTCGTCGATGCCGGAGGCCAGCAGGTGGTGCTGCTCGGCGCCGGTTTCGATTGCCGGGCGCTGCGGATGCCCGAGCTCGCCGAGGCCGTCGTGTTCGAGGTCGATCACCCGGCCACCCAGGGCCACAAGCGAGGGACGCTCCAGCGGATCGGCGCCGAGTCCCCCGCGCGCTACGTGAGCTGGGACTTTGAGACCCGCCCGATGGACGAGCTGTGCGACGAGCTCGCGGACGCCGGCCACGATGCCGCGGCACCCACCCTGACGATCTGGGAGGGCGTCACGATGTACCTTACCGAGCCGGCGATCGACGCCTCGCTCGCGGCGATCGCCACCTACAGCTGCGCGGGCTCGCAGCTCGCGATGACCTATCAGGCGAAGGTCCCCGGGCAGAAGACCTCGTTCGCCACGCGCCTGGTCCAGGCCGCGGTCGCCCGGATCGGCGAGCCGTTCAAGTGGGGCTGGGATCCCGCGGCGCTGCCGGCGTACCTCGAGGAGCGCGGCTTCGCGCTCGCCGACGATGTGAGCACGCCCGAGGCCGCGCAGGCGCTGCTGCCGCCGGACCTCGCGAACACGATCCCGCGCACCGATCACAGCCACGTCGCGCTCGCCGAGCGAACGTAGTCACGAGCGCAGCTCACACGTGGTCGGCGTGATCGCGCGCTGACTACAGCTTCGCGGGGATCCAGAAGTCCCGCGGGTACAGGCGGTGCAGCACCGCCTTCTTGTCGACGGCCGCGCGCAGGTAGTCCTGGTACGCATCGAGCTGCTTCGCCGGCCCGATCACGAAGTTGGTCGGCGCGTCCGTGGAGGGCGTGCCGTACCCCGGCATCACCTTGCCGTAGACCGCGGGGAGCCGGCTGAACAGCTGCTGCGCGAGGTCCGGGCGGTCCACCTGCGCGAGCACGGCCTTGCGGAACGCACGGACGACCTCGGGCGTGAGGCCGTCCACGAGGTCGTTCGCCATCGCGAACGCGCGTTCCTCGTAGCCCTCGGCGATCCGCGAATCGAACGCACCGGCGATCGCGTAGCGCGCGATGTTCGGATCGGGCTTGGCCTGCTTGAGCTGGTCCACCACGAACCGCATCGTCTGCGGCAGCAGGGGACAGCGCTCGGCGTAGTACTCGAGCTGACCGTTGCGCACGAGCGGATGCACGCCGTTGGAGTATGCGAGGCCCGCGGCCCACGTCTTCATGAACAGGCTGTGGGCGCCATGGCCCGTGTACGTGTTCGAGCTGAGGTAGTCGAGGATCGCGCTCTCGGAGGTCTGGGCGAGGCTCGTGGACGGCGCATTATTGATGAACACGCCGCTCGAGGTCGCCGGCGAGAACAGGCCGACGTAGGTGACCGGTCCCGGTGCCTTGTCGTGATCCTTCAGCCGATCCGTGATCGGATGCGCTCGCACCCCGAGCACGGCGCCCGCGCGGTCGCGGACATCGGGGATGGCGTCGACCAGGGCCGACAGGTTCGCGGCCAGCGCGGCGTGGCTGGCCGGCGAACCGACCGCGGTGATCCGCGCGCGACCGCGCCGCACGATCGCCTCGCGAACGCTCACCAGCTTCGCGAGCGCGGCCGGCGCGGTGACCTGGAGATCCGCCGCCATCTGCTTGCACAGGTACGTCCAGTCCGCCGCCAGCGAGCCATCCGGCAGGTCCGCGAGCAGCGCGGTCAGATCCTTACCCGCCGCGGTGGCGAGCAGCTTGCCGGGGGCCGACAGCTTGGCCGCGGCCGCCAGATACGGCGCACCCTGCGCGGGTGCCTTGGCCTTGGGATCGCCGAGCGCCGCGGCGAGCTGCACGAGCTGGGCGCGAGGGAGTGCGCGCGCCTCCGCGAGCTTGCCGAGGAAGATCACGGTCTCGGCGGTGACCTTGGCGTCCATCGGATCGAGGAGCTGCCAGCGCAGGCGGTGGAGATCGTGCGCCTGGGTCAGGAACGAGTTGATGCGGAGGTGGACCGCCGAGTCCTGGCGCCACCACGCATCGTGCGGATCGCGGACCCAGCCCTCCTCCGAGCCCTGCATCGCGGCGCGTGTCGCGGTCAGCGCTTGATCCACCACATCGCGCAGGCGCGGGAGGTTGTCCACGCGCCAATCGGGGGCGAGCAGCACGCGGCGCATCCAGGCGAGCGCCAGCTTGGTCTCGGCCACATCGTTGCCCGCACCCGCGATCACGAGCTCCGCGCGATCGGTGCGCAGGTCCTCGCTGTAGTGGACCGAGAGCTCGAGGATCTCCTTGCGGATCCGCTCGCGCATGTCCTCGCTCTTGATCACGTCCTTGCCGTCCGCGATCCCGACCTCGCTCATCAGCGTGGGCAGGATGCCCAGGTACATCGCGTCGGCGTCGGCGACCCGCGGCAGCCGCAACGACAGCGCGAGCCGCGCACTCTGCATCGACGCGATGTTCGCGGTGAACGCCGGGACGCCGTTGACCGGGGCCGTCGTGTACTGAAGCTCGTCGTCGAAGGTCATCGGCGGCGAGGGCACCAGCGGCGGCAGCGGGGTGGCCGCGGAGGCGGCCTCGAGGATCTTGGTCTGCGCGTCATAGTCCGTCTGGTACTTCGCGAGCGTCGCGGCTTTGTCCTTGGTGCCGTACTGCCCACCGAGGCGCACCAGCTCCGCGGCGATCCGCGCATCACGCGCCGCATCGACGTCCTTGCGGAGCTGGGTGCTCGGCTTGGCCGCCACCACGAACGGCTGCTCCAGCAGGTGCCAGCTCGCGAGCCGCGTGCGCCACGGGTTCCCGCCCGCCGCGAGCAGCTTGTCGATCGTCGCGAGCTCGGGCTTCAGCGTCAGCGACTTGCGCACGCCGGCGATCTTCGCGAGCCGATCCATGTGGTTCATCCACGCCGCGCTCGTGCCGCGGATGCCGAAGCCCGGCGGTGAATCGAGGAACTTCGCGAGCTGACGCTTGAGATCGATCGCACGCGCCTCGACCCGGGTGCGGATCGTCGCGAGCTCCGGATCGCCGTCGGGCAGCTTCGAGATCCGCCCGAGCTCGGACATCACCTCGGCGCGGACCTTGGCGAGGGTCTGCGGATCGAGCTTGTCGGCGCGGACCCCCTCGATCGACAGGAACACCGGGTGGCCGTGATCGTCGCTCTCCGACGCGGAGACCGCACTCGCACCGAGATCCATCACGCGGGTCTTGCTGTCGATCAGCCGCTTGTAGAGGGGCGTGCTCTCGTCACCCGCGAACGAGCTCAGGAACAGCCCGAGCAACGTGGTCTCCGTGAGATCGAGATCGGTCCGCACAGCGGGCCACACCAGCATCATCGGGCTCGGCTGCACGTTGTCGCTGTACGGATAGTCCACGGTGCTCGGCGCATCGGTCCCGCCGGGCGCGGGCGCCGGGAGATCGGCCTCGGTGGTGACCTTGCCGCCGCGCTGGTTCGAGCCGGTCAGCACTTGATCCGCGC
>JAYVRN010000424.1:0-1624 GCA_043776275.1 Myxococcales bacterium | reverse complement strand
TTCAATTTCGCAGCCGTTAGACTCTTAATTTCAGCAAAGCGAGGATGAATCGAAATGGCCAATCTCCAATCTGATATCCAGCGTCTCGTCGATGGCTTTGTCGCGCAGGTCACCGAGCTCGCGCGCAGGGCAGCCGTCGAGGGGCTGGAGCAGGCACTGTCTCGTGGCGGATCCCGGTCTGGGTCGGCGGTGCGGTTGGGGCGTGGGCGTGGGCGTGGAGCGAAGCGGACCGCAACCGAGCTCGAGAAGATGCAGGACGACTTCCTGTCGTTCGTCGCCAAGAATCCCGGCCTGCGCATCGAGCAGATCAACAAGCAGCTGAACACCACGACGAAGGACCTCGCGCTCCCGATCCGCAAGCTGATCGCGGACGGCTCGCTGAAGACCAAGGGGAAGAAGCGCTCCACGACGTACTTCGCAGGCAGCAAGGCGAAGAACTAGCCCGTGGCGACCCGCGTCGGAAGCTCCCCGCACATCCCCGGACGTCTGCTCCGCCAGGCGGTCGATCGGCCGTCGAGCATCGCCTACCAGGCGAAGATCAACGGCCGGTGGCAGCCCACCACCTGGCGCGGCTATGTGGATCAGGTCCGCGCCGCGGCTCGCGCGCTGATGTCGCTCGGGTTCCAGCGCGGCGGCAAGGTCGCGATCCTCGGGTTCAACCGCCCCGAGTGGGTGATCCTCGACCACGCAGCGATGATGGCGGGCGGCGCCGCCGCCGGGATCTATACGACGTGCTCGGCCGAGGAGGTCCAGTACATCGTGCATCACAGCGAGGCACTGGTCGTTCTCGTCGAGGACGCGGCGCAGCTCGCCAAGCTCAAGGCGAAGCGCTCCGAGCTCCCGCTGTGCAAGTGGATCGTGATGATGCGCGGGGTGACGGCCACCGGGGACGACGTCCTGACCTGGGATGACTTCCTCGCCAAGGCCGAGGCCACGCCAGAGGCCGATCTCGATCAGCGCGTCGATGGGCTCGAGCAGGCCGATCTCGCGACCTTGATCTATACGTCGGGCACCACCGGTCCCCCGAAGGGCGTGATGCTCTCGCACGAGAACCTGGCGTGGACGGCGCGGACGCTGATGGACATCGGCGGTGGCGTCGACACCGACGTCTCGCTCTCGTACCTCCCGCTCTCGCACATCGCGGAGCAGATGGCGACGATCCACATGCCGGCGTCCGCCGGCTCCACGGTCTACTTCGCGGAATCGATCGAGAAAGTGCCCGACAACCTCAAGGAGAGCCGGCCGACGGTGTTCTTCGGCGTGCCGAGGATCTGGGAGAAGTTCCACGCCGTGCTGGCGGGCAAGTTCGGCGAGGTCACGGGCGTCAAGCGCCGCCTCCTCGACTGGTCCCGGAAGGTCTGCACCGAGGTCAACGCGAAGCGAGATCGCGAGCTCCCGATCTCGCGCGTGCTCGATGCCCAGTACCGGCTCGCGCACAAGCTCGTGATCGGCAAGCTGAAGACGGCGGTCGGCTTCGACCGTGCCCGATCGCTGATCTCCGGCGCCGCGCCGATCGCCCCCGATATCCTCGAGTTCTTCGCGAGCATCGATCTCCCGATCCGCGAGATCTACGGCCAGTCCGAGGACACGGGCCCGACGTCGTTCAACCTGCCGGGCAAGACCA
>JAYVRN010000423.1:0-5170 GCA_043776275.1 Myxococcales bacterium | reverse complement strand
GCTCCAGGCACGCCGCGATCTCGCGCTCCGGTTCGAGCTGCGCGAACCGCGCCATCGCGAGCAAGGTGCGCACATCCGCGAGGCCGGGCGATTCCTCGACGGCGCTCGCGAGCGGCGCGTGCTGCTCCGTCGCGCGTAGGAACACCGCCGTGGCTCGCTCGGTCAGGCCGCCGTCGAAGAACGCCCGGCCGGCCGCGATGAGGTGGTCCGGATCGCCGGTCTCGGCATGGTCGGCGAGCGCGAGCTCGGCGAGGGTCACGTACGCACGCAGCTCGCGTGCGAGCGGCCGCACACGTGCGCCGGACATCGTGTGGCCAGCGCGCCAGGCCGCGAGATAGAGCGCCAGGGCATGCGAGCGATCCGGATCGAGCTCCTCGGTGGCCTGGGCGAGGTCGACCGTGCGCTGGATCGTCTTCGTGGTCTGGGGATCCGCCGCGAGCGACCGGCGGAGCTGCTCGAGCTCCGCGCACCACCGATCCGATCGCCACAGGACCTTACGGATCCACGCCGACACCTGCATCTGGCCACGATATCGCGTCGCCGCCCCGGTATCGACTTTCGGCGGATGATCGCTATCCTCGCGGGCCGTGTCGCTCGCCACCCAGTTGACCGTCGCGAACCTGCGCGGGCTGACGGGGTACGCGTATCCCCGCGGCGAGGCGTACTTCCGCGCGGGCCACGTCGCCACCTGCACCGTCGCCGGGGACACGGTCGAAGGCATCGTCGTGGGCTCGGTGCGCTATCACGTGCGCATCGAGCTCGCGCACGGGCGGATCTTCACGCAGTGTACGTGCCCGATCGGCTCGGCCTGCAAGCACGTCGTCGCCCTCGCGCTCGCCTATCTGGACCGCGCCCCACGTGCGACCGTGCAACCACCGGCAGGGCTGCTCGAGACCCGAGAAGACCTCGCGGCGTGGGCCCAGGAGCGCGGCGTGACGCACGCGCTCCAGCTCTCGGCGGATCTCCTCCTGACGCGCGTGACCGGCACCTACGTCAACCCGCACACGCTGTACGGCCTCGCGCTGCGCGACACCGGCGCCTGGGCGGTGGTGCGCCGCTACCTGCCTCACGCCGCGAATGCGCTCGCCGCGACCACGATGGCGAGGCTCGAGGAGGAGGCCGCGCGGGTCGCGGAGGCCCGCACCGAGGTGCGGCCCGATGCACCTGCCGCGCCCGGGCTCGGCCCGCTGTGGCAGTTCCTGCGCAACGAGCGCGCTCTCATCGCCGAGCAGGCCAGTCCGCGCCCGCTCGCCTGGCGCCGCGAGCAGAAGTGGTCGTTCGACGCACGCGAGCGCGCCGTGCGCTGGAAAGAACGCGAGGAGCTCACGATCCCGGCGCTCGGGCGTCTGCCTGCGCAGGCCCAGCTCGCGAGCGAGGACGACGAGCTCGTGGTCTCGTGCGCGTGTACCAGCAAGCCCGCGCGCTGCGCCCATGCCCTCGCGCTCGTCGACACCACGCTCGAGCTCCTCGCCGATCCCGAGCGCGTCGCCGAGGCCACGATGGTCGCGCAGGAGCTGCTGCGGCCGCGATGGTCCCGCGCGCTCGCCGAGCTGGCCGTGCAGACCGCCGCCGCCGAGAAGCCGGCACCCGCGATCGAGGTGTGGTGGCAGATCGAGTACGAGCTCCGCACGCCGACGTTGACCCCGATCGTCCGCAAGCAGACCAAGCGGGGCATGAGCGGCGGCGCGCGGATCGGCGCGGTCCGGCTGCTCGAGCAGCACGGAGAGCGCCTCGGTGCACAGGATCGCACGATCGCCGAGGTGCTCGCCGCCTGGCACCCCGACCAGCGCCACGCCGCGAGCTACCCCGCCCGTGCGTTCGCCGCGGCGGTCGATCATCCGCGGCTGGTCAACGAGCGAGACGAGCCGGTGGCCCTGATCCGCGCCGTGCTCGGCTTCACCGCCGTCCCCGATGGCGACGGGCTGCGGATCGAGCCCGCGATCGACGGCGAGCCGCTCGATCGTGCGCTCGCCCAGACTGCGCTCGGGAACCTCGCCACCGGGGAGCCCGTGCTGATCGAGGAGTACACCCGCGGTCGGTTCCTCCTGCTCGAGCTCGGCGAGGATGCGCGCCGGCTGTGGAGCGTGCTGGTCAAGCACGGCGCCGTGTTCCCGCGCGAGAGCCACACCGAGCTGCTCGATCACCTCGCGCGGCTCGATGCCAAGGTCCCGATCTCGATCCCGGAGGCGCTCAAGGGCGAGGCGATCGACGCCACGCCGCGGACCGTGGTGCGCCTGCGCCTCCTCCCCGATGCCACGCTCGAGCTCGAGCTGTTCGTGCGGCCTGCACCGGGCGCGCCGCTCTACCCGCCCGGCGTGGGGCCGCGCGACGTGATGTTCGTACGCGATGGCAAGCGTGCCTATCTGCGCCGCGAGCTCGGCGCCGAGGCGCCTCGCGCACAGGGCCTGCTCGCCCGCCTGATCGGGGATCCCGAGATCGCCGAAGAAGGGCCGCCCGGCTGCTTCCGGATCGCCGATTCCGACGAGGCTCTAGGGCTGATCACGCGGCTCGAGCGCTGGGCTCCCGAGCTCGACACCGAGTGGGTCAGCCAGACGCCCGTCGTCGTCGGGACCTATGGCGCGAAGGCGCTGCGGGTGACCGTGGACCGCGATCGCGATTGGTTCGGGATCTCCGGAGATCTCAAGATCGAGGCGGGCCGGATCGAGCTCGCGGTGCTGCTCGATGCGGCGCGCCGGCAGCAGCGGTTCGTCCGCGTCGACGATCGCCGATGGATCGAGCTGACCGAGCAGCTGCGCGAACGGCTGCGCGCGGTGGCCGATCAGACGTTCGTCGGCAAGAAGCGCATGGAGCTATCACCTGGCGCGGTGCCGGCGATGGTCGCGCTGCGCGAGGCCGGCGCGAAGGTCGATCAGGCGACCGCGTGGCAGGAGCTGACCGACAAGCTCGCGTCCTCGACCCGGCTGCGCCCGCGCCCGCCGGCGACCCTGCGCACCACGCTGCGCGACTATCAGGTGGAGGGTCACGCGTGGCTGTCGCGGGTGGCCGCGTGGGGCGGCGGTGCGTGCCTCGCGGATGACATGGGCCTCGGCAAGACCGTGCAGGCGATCGCGCTGCTCCTCGATCGCGCGAGGACCGGGCCCGCCCTCGTGCTCGCCCCGACGTCGGTGTGCTTCAACTGGATGGACGAGCTCGCGAAGTTCGCGCCCTCGCTGCGCCCCGTGCTGTACAGCGCCGCACCCGATCGCGCCGCGTGCCTCGCCGGTCTCGGCAAGAAGGACGTCTTGATCGCGAGCTATGGGCTGCTCGTGCGTGATGCGGCCCTGCTCGCCGCCGTACCGTTCGGCACGCTGATCATCGACGAGGCGCAGGCACTGAAGAATCCCTCGACCCGCCGTGCCAAGGCCGCGCGCGCGCTGTCCGCGAGCTTCCGGGTGGCGCTCTCGGGCACACCGCTCGAGAACCACCTCGGCGAGCTGTGGAGCCTGTTTTCGGTGGTGTTCCCCGGCCTGCTCGGGAGCTGGGATCAGTTCCGCGACAGGTTCGCCTCCCCGATCGAGCGCGGGATCGATCCCGATGCGCGCGGAGCGCTGGCGCGCGTGATCCGCCCGTTCCTGCTCCGCCGCACCAAGGGCGAGGTCGCCCGCGAGCTGCCCGCGCGCACCGAGATCCAGGTCCCGATCTCGCTTTCGGCCGACGAGCATGCGCTGTACGAGGATGCGCGCCTCGCCGCGGTCGCCGAGCTCGCGAAGATGAAGGGCGTGCGCGACGAGCAGCGCCGGTTCCACGTTCTCGCCGCGCTGACCCGGATGCGCCTGCTGGCCTCGCACCCGAAGCTCTATGATCCGAGCTCGCCCGTCGCATCGTCGAAGCTGCGCCGCGCCGTGGAGCTGCTCCTCGAGCTGCGCGCCGAGGGCCACCGCGCGCTGGTGTTCAGCCAGTTCACTTCGCACCTCGCCCTCGTGCGTGAGGAGCTGGACCGGCAGGGTTTCGCCATCCAGTACCTCGATGGCTCCACGCCGGCAGCGCAACGCAAGGCGATCGTCGGCGCCTTCCAGGCGGGCGAAGGCGATGCCTTCCTGATCTCCCTGAAGGCCGGTGGCACGGGCCTGAACCTCACGGGCGCCGACTACGTGATCCACCTCGATCCGTGGTGGAACCCGGCCGTCGAGGATCAGGCCACCGATCGCGCGCACCGGATCGGCCAGACCAAGCCGGTCACCGTGTACCGCCTGATCACCCGCGGCACACTCGAGGAGAAGATCGTCCTCATGCACGCCGACAAGCGGGCCCTGGTCGCCGGCATCCTCGAGGGCACCGACGTCGCCGCGCGCCTGACCACGCGCGATCTCCTGGCGCTGCTCTCCGGCGGCGACCCACCCGCACAGCGCCTCCAGGCCGAGGTCGACGATGACACCGAGGCCGAAGCCGATCCCCCAGTGGCCGCCGCGCGGCCGCATCTCAGACTCGTGCCGTAGACTGCGGCTGTGACGACTCCGGATCCCCACGCGCTGTCGGCCGCGCTCGAGACCGCCCTGCTCCGCGAGCTGCGCACGCAGGTCGCGTGGCAGAACCACGTGAGGTTCCGCGGCAAGCTCGTGGATCCCGTGCTCGTGCTCTCGGACACCACACGGCGCCTCGGGCAATGGAACCGCACCACGCGCACGCTCGAGCTGTCGCGCTCCCTCGTGCTCGCGCGGCCGTGGGCCGAGGTGATCTCGGTGCTCGAGCACGAGCTCGCGCATCAATACGTGGACGAGGTGCTGAAGATCCACGACGAGGCTGCTCACGGCCCCTCGTTCCAGAGCGTGTGCGCCGAGCGCGGCATCGATGGGCGCGCCGCCGGCCGGCCCGAGTCGTCGAGCGCCCCGGCGCCCGCCGTCGAGCGCGCTCTCGATCGGATCCGTAAGCTCCTCGCCCTCGCGGGCAGCCCGAACCAGCACGAGGCCGAGATCGCGATGCGCAAGGCGCACGAGCTGATGCTCCGCCACAACATCGAGGAGGCCCGCGCGCGCACGGCCGCCGATGCGTACGAGGTCCGTCAGGTCGGCGATCCACACAAGCGCGGCAACCGGGTCGAGGCCGAGATCGCGGGGCTCCTCGCCGAGTACTTCTTCGTCAAGGTGATCCGCGTGCCGGTCTACCTGCCGCTCACCGGCAAGCGCGGTCAGGTCTACGAGCTCGCCGGCACGCACGCGAACCTCGAGATGGC
>JAYVRN010000422.1:0-5175 GCA_043776275.1 Myxococcales bacterium | reverse complement strand
CGATGTCGACCACCGAATCGATCGCGCCGACCTCGTGGAACGCGACCTCGGCGACGGTGGCGCCATGGATCTTCGCCTCGGCGCGCGCGATGCGGTCGAAGATCTCGAGCGCGCGGCGGCGCGTGCCCTCGGTCAGCGGCGCTTCGACCAGCCGCGCCCGAAGATCGGCGTAGTGATAGTGCGCGTGGTCGTGTGCGTGATCGTGCGCGTGATCGTGCGCGTGATCATGCGCGTGATCGTGCGCGTGATCGTGCGCGTGATCGTGCGCGTGATCGTGCGCGTGATCGTGCGCGTGATCGTGCGCGTGATCGTGCGCGTGAGAATGATGATGCCCCGTGGCGTGCGCGACCGCCCCAGCCGCGGGATGGACGTGGCGCCGGGCCCCGGCGAGCTCGCCCTCGGTGGCGACCTTGAGATCGGTCGCCGCGATCCCGTGCTTCGTGACCTTCGTGACCCGCAGCCGCGCGCGGCCCGCGCCGATCGCGTCGAGCGCGTCGCCGACGACGTCGACTGGCACGCCGAGATCGAGCAGCGCCCCGAGCATCATGTCGCCCGCCGCGCCGCTGGCGCAGTCGATGTGCAGGTGCTGGCCCTTCATCGCCGCACCGCGAGTCGGGCGACCTTGACTGCGGCGATCGCCGCGCCGACGCCATTGTCGATGTTGACCACCGTGATCCCGGGCGCGCACGCGCTCAGCATCGAGGCCAGCGCGACCAGGCCATCGATCGAGACCCCGTAGCCGACGCTGGTCGGCACCGCGATCAGCGGCCGATCGATCAGCCCGCCCAGCACCGACGGCAGCGCCCCCTCCATTCCGGCGACGGCGATCACGACCTCTGCCTCTCGGATCTCGTCGAGCCGCGCGAGCAAGCGGTGCAGCCCCGCGACACCGACATCGGAGATCCGCACCACGGGCGCACCGAGGAACTCCGCGGTCAGCGCGGCCTCCTCGGCGACCGCCAGATCGCTGGTCCCGGCGCACACGATCGCGATCGGGCCCGCCATGGGCCGCGTCCCCGCGGTCCCCAGCGTGCACACGCGCGCGAGCTCGTGGAACGCCACCTCGGGCAGCAGCGCCGCGACCGCCTCGGCCTTCACCGCATCGACGCGGGTGGCGATCGCCCCGCCGGCCCGCCGCGCGAGCTCGCGGAGCGCGCCCGCGACCTGCTCCGCCGTCTTGGTGGCGCCGTAGACGATCTCGGGGACACCGGTGCGCAGCTCGCGATGGTGATCGATCATCGTGGAGCCCACGGCGTGCGCGACCTCCGCGTACGGCAGCGCGCCGATCTTCGACGCGGCGTCGCCCGGGCTCAACGCGCCGGAGCGCACCTGATCGAGCACGTCGAGGAGCTGCTGGTGATCCACGGGCCGTTGCTTACCACGGCGCTGGCCGAACGACCTCGATCCGACGTCCGGTGCGCGGGTGCACGAAGGCGAGCCGCTCCGCGTGCAGCCACAGCCGGTCCGCCGGCGTGCCATACAGACGATCGCCGACGATCGGGATGCCGAGACCCTCCGGGTGAGCGACGTGGACCCGCAGCTGATGGGTGCGCCCGGTCCTGGGCACCAGGGCCACCCGCGTGCGACCGCCCTCTCGGGCGAGCACGGCCCACTCCGTGATCGCGGCCTTGCCGTGCACCGGATCGACGATCTGGCGCGGCCGATCGTCGAGATCGCCACGGAGCGCCAGCTCGATCTTCCCGCGCTCTCCGGTGACCTCGCCGGCGACCCACGCGATGTAGCGCTTGTCGATCTCCCGGCGCGCGAACTGTGCCTGCAGCGCGGCATACGTGGCCTCGTCCTTGGCGCCGAGCAGGAGACCCGAGGTCTCGAGATCGAGGCGATGCACCACGATCGGCCCGGTCGCCTCGGGATAGCGCGCGCGCAGCCGGGTCTGCACCGAATCGCGCAGGGCGCCGCTGCGCCCGGGCACCGAGAGGAGATCGATCGGCTTGTCGACGATCACGAGGTGCGCATCCTCGAACACCACGCGCGGGTGCTCCGCGCCGATCGGTCGCGCGCCGAACACCGTCGGCTCGGCGACGTCCAGGCCGTCGAGCATGAACGGCAGGATCGGGCCGCACTTGCCCCGGCAGGACGGATAGAACACGCCCGCGTGCCGCCCGCCCGTCATTGGTGGCGGCCCCCACCACACCTCGGCCAACGCCACCGGGCACAGGCCCCGACGATAGGCCTCGCCAAGGAGCTTGGGCCCCGCACAGTCACCCGCACCGCCCGGTGGCTCTCCCGGTGCGAACAGCTCGCGGAGCGGGCGTCGCTCGCCGCGATAGCTCGTGATGATGTAGCTGTCGTGCACGCGCTTCATCAGCGCACGCGATTCGTCGGCGCGGCGCTGCTCGATCGCCGTGCGCTCCGCATCGTCGGCGGCGACCCGCGCCGTGAGCGCTGCGTACGGGAGCTCCGCATCGAACCGCCGCCGCTCGGTGGTGTCCCCACGGCTGGCCTGCGCCAATGCCTCGAGATCTCCTCCGGCGGCCCGCGCCGCGGCGCGCTCGGCCTTGCGCACACGGTGCTTCGCGCGCAGCGATTCGCTCGCCGCCTCGCGCAGGCTGTGTGCGGTCTCGAGTTGCGCCCTCCGCCGGAGCCGCGCCGGATCCTCGTCGAGTGAGCGGAGGGCGAGCTCGTGGGCCCGGAGCTGCGCCTGCCCGGCAGGCCACATCTCCTCCCACGCCCGCGGATCGAACAGCGGTGGCGCGAACCCGGGCCGCTCCCAGCTCCCGTCGAGCATGCCGGAGAACGCGCGCAACGTGACCAGCTCCCCGACAGCATCGGCCGCTACCAGCACGCCGAACATCTTGCCCTCGGACGGCGGTCCCATCCCGGCGAGCTCGGCGAGCAGCTGCTCCGCCGCACGGCGCGCGATCGGATCGGGCGCCCCGTCGAACGGGTTCGCGAAGATCACTTCTTCTTCTTGCTGATCCGCACCGCTTCAACCGCCCGGTCGGTGGCCTGGACGATCTCGATCAGCACGCCACCGACGGGGATGGTCTCGCCCGGTGTGGGGATCCGACGTAGCTTCTCGATCAACAGGCCCGCGATGGTCTCGTAGTCCTCGCTCTCGGGGAGCCCGAGCGAGAGCTCCGCGTTGACCCGCGCCACGCTCGTGCGTGCCTCGATCCGCCAGACGCCAGGCTTCTCGGCGCGGATCGCGGACGGTTCGGTGTCGTACTCGTCATCGATATCGCCGACGATGATCTCGAGCAGATCTTCGATCGTGCAGATGCCGACGGCACCGCCGTATTCGTCGACGACGATGGCGAGGTGGGTCTGCTCGCTCTGCAGCTGCTTGAGCAGATCGCTCGCCTTCATCGTCTCGGGGACATACGTCGGAGGGTGAGCGAGCGCGGCCACGCTGCGACCGTCGTTCTTGCCGGCGGCCTGCAGGATGTCGAACACGTGCACGATGCCCACGACGTCGTCGACGCGCGAGCGATAGATCGGCATCCGCGAGTGCTGCTTGTCCGCGACTTCGAGTGCCGCTTCGGACACCGCCGCATCCTCCGGCAGCGCCGTGACCTCGGACAGCGGCACCATCAGCTCGCCGACCTTGTACTCGGAGAGCTCGAACACGTTCGCGATCATCTCGCGCTCATCGGCGCTGATCTCGGGTTTGTCGGTCTCGGGCTCGCTCTCGATCAGGAGCGCGAGCTCGTCGCGGGTGACGAACGCCTTCTTCCGATCCGTGCGCGTGATCTTGGTCAGCAAGCTCGCGTACCCACCGACCACGATCACCGCGGGCCGCAGGATCCACGATGCATAGCGCAGGGGCGTGGACAGCGCGTCCACCATCTTGTCGGCGTGGACCTGCACGATCTGCTTGGGCACGAGGTGACCGAGCACGAGGAACGGCGGCACCGCGAACACCGGCGCCCACATCGGGTGAAAGCCGCGCTGGACCAGCTCGAGGCCGAGTGCGAGCACGCCGACCAGGAGAGCGAGGCTCGCGCCGACCAGCGTGGTCGCCAGGGTGACCTGCGGAACACCGAGCATCTTCTCGGCGCGGGCCGCCGCCGGCTTGCCCGCCATCGCGCGCTCGTGCAGCCGGTTACGGTCCGCGGCCGACAGGGCGACCTCCGCCGCGACGAAGAACGCCTGCAGGAGCACGCAGGTGATCATCACCAGCACCAAGGTGGAGGTGGTCATCACGAGGACTTCTTGTCCTTCTGCGCCTGCTGGTCGAGCTCGCCCTGGGCGATCAGGTCGTCGACGTCGATCGCCGGCGGCGTGACCTCGTCGATTGGGTGGATCAACCGCGGCGGCGGCGGCGGATCGAGCACCCCGGCGAGATCGCCTGGGGCCGACTCCGCGCGCGGCACTGGGCCGCTGAGATCGGAGCCATCCATCTTCGACACCGGGACGCTGTGGTCTCGCGGGTCCATCGAATCCATTCCATCCATCGATCCCATCGATCCCATGGCGTCCATGCGAGGCCTGGGGCCCGTGCCGTCGACCAGGGATCCAGGATCGGTGGCAGGACGCGTGGTCGCCACGCCGGGCGCCGGCGTGCGCACGCGCGGCCGCCCGGGGATCGAGCTCTGGAGCTCGGCGCGTTCGTCGCGGAACTGGCCAAAGATCTGCGCGAGCAGATCGTCCATCGTGACCACGCCCAGCACCTTGCCGTACTCGCTGACGACGATCGCCATGTGGACCTTCTTCTGCTTGAAGGTCAGGAACAGCCGCTTGACCGGCGTGGTGCGCGGGACGAACAGGGGCTCGTGAAGCAGCTCCCCGAGCGGGCGGCCCGTGGGCTGCCCGATGCTGATCTTCACCAGATCCTTGGCGTTGAGGATGCCGCGGACGTTGTCGACGGACTTCTGGTAGATCGGGACGCGCGAGAACCCGCGGGCAGCGACCTCCTTGACCATCCGGCCCATCGGCAGGTCGTAGGACAGCGCGAACATCCGCTCGCGCGGCGTCATCACGTCACCGACCTTCTTGTCGGAGAACTCGAACACGCGGTGGATCAGGCGCCGCTCGCGTGCATCGACCTGGCCCTGCGCTGCGCCAGCATCGACCATGCTCCGGAACTCGTCCTCGGCGAGATCGCGCGCGGGGCGCGTGCGGACCGCCTCACCGAACGGCGCGAGCAGCACACCGGTGATCGCCTGCACCACCCAGCGGACCGGCGTGACGATCATCATGAACAGGGCGAGC
>JAYVRN010000421.1:0-5191 GCA_043776275.1 Myxococcales bacterium | reverse complement strand
GCTTCGCCGAATCAGAGATCGCGTCCACCTCGCCTCGCTGCCAGCGATCGAACGGAGCGCGCGCCGAGATCAGCGTTCGCTCGAATGCCGAGATCGACCGCACGACGTTCGCGACCGTGACCGGCGCGGCATCGGCAGGAAACGCCTTCGGGAACAGCTGCTGGTAGACGGGCTCGGCGGAGAGGCGCGACAGCAGCTCGTTCTCGAGGTTGCGCAACCCGAGCTCCACCGGCTCGAAGCCAAACATCGGCACGACGGCCTGCTGTTCGAGCTCAGAGAGCAGTGGATTTCCCCAGCCGAATCGGCCCAGGTACGCCACGTTGGTGAGGCTCATCGAGTTGCGTGGATGAACCTGCCCGGTCGACCCGATCGCGAGTGGAAGTGCATCGGTGAAGGCCCGTGCCTGCGCATGACACGAGGCGCAGGCGAAGGTCTGGTTGCCCGAAAGGCGGGTGTCGTAGAACAGCCTCCGTCCGAGCTCCACCTTGTCGATCGACATCGGGTTGTCGGCGGGCACGATGGGCGTGGGGAACCCAGGAGGCAGATCCCACACGTACGGATCCGCGACGGCGTCAGCCGCCGCATCGTCCGTGGTCGCGTCGGCGCCACCTTCGAGGTTGTCACCACACCCCAGCAGCGCCACGGTCACCACGACCGCGCTCACCCGGAGAACCATCACGGCGCTCGGAACACCGTCTGCGTCGCCGTGACCTGCCCCGTCGTGAAGTCGAGCCCGACCTTCTGGAACGGCGGGGTGCACGGCGTCTCCGTGAACGAGTGGCACCCATCCGAGGTGGCCAGCTGAGATCCGGCGAGGACCGCACCATAATCCACGATCACGGTGGCGGTGGTCGGATCGAAGCCGGTGAGCTCGACGTGCGGCCGGTTGGGCTTCGCACAGGTCACCGTCTCGCCGTTCGCCGCATCGCCGGTGCAATCCGTGCTGCCGACGTGGACGTAGTGGTCGTTGGTACCTGGAGTTGGCGTGGTGATGTCCGTGTGGCTGACGGCGGCAAAGAAGATGTGGCCAAAGTTCCAGCCCCACCAGAGTCCAGAGACATTGAGAGGCGCGGGAAGCGTCGTGAGGTCCTTGTGGTTCAGCGCCTCGGGGACGCCCACGGTGAACGAGATCCCCGTGTACGTTCCGGGCGGGACCTTGCCCCGGATCGTCGGGTTGGTCTCGGGTGTGCCATCGGCACACCCACCGGTGAAGTCTTCGAAGTCGAGGAGCGCCAGCGTCTGGTACTGCCAGACGCCGTCCTGATCGAGCGCCACGCTGGTGCGGGTGCCACCGGGCCCGAGCAGCTCGACGTCCTGAACGTAGAACCGAAAATCACGTGGCGTGATCGTCGTGTCCTCGCTGCCCATGTGCGTGTAGGTCTGCCCGCACGCGAAGGCGGCAGCGCCGACCTTGGGAGCGAACCGGAGGGTCACGGCGCGGGGAGAGGTGTCGGCGTCCACCGGAACCGCGGCATCAGGTTGCTCGTGGGCGTGTTCGTTGTCCCCGCAGGCCGCCGTGGCGACGAGTGAGAACGAGAGCACGAGAGGCGCCGCGCGGAAGCGTTCGAACAACATGATCAACGTCGTATCGGAGATTGTCGGTTCACGGAAGGATCCAGTATCGGGTGCGAAAATCCTTCGCACCCGGAGAGCTCACTTCTTCACGGGAAACTTCGCCAGCTTGTACTGGAGCGATCGACGATGCATCCCGAGAACTCGCGCTGCCTTCGAGACGTTCCCGTTGCAGTCCTGCAGCACTCGCTCGAGATGCTCGCGCTCGACCTTCGCCAGTGAGGGGACCTCGAAATCGAGATCCTCGGGAGCATCCGCTTCGACCTCGAAGGACGACAGGATCTGGTCGGCGTTCGCGGGCTTCGTGAGGTAGTCGCGCGCTCCGAGCCGCATCGCCTCGACCGCGGTCGCGATGCTCCCATAGCCGGTCGCGACGACGATCTGCATCGCCGGCTGGATCGCCAGTAGATCTTGAACCACGACCAGGCCGTTCGGGCCGGGCATCCGGAGATCGACCACCGCCCGATCGATCGGACGTGCGCGCGCGATCTCGAGCGCCGTCGCATGGTTCTGGGCGACGATCACCTCCAGGCCGCGATCGCGGAACGCCTCCGCCAGCCGCTCGCGGAGCCGTTCGTCGTCGTCCACGAGCAGGACGCTGGTCATCGGCCGACCTCGTCCAGCGGCCAGTGTGCCGTCGCGCAGGTCCCCACCCCGGGGGTCGAGGCGATCGAGAGAGCACCGCCCCGGCTCTCGAAGAACGCGCGCGCGAGAAACACGCCGAGCCCGAGCCCTGCGCCAGGTTGCTTCGTGGTGAAGAAGGGCTCGCCGACGCTCGCGAGGGCTTCAGGCGCGATGCCTTCGCCGTGGTCTTCGATGGTGATCGCGAGCATGTGCGGATCACGGTGCACGTTCACCTCGACCCGCTGCTCGGCCTGACTCGCCTCGAGCGCGTTCTTGATCAGCGCGAACATGGACTGAACAAGCTGCACGGAGGGAACCACGAGCTGTGCCTCTTGGTCTCCGGACATCCGGATGTCGAGCCGCTGCTCCCGCTCGGCCCCCAGCTGTGCCCGCACCTTCGAGATCAACTCGTCGAGCGAGGTTGCCTCGGCAACATCGGCATCCGTGGACCGCGCGGCCATCTGATGCAGGATCTCCTGGCAGCGATCCACCTCGTGCAGGATGAGGTCGAGATCGCGCGCCACGGCACCGCCATCATCGCCGGGCTGGCGTGCCCGAAGGATCGCCTCGTGCGCCGCGACCGCGATCGTCGACAGCGGGCTATTGAGCTCGTGGGCAGCACCTGCCGCGAGCGTCGCGAGCGAGGCCAGGCGCGCGTTACGTGCACCGTTCTCCCTCAACGTGGCGATCTCCTCGCGCTGCAGCGCGATCGCCCGGGAGATCCTCCGGATGAAGAACGCGATCAACAACGCCGCCAGCACGAACGCCGCCCACATGCCTTGAAGGTGCGGGTTGAGGAGGGGGGGGCCGCTGGCATGGACGTGCATCTCGGCGGGAATCAGGAACAGCAACCCGAACCCGACGATCGCGAGCGCCGCGATGACGGTCGTCCACCGGGCGCTGAGCACGACCGCCGAGAGGGTGATGTAGACGAGGTAGAACACGGTGAACGGATTGGTCGCCCCACCGAGCGCGGCGAGCTGAACCGTGAGCAGCGCCGTGTCGAAGATCAGCGTCCCGCCCATCAGCTGAGCGGGCGTCCAGCGCGTGCGAGGCACCACCGCGGCGAGCGCAAGGTTCGAGATGGCTGCCAACGAGAGCGCCAGCGCGAACAGCCACCAGGTCAGCGTCACTCCGAAGATCCAGCGCGCTACGGGCAGCACGATCAGCTGCCCGGCGAGCAGCATCCATCGCAACCGGATCAGCCACGGCAGCGTGACGGCGGGTTCGAGATCGACGGCCATCGGACTAGATCGCACGGAGCGTGCAGCGTCTCACGTCGCTCACGGTGCGTGGCGGCGACGATGCCCACCAACGAACCCAGGCCCTGCCTGAAAGGCCGGCGAAGGATCCGGGATACCGCGCGGAGATCTGTGCGAGGTGCCGCGCCGCGACCGGTGGCGCATCGATGAAGTTCTCGCTGATGATCTCGAAGAACCCGACCTCGGGCCAGTGCGCCTCGATGAACGGGTAGTGCACGGGGCGCAGTCCGACGCCGATGGCGTCACGCGGCAACTCGGTTGTGGCGGGTACGTCCAGCACGGGGAGCTCGGTCGACCTCCGGCGGCCGATCGGGACTCACGGGTAACACGCCCGATCTCGAGCGCGCCTGCGAAATCTTTTCACACCCGACCGCGCACGATCGAGGAGTAGCGTGCGACATGGCCGCTGGGTTTCGTTTCGTGATCGCGACGGCGGCGATCACCGCCGCTTGCAAGGACACCCCACCCGTGGCGTCCGATGCCATCCAGCTCGATGCCGCGGCGCTCGACGCCGCGGTCGACGCCGTGCCGATCGACGCGCCCAAGTTCTGTGACAGTGAGACGCGCGACGACCTACACGCCCGGCATGGTCAAGATCGGTGCGAACGGCTACGAGTTCAAGCTGGTGTCGAGCACCCCTGCACCACCGCAGAAGGGAAACAATGCCTGGGTCGTGCAGATCTCCCACCCCGGACCGCTCGACGGTGCCACGCTGAGCATCGTGCCGTTCATGCCCGATCACGGCCACGGCACGGCGGTCGTGGCGGTCGTCACGCCGACCGCGAATGGCACGTACAACGTCTCCCCCGTCAACCTGTTCATGACGGGGTTGTGGTCGGTACGGATCAACATCCTCGATCCATCTGCCGGGAACGCCGAGCTCGACCACGTCGCGTTCCTGTTCTGCGTCAGCTCCTGAAGGGGTGCGAAAATTCTTCGCATTCCCCGGCGGCGCGTAGCTCGCCACCATGCCGCGTCCGATGAAGCTGTCCCTCCCCGCGATCCTGGTCCTTGCCGTCTCGGCGTGCAGTGATGGGGGTACGAGCTCTCCGGATGCGCCAGCGGGCACCCCGGATGCGGCGCCTCGGCAAGTCGTGATGGGGCCCAAGGCGCTGCTGGTAGGCGAGCTCGCCGAGAGCATCTTCACGGGCGGGCCCCAGGATCTGGCGATGATCACGCTGACGGCCCCGGTCGCCAAGCTCGATTGGAATATCCACGGACACGCCGGCGGCAGCACCCAGACCGTCAAGGAAGAGCTGGGCGTGATGAGCGCGACCTATGCGTTCACGCCGACCGCCCAGGCCGAGTGGTTCTTGCTTCTCCGCAACAAGGACACCGCGCCCATGACGGTCGAGGTGAAGATCGAGCTCTATGGCGCGATCACCTGGAGCGGCTGGCAGTGAGCCGAGGCTGGAGCCCGAGGCACCACCGCGGCGCGTTTCAGCTAGGCGATTCGACAGCCTCCCGATCTCGGGTTGGCCCACTTTCCTCTCCGCTCGCAACAAGGATCCAGTCATGCGCCCCTTCACCATCCTCGTGATCTCTGCACTCTGCTCTGCTCCCCTGTTCGCTGCATGCGGCGGCAGCGGCAGCGACGCCGAGCCCTACGACACCCTGCAGGCCTGCTTCGACGATCACCACAACGTCGAGGCCCTGGCCGTCCAGGAATCGATCGTCATCTGCTGCCTCGAGCACCCGATCGCGGGCGTCAAGCCGGCTTGCGGCACGACCGC
>JAYVRN010000420.1:0-5197 GCA_043776275.1 Myxococcales bacterium | reverse complement strand
AACTCGACGTTGATCTCCGGCTATCACAAGAACGACGAGGCCACGAAGTCATCGCAGCGCGAGGGCTTCTTCTCCGTCGGAGACATGGGCCGCCAGGACGCGGATGGCTTCTACTACCTCGAGTCCCGCAAGCACGACATGGTGATCTCCGGCGGTGTGAACATCTATCCGCGCGAGATCGAGGACCACCTCCACACTCACCCCTCGATCCTCGAGGCCGCCGTGATCGGCCTCCCCGATCCGGAGTGGGGCGAGACGCTCGCGGCGTTCATCGTGATCCGTGAGGGCACGTCGATCACGGCGCCCGAGGTGATCGAGTACTGCCGCACCCACCTCGCGGACTTCAAGCGCCCGCGTAGGGTGACGTTCCTGCCGGAGCTGCCGCGCAACCCGACCGGCAAGGTCCTCAAGCGCGAGCTCCGCGAGCTCCGGTAGCCTCGTGTCACACCCGATCGTTCTCGGCACCGCGGGCCACATCGATCACGGCAAGACCTCGCTCGTCCGCGCGCTGACCGGGATCGATACCGACCGGCTACCCGTCGAGAAGGCGCGTGGCATCACCACCGAGCTTGGCTTCGCACGGCTCGATCTCGGCGAGAGGCGGATCGCGGTGATCGACGTGCCAGGCCACGAGCGGTTCGTGAAGTCGATGGTCGCGGGCGCCACCGGCCTCGATCTCGTGTGCCTCGTGATCGCCGCCGACGAGGGCGTGATGCCGCAGACCCGCGAGCACCTCGAGATCTGCGAGCTGCTCGGCGTCCGCCGTGGTCTGATCGCCCTGACCAAGCGCGATCTCGTGGATGACGAGTGGCTCGCCCTGGTGACCGAGGAGGTCCGCGCGGCGGTGGCCGGCACGTTCCTCGCCGAGGCCCCGATCGTCCCGGTCTCGACCAAGACGGAGGCCGGCCTCGACGACCTCCGGCGGATCCTCGCGACGATCATCGACGAGCTCCCGCCCCGCGCGACCACCGGCGTGTTCCGGCTCCCCGTGGATCGCGTGTTCACCGTGAAGGGCATCGGCACGATCGTCACCGGCACCGTGCTCGGCGGCGAGGTGGCGATCGGCGACGAGCTGTGCGTGCTCCCGAGCGGCGTCAGCGCCCGCGTGCGCGGCATCGAGGTTCACCAGCAGGTCGTCGAGCGCGCCGTCGCGGGGCACCGGGCGGCGATCAACCTGGGCGGGCTGGCCGTCGAAGATCTCTCGCGCGGCGACATCGTGGTCCACCCCGAGCTGGTCGCGCCCTCGCACATCCTCGATGTCGAGCTCCGCCACCTCGCGAGCGCGCCCGCGCCACTCGGGCCCCGCACCAAGGTCCTGATCCACCATGCCACCACGCAGGTGCTCGCCACGCTCGTGCTGGTCGGGGCCACCGAGCTCGCCCCCGGCGCGCATGGGCTCGCGCAGCTCCGCGTCGATGCGGAGACCCCACTCGGCGCGCTCCCCGGCGATCGGTTCATCGTCCGCGGCTTCGTGACCACGGCCACCCACGGCTCGACGATCGGCGGCGGTACCGTGATCCGGGTGCTCGCCCCGAAGGCGCGGCGCGGCACCGAGCACGCCGAGGTGGTGGGCAGGCTCGCGGCGGCACGTCAGGATCAGAAGGCGGCGCTCCACGTGCTCGCGGCCTCGTTCGCCGGCGTGACGATCGGCGATCTCGTGCGGCTGACCGGCGCTCCGGTCGAGGCGCTCGCCGCACCGCTCGAGACCCTGGTCGCCAGCGGCGAGCTGCTGGTCACCGGCCTTGGCGAGCACACGCACTACCTGCACGCCGAGGCGGTCGCCACGCTCGAGGCGCGGATCACGGCGCGCATCGCGGCCGATCCGGACGGGGTGCTCCGCGAGGAGCTCCGCACCCAGCTCCCCGCCGCGCTCCCCCCGCGCGCCTACGATGCGATCCTCGCCCGGCTCCAGGTCCGCGGCGCCCTGGTCAGCGACGCCGATCGCGTGCGCAAGGCCGCGGCGCGCCCCGCCCCGCTGTCGCCGCTCGAGACCAAGCTGCTGGCCACCCTCGAGGCCGCGCGGCTCGAGCCCCCGCGGCCCAAGGATCTACCGACGGCGATCGGTGCTCCAGGACCGCAGGTCGATGCCGCCCTCGCGAAGCTCCTCGCCGCGAAGCTGGTGACGCGCGTCAAGCCGGACCTCGTGGTCCACAGCGCGGTGATCGCGGAGCTCCGCACGCGCCTGCTCGCGTTTCTCGAGGCGCATGGGACGATCGATGCGCAGCAGTGGAAGGACCTGACCGGCGCGAGCCGGAAGTTCACGATCCCGCTGGCGGAGTACTTCGATGCGGAGAAAGTCACGCTGCGCGTCGGTGACCTGCGCCGCAAACGCTAGCAGGTTGCCGAGAGACACTTCGCGTTTCGAGGTCACTCGACGCACTACTAAGAGCAGTCCCGCAATTCGGCACGCTGGTTGTGCAGGAATGCGACAGCCCGGACGGTTGCCCGTAGAACGCGGCCTCGCCGGCGCCACGCACGAGCGCGGACGATGCGATTGTTTCGAAACACCGGTGTGACGAGCTCCCGGATCTCGCGATAACCGCCGTCGGCCAGGACTCGTTGGCGCCGCTGACAGAGCTGTTCGATGTCCGACCCGCGGTGGTGGACGGGATGGTTGCGATTCCCAGGTCCACGGGAGTCGATGGCGATCACCCGTAGCTCGACACGGCGGATCAGCACCTGAGCGTTGCACGACCAGCGGTAGTTCTTCGACTTCGCCGTGGTGGAGTGGTCTCGGGTCGGCACGAGGGTTCCATCGAGCACCCACGACCATCGGAGGTCGGCTGGGACGGTCTGCAGGAGAAGCACCGCGCGGCGGCGGGTGACATCGACGACGATCGGTGCGCCTGAGAGCTCGAGATCTCGAGCATCGCGGCGAGCTCACGAATCGTCAGGTTCGTGCGCTGTGCGACACACACGACGAGCACCCGGCGCCGAAGCCGCAGTGTCCACGGCCTGCCTCGACGCTGCTCGGGGATTTCGAGTCGTCGAACCACGTCGTCGACGGTGTGGCGAGGCAGCGCGACCAGGACTTCGCTTGCAGCAGATCGCATGCCGTTGCGATGTCACACCGGCGGGCGAGGATGTGTCGTGGCTTCGCCGCTCGCCCACAAGCGAACGCGCGGCCCGAACAAGTCCGTCCCGTGGTCTCGAGGCCGCGAGGACGAACTGTCGGTCATGCGCCTCACGCTCGATACGACCGATCCGGTCATGCGCCACCGGATCGAGTCGATGTTCTCCGCGGCGTACAGCGGCAGGCGCGCGGTCCAGAGCGATGCGCGGCATCGGGCGCGCGCCTACTGGGCGGCCCACCGCGAGCGGTCTCGAGATACCGCCGCGGTTCGCACGCGCCTCGGACTGTCTCGCGAGGACCTCGAACGCGCCGCGTATCGACACGTCGACCGTGCGCCGCACCTACGGCGGTTCGTGACCAAGGCGCTCGCGATGCACCTCGCGGACAACGTGTGGACGGCGACCGAGCGTCACCTGTTCAAGGATGCCAGCGGCGCCACGCTCGGGATGTCTCACGTCGGGCGCTGGTTTGACTTCACGCGGATCCCTGGCCGCGCCCGATCTCACACCAAGGAACGCAAGTGGGAGACCTTCCGGCTCCACGGATCTCTCGCCGGGCATCGCACCGCATACACCCAGTCCGACGGGCGGTTCTTCCAGCCAGATCGGATGCGCGCGGTCGCTGATCCACAGGACTCGTGGTGGAGTCATCAGGGCCCGCTCGTGGTGGTGTTCTCCGGGCTGCCGGGAGGTTCGCTCGTGTTGCCCGTGCGGCTCCCCGTCGCGCCGTCAAACCAGCCGATCCTCGATCACCATCTCGCGGATCCGTCGCGGTGGCACAAGATCGATCTGGTCCGGCGGCGGGATCCGCAGGCCGCCGGTGGCTGGCGCTACGAGGCGCATCTCCTGGTGCTCGCGGTTCCCTACGTGGCGCCCGCGGCGATGGCGCGCCGTCAAACGGCGGCGCTCGCGACGCTGCGCCGACGTGCGGGCATCGACGTCAACGTCTCGAACATCACCGTCGCGTCTCACGAGGACGGACGTGATCTGCAGATCCATCGCATCGAGCTGGGCGCCGCGGCCAAGGCCGGCGCCCGGCGACAGGCGATCCGGGATCGTCGTCGGCAGCGCCACCTCGAGCGCTCCCGCCGTGCGGCGAATCGCAACCAGTACCAGGGGTCCAAGCGCCAGGAGAAGCGAGCCCGGCGACGCGAGGCCGCGGGCTTGCCACCCGTGCTCGCCATCCCGGCCGGCCCGCGCAAGGCGCGCTCCGATGGCAAGCCGCTGCAGGCCTATCGCAGAGATCAGCTATCCGCGAGCTACCGCCGCGGCCGCGTCAGCGCAGCGGCCGAGGCGGCGGCCAGTTCGCAGGCGCGCCGTGACCACGCTCGGCAGGTCGCCGCCGCGCTCGTGCGCGACCACGGCTATCAGCTCGTCGTCGAGGATTGCAACGTCGGCGCCTGGGCGCGGCGCTGGGGAGCGGCGCTCGCGGCGTTCTCGCCGGCCACGCTACTGGCGGCGATCGAACGGGAGGCCGCCGCCGTCGCGCGGATCGCTGGGGGGGGCCGGCGGCGTGCTTCGAGCCTTGCCCCAGACCACCGCGCTCTCGCAGCACTGCCTCTGTGGTGCACGTGTGCCCAAGACGCTCGCCGTTCGGGTGCACGCCTGCGGTGCGTGCGGACTCTGCGGGGATCGCGATGCCATCTCGGCGACGCTTGCGGCGTTCGTGGTGTTCACCGATCCCACGCAACCGTGGACCGCCCGGGTCGACGGCGCCGCGTCACGGGACTGCGGCCGACGATCCGCACGTGCGGACCATTCTCGACCGCACGCTCGAGCTTCATTCCCGGGGGCGGCAAGACGCCCTGTCCGAGTCAAACACGCTCTCCAGCCACGGCGGGTTCTCTGCCGCGGAGAGGGGGCGGACACCCGATGCAATCGTGGTCGCTCGGCGAACTGCTGGTATGGCGCCGTACCCAACCCTGCATGAGCCTGGCTTCCGCCAGACCACGGCGGAACGGACACGGATGCGAACCAGCCTGAACCACAAGGTGCGCACACGAGTGCCAGCTTTGAGGGACAGCTCTTAGAAGAAGTAGCCGATGGACGTGCCGAAGAACGGCAGGGTGCGGATGCCACCCTCGAGGTTGATCACCATCTTGTCGATCGGCCGGAACTGGACGCC
>JAYVRN010000419.1:0-5207 GCA_043776275.1 Myxococcales bacterium | reverse complement strand
ACGGACGACGACCACAACGTGACGTACCTGGGATGGGTCGGGAAATCCGGGGATGCGGGAGAAGACGGTACCCTGAAGGCCTTCGAG
Source organism: Myxococcales bacterium (assembly GCA_043776275.1). Taxonomy (GTDB): domain Bacteria; phylum Myxococcota_A; class Polyangia; order Haliangiales; family Haliangiaceae; genus JABFXX01. The sequence continues at coordinate 5,120 of JAYVRN010000419.1, read as the reverse complement.
GACCTGCTGCACGCGTGCTGGATCGCTGGGCGAGACCAACTCACCGTACCTGATCAGCGCCTTCTCGTTGCCGGTGGCCGCGTGTACGGCGAAACCGACGAGCTTCTCGGGTAGGTTGAACTCAGTTGGCATGCGATGGCTCCGATGAGACGAACTTCGGGAGGATAGCCAACTCCACTGACGCCGCGCTCGCAGCCGAACACGCGCCAATAGGTTGCCCACCGCTTCGCGATCCGGCGCGTCGAGGCCTTTCCACGGTTCTACGTAGACGGTGATCTTCCCGTCCCTGTCGATCTCGATGCTCGTCTGGCGCACTGGTCGCGCAGGTAGGCGGCAGAAAAGTAGGCTCCCGTCCTCGAGAGCGCCCGGACATGTCGACGAGGAACAATTTGATCGCGGACAACAAGCCATCGGCCTCGCACGGCGGTGGCCCGACGGATGCCTTGAGGTAACCCTGGGGAAATCGTTGAATAGCTTGGCATATCGACTATGAACGACGAAACTTCCTTGTGTACCTGACACTTTGACCTTACAGTTTCCGTGTGTCAGGTAAAGCGTCAAGTACATCCTTGCGCGAAGGCCAGAAGCGAGTGCTCTCGAAAGCACCGCTGGTCCTTGTGCTGGGTCAGATTCGGTTCTCGCCCCTGATGGCGATGGCCGACTACATCTCAAAGATCCAGGACGCACTTCGCAAATCTGGGTATCCGATCAACAACACGACGCAGGTCCAAGAGATCTCGTTCGGCCTAAAAGCACAACCGAAGTCGACGATGACATGGCGATGGGAGTTCCTTTCGAAGGAACGCACGTACAACGTCATCGTCAACGACGGATTCGTTGTCGTCCAAACGTCAGCCTACAAAGACTTCGACGATTTTCACGAGCGTGTACTCCAGGCCGCGGAGATCATCTCGAACGTCGTAGGTGGCTTACTCGTCACGCGCATCGGACTCAGGTACGTCGACCTGATCCGTCCACGCGACGGCGACACGTGGGACGCATACGTGCAACCTGGACTGCGGGGGTTCTCTGGTGAGCACTACGTAGAGCCTCCGCTCCAGCTACATCAGGTTTCCGGGGCCACATCGGTGGGTCAGATGCACGTGCGTCTCATTCAAAACCGCAACGGCATCTTCTTACCGCCGGACCTCGAAACAGACACCCTCGCTTTTCAGATCAAGCCGGACCTCAAACATGGTGACTTGCTGACCATCTTGGATATGGACCACTTCACCGAGATGTCAGCCGATTTCGACACGACGATGGTGCGTCAGTGCCTTTGGCAGCTCAAGAACATCGCGCACAAGACGTTCATGGACGAACTCGTGACGCCGCACGCGCTCAAGGTTTGGGAATGAAGACGACCATCCTTGCTCAGGGGCCTGACGCGGTCTGGTTGATGCTCACGCCGCCGAGCACGACGACGAACGTCTCGTTTGAGCAGTTCGTTGAGCTGACTGCGAGACGACTTGCTGCGACAAGCTTGGTGTTGCTGGGGTTGGCGTGTTCGTCATCACACGTTGAGCCGGTCGCGCCGTGGCTTGAACATTTTCCGATCGTGTCGTCGGTACGTGGACCCGAGATTACTTACCGGCGTCCACCGCCGATCACCACTGCGCCCAATACCGCCGAGAAGCTGGCTGCCATTCAGGGCCGCTTCGGTTTGAACAAGACGCAGCTCGCCCAAGTCTGCCAAGTGCAACGTCAGACCATCTACGACTGGTATGGCGAACGCTTCGAGGCGGAAGACAAGAACGCAGAGCGGCTTGGTGAGCTCTACTTGCTCGCGCGCGAATTAGCGACCTCTCTGTCAACGAAGCTCTCCGAGCGACCGCTGGTGAGCGGCAAAACTTTGCTCGCGCTGCTCTCTGCACGGAGCCTGAAGCAGACCGACATCATGGCCGCGATCTCAGAGCTTCGCGCTATCGCGGATCGCAGGAAGCCGACGCTCGCGGAGCGTCGAGCTGCGCAGGGATTCCCGGAGCGTTCCGCGGACGAACGACGCTCTCTGTTGGCGGCCACGCTCGACGACGTGATCAAGAGCTAAGGCTAAGCCTCGATGCGCGAACAGCTGATGAGATGGCGACAAGGTCACATCGCAGAGATCCAGCAGTTCGCCATCGAGAGCGACCAGTTCACGCACGCAGTAGTGATTTCACAAGACTGCGACATCGCCACGCTGCCGGAGAAGGAACCCGACGCCGAGTGCGTCCTGGCCAAACCGGTGGCCACGTCCAACCCTGCGTACGTGGCAGGGAAGAATCCGCGCGTCATTCATCTCCGTCTGCTCGACGAATCGTTCATTGAGCTAGACCTTCGCCACCGACGAAACGTCGCCAAGCAACGGTTGCTCGAAGCTCAACCAAGCGCGTTGGGTCTGAAACCTGGCGAGATTCGACTGCTCGCCCGATGGTTAGGCAAGCGTTACAGCAGGCCGGCATTCCCCGACGCATTCAACCGCCGCCTTGACCAGCAACACGAACGCCTCTCGAAGCTCAGCAAACAGCAGGCAGCACATGACATCTCAGCGCTCTTCGTGTCGCTGGACCACGACACGGAGGAACTCCCTGCCGAAGTGCCGTATCGCTTGATTCTGTGGGTCGCGTGTCCTGCCGAAGCGTACGACGACCCGAAGCGCCTCGCGGCCGTGCAGGCACTCGCTCTAAGATTCGAGGAAACGATCGGGAAGTGTGACGGCATCTCCGTATCGGAATGCGAGGTCCGCTCGCACGCGGACATCTCTCTCGCGGATCTCGAATCGTTCACGAAGCTGGACTTCGACTACCGCAGCGCTGAGGACGGTGCGCTAGCTGCGGACTGATCCGGACTATGTCGCTTCGACTACTCCCCCTTCGCCGCGCCGCGGAACGGCAGCACTAGCTTCGCGTCGGACTTCTTGTTGTTCTTGTACCCGGTTTGTCCTCGAGGCGAACGTGCGCGCCACCCAGATGGCGTTCCAGCACAACGCGAAGACGCTGGAGCTGGGGTTCCGTATGGCCGAGACGCTTCGCGATGGCGTGAAGGTGCTCGCCGATGCGCAAGCTGACTGGCTCAAGGGGCTCGCGTCGTCGAAGGGATTCTTTCGTCACGCAGCGGCGCCGATGCTGCCGCCGCCAGAGGCACCGAGGAACGACGAGGAGGAGGAAGAGGGCGAGGACATTGAACCCGAACAGCCTCCGAGTCTGCTCAAGCAGTTCGAGCCGATGATCGCAGCCGTCGTGACTCAAGTGATCACTTCGCTGATGACCGGATCCTCGTCGGGTCCGGGTGGACTGAAGGAGACCTTGAAGGATGCGCTCGACTGGCAGAAGGCTGCCGCCAAGGGGAAGACCGAGCGCGAGGTGATCGACGTCCCATCGTTGACGCCCACGACGATGGAGCTGCCGCCGATCTCGCCGACGGAGATGGCGCACTTCATCGCGATCCAGTCGGCACTCGATGCGGAGGAAGCAGCGCTCGCGCGTGAGGTTGCGGCACAGCTGTCGCCGCAGGAGCTACGTGGATGGTTCGCGGAGCTGAAGCAGCTCGCGGTGCCCGATGCCGTGGCGAGGATCCGCTCCCTCGTCGCGAAGAAGCCGGCGGCGTGACATGCGGAACAGCAGCAAGAATGTCGCGACGCTGAAGCCAACCCCATCGCCTCCGAGCAACGACAACGGCTCCGCTGCCGAGCGCATGGAGCTGATGACCTTCGAAGATCCCCGGCGGCTCGCGAAGATGATCGCACTCGGTGTCTTCACCGGAGGGCTTCGCTATCTCCAGGAAGTCACCGGCCGCCAGCAGTCGCCTCCGAGCGTGGCCGACGCAGACCGGTCTCACCGAGGCGACATCATGACGGCCGATGAAGTGGCCGAGTACCTCGGGGTCGACCGCAACACGGCCTACGAGTACGCGGCGCGCGGAGCGATCCCGCACAAGCGGCTTGGCAAGCGCATGATCTTCCGACGAGGATCGATCATTGCCTGGCTCGACACCGCGGTTGTCGGCGGCGACCGATAGCGCGATGCGCGCGCTCGTGCAAAAGTCGATTCGTGGTCGAAGCGGGTCGCGAAGGAAAGGCAATCGAGATGCCCGTACGACGCGACGATAGAACGAAGCGGTGGTTCTTCCGGACCACCATCAAGACCCTCGACGGCAAGACGCAGCTGCTCTTTGGCACGCCCGGAGTTCCCGGACCGTTCCATGATCTACCTGCGACCAAGGTCGGGGCCCACGAGGCCGAGCAACGCGCGATCCGAGATGTTCATGCGCCGAAGCTTCAGCCCAGCCAGGAGGTGCCGACGTTCTCTGTATGGTTCAAGGGTAGGTTCTGGAAGGAGTGGGTCGTGGGCCGGTGTAACAAGCCCTCGGAGGTGCGATCGAAGAACATCATCTTCGACAACCACCTCGAGCCCCGGTTCGGACGCATGACGCTCGACAAGATCACGACTCCTGAGGTCGCGAGCTTTCGGGCCGACCTGGTCGCGATTCCGCTCTCGAAGAAGCGCATCAACAACATCCTCGCGGTGTTGTCGAAGCCGATGAAGTACGCGGTCGACTGCGAGTTGATCGTGAAGGCGCCGCGCATCGGGATGTTCAAGGTCGAGCGGCCAGAGATCGTCGCGTGGGACTTCGAGCAGTATGCTCGTCTCCTCGCAGCGGCGAAGGCCGAAGGCGAGGAGTGGTACGCGGCCACGTGTCTCGCTGGCGAGGCCGGGCTTCGCGTCGGTGAGATCAAGGCGCTACGTTGGCGTGAAGACGTCGACATGGTTGCCAAGACGATCACCGTGAACTTCCAGACGAGGAACAAGGAGACGACCACGCCAAAGGGCCGCACGCGCCGGACGATTCCGATGACGACGAGGCTGCACGACGCACTCAAGCGGATGTCTGTGATCCGCGAAGGGCTCGTCGTTCGGAACCTCGACGGCTCGGCGAAGACCGACGATCAGGCGGACAAGGCGATGGGTCGGATCTGCCGGCGAGCTGGCTTGCCGGTTCGTTTGTTCCATACGCTGAGGCACACGTTCGGAACCCACGCCGCGTTGTTCGGCGTGAACCCGTGGCGGTTGCAGGCGTGGCTCGGGCACAAGCGGATCGACGAGACGATGCTCTATGTTCACGTCGCGGAGGCGCACCCGCGC
>JAYVRN010000418.1:0-5215 GCA_043776275.1 Myxococcales bacterium | reverse complement strand
CTGCTGGGCACGGTCGAGGTCTCGATCGAGACCGATGCGACGATCGATGGGGTCGCCTACAAGGCCGGCACCGTCGCCAAGCTGAAGATCGCCCGGCTCCGGGTGAAGGCCGGCGGGGTCGAAAAGGACCTCACGTTCAACGGTCCGTGCCACCTCCGGGCCAGCCCGAGTCTCGATTGCTATCCGTGACTTGGCCGGATCCCCCGGATCCGCGACACGGCTGTCATGATCCACGCCGGGCGACTCCGTGATTGCCGGACTTGCGCGTGGCAGGGCGGTTGCAGCACAAAGGGACGTGACCCGGTCCACGATCCTCGGCGTCGTCGCCGTCGGTGCCGCACTCGGCACCCCGGGGTGCTTCTACACGGACACGATCAACCAGCGGCCGGCGATCGACATCCTCGCGAGTGGCGACGAGGTCTACCGCGGCGACACCGTCAAGCTCGATGCGAGCGCGGATGACCCCGAGGGCCACCACGTGCGGTTCACCTGGCGCGCGTACGCGTGCACCGATGGTGCGGGCGGCGCGGACTGCGATGTCGAGCCGTTCTACTCCGAGGTGCTCGACCACGCCTCGTTCGAGGCCCCGCTGATCCGCAAGCCGGGTGGACTGCCCGTCCGCAACGTGCGCGTGCTGCTCGAGGCCAAGGACGAGCTCGGCGCCACCGCGAAGCCGGAGCAGGAGCTCGTGATCGTCACGCTCGATCGCCCGCCCGAGCTCGATCTCGCGCGCAACGGCAGCTTCATCGTGACGCCGTCTCGCGACGTGATCCTCTACGCCAAGGTCGGCGATCTCGACGATGGCCCGGTGGTGCTTGGTGCACCAATCTGGGAGGTGTTCGCGCCGTCGCAGGTCGCGTACACGCTGACCGATCTGGCGGTGGTGCAGAACCCGAACGATCCGGCACACCGCACCTACGCGAAGACCTTCACACCGTCGGCCACGGGCGAGTGGGAGGTCCGCGTCACGTCGACCGATCCGCTCGACAAGGCCACCACGAAGAGCCTGACGATCTCCGTGGTGCCACCGCCACCACCGTGCCTCGCGCAGTTCCAGCCGATCGTCCCCACCGGCGGTGCTGCGCTGCCGATCAGCGAGCCCACGCTGTTTCGCGTGCCGGTGGTGATCGACGATCGCGATGTCTATCCGCCGCAGCCCGATGATCCCTCACTCGGCATCACGCGGTTCCAGTGGTCGTTCCAGGGCCCGGGCGCGCCGACCCACGCGCCCATCAATGGCGCCACCGCGAACAGCTTCCAGCTCGATCCGGCGACGTTCACGCCGGGCGACATCGTCGAGGTCCGCGTGGAGATCTTTGATCGCGAGAACACACCGATCGCGTGCCCCGATGGGGATCCCACCTGCTCGACGATCTCTCAGCCGAGCTGTATCCAGCGCCAGACCTGGCGGGTGGAGGTCCGATGAAGGCGTACGCACTCTCGATCGCGCTGGCATTCGCGGGTCTCGCGAGCCTGGTCGGCTGCGCGGGCAGCCTCAACACAGGCGATGACGGCGGCTGCCAGGTCACGCTGACGTACACGCCCACGCAGCCGATCGCGGGCCCGGACAGCGAGGTCCGCGTCAGCAGTACGTACACCGGTGCCGGCGGCACCCCGAGCTACGCGTGGAGGGTGCTGAAGGGCGGCCTGCCGGTGGCGTTCCAGGACGCGCAGTCGGATCACTCGGAGATCACGTTCCTCGCGACCGAGCCCGGGACCTTCAACGTCACGCTCGATCTCACGCCCTCTCTCGGCGAGTTCTGCCCGCAGGGCCAGGCCGCCGTCAACGCCCTCCTCGATGCGAACACGCTGGCCGCGCGGCTCCACGTGACGCCGCCGGCCACGGTGCAGGCGCCGCTGATCGATCGCGCGATCCAGATCCACAGTGCCACCGACTTCGACATGGGCCCGGTCGTCCTCGAAGCGGGCGTGGTCTCGACCGGCGTCGTGCGGAACGGTTCGACCGGCATCCCGGCCTACCTTCAGTTCATCCCACAGGGCATGTCGGGCGCGATCGTCGAGACCTTCGCGAACGCGAGCGGGGCGTACTCGGTGCGGTTGCTCGATCAGCCCCACGACGTGATCGTGGTCCCCGCGGTCGCCGGCGTCGCACCGCGGAAGCTGCTCAACGTGGTGCCCACGCAGACCGTGCTCGCCGTCACTGCGGGCAGCGCGATCTCCGGCACCGTGCATCAGGGCGGCACGGCGATCGCGAATGCGAAGGTCCAGCTGACGATCGATGGCGTGCCCACCTCGCTGACCACCACGGCCGCGAACGGCACGTTCAGCGTGCTCGGCGTCCCGGTCTCCGGGGCGAGCGTCAAGGTCGAGGTCACGCCTCCCGCCGCCTCCGGTCTACCTCGGCTCGAAGTGACGGGCACGTTCGATGTCGGCGCGGCGGTCGACATCGCCTACGGCACGCTCCAGCTCCGCAACCTCGGCGGTGTACCGGTGCGGCGTGGCGGCGTGGCGCAGCTGACGAAGAAGGTCGTGATCGTCGGCACCGTCGCCAATGTCGGCACCGTGACGGCGGGGACCAGCGCGATCGCCACCGGCTTCGTCCGGATCCCCACCACCACCGACGGCGCGGGTGCCTTGCCCTTGCTGTTCGCACCAGCCGGGCCGCTGTTCGCGGTGACCACCGTATTCGCGGGGGATCAGGTGACCCCGGCCGATCTCGCCGTCGGCTCCGTCGATCTGACCTCGGGCGTCCCCGCGCAGATCGATGCGCCGGCAATGACGCCGTTCTCTACCACCGCGAGCAGCCCCACCGATCCGCTCGGCGGGGCGACGCTGGACCTGGTCCCGACCCGCGCGCTCGCGCTGGCCGGCGCGTCGTCACGCCACTTCATCGCGGATGCGAGCGGTCACGTCACGGGCCTGTTGCCCACCGGTGGTGCCTTCGACGTGCGGTGGTCCGATCCCGCAGCGCGGCGCGCGCCGCGCGTGGACACCGATGTGACGGCCGTGCTCGGCAGCTATCTCCTGCCGCCCGCGGTATTCGTCAGCGGTGACCTCACGGTCACGGGCTCGTCGAACCCGGTGGTCGGCGCCTCGGTCCAGATCCTGTGCTCGACCTGCAGCGGCCTCGACCGCAACCGGCCGATCGCCGAGGTCGCGTCCGATCAACACGGGACGTTCACCGTCGCGGTTCCCGACCCCGGCGCGATGTAGGATCTCCGCATGTTCGGGATCCGGCTCACCTCCGTCCTGCCCCTCGCGGTCGTCGTCGCGGTCGGCCTCGCTGCGGGTGGTGGCCGTGCTCGCGCCGAGGCTGCGGCGCCCGGGGATGCGGTGGCGCTGTTGCCGCTCGATGCCGATCAGCGTCTCGAGATCTACGGGCAGCCCGTGGCCAGCGAGCTCGCGCGTGCCCTCGCCGCCGGTGGCGTCGACGTGGTCGTGATCGGCCCGAAGATGGCCGTCCCGCAGCGCGCGAAGCTGATCGTCGACGGGACGATCAGTGCGAGCAAGGCGGATCTCGTGACGCTGACGCTGCGCATCCGGAACCCCGTCGATGGCACTACCCTCGCCAGCACGCAGGCGACGGCGCAGGGCCTCCCGAACATCGACAAGGCTGCCGCCGAGCTGTCGGCGAAGATCCTCCCGATCGTCCACGCGAAGCTCGAGGCGATGCACAAGCCGATCGAGCGCACGCCGCCACCGCCGGTGGATCCCCACGTCGCCGTGGTCGCACCTGATCCGCTGCTCCCGCTGCTGTTCACGCTGTCGGGGAAGGGCGATGCCACCACGCCGCTGCGGATGGCGTTCGACAGCGCGCTGGCGCCGTGGGCGGAGCGCCACCACCACCTGGCCAAGCCGCCGACGATCAAGAACCTGAAGGTCACGCCAGCCTCGGTCAAGAGCGCTGGTGCGGCCCTCGGGATGGCGTTCGAGATCAAGCGCTTCTCGGTCTCCGACACCACGATCCCCACCGCGCGCGCACGCGTCCGCGTCACGGTCACGGATGCGACGACGGTGCTGTTCGATCGCGTGGTGATCACCGATTCCGTGGTCGGCGACAAGGGCCTGAGCCGCGACGCGCTCGCGGCGCGCACCGCCCGCGAGGTGCTCGACATCCTGCGTCCACACCTCCAGCGGCTGGTCTCGACATGGCGGTGAGGCTCGTCGCGCTCGTGCTCTCGGTCGTGCTCGCCTGCCCGGTGGCACACGCGCAGACGCCAGCCCCGGTGAGCCCGGCCGATGTCCTGCGCACGGGCAACGCCGCGGCCACCGCCGGGGACTGGCTCGCGGTCAGCCAGCTCGTCGATCCCCTGCTGCGCGGCCAGCTCCCTCCGGCGGATCTCGCGGAGGCGCACCGGCTCGCGGGGCTCGCGGCGTTCTTCCAGGGCCGCGGCCTCGACGCGGAGAATCACTTCGTCGCCTATCTCCGCATCGATCTCGATGCCCAGCTCGATCCGGCGCTGTATCCGCCCGAGGTCGTCACCTACTTCAACGACATCAAGGCGAAGTACAACGGCGAGCTGAGGGCGCGCAGACCCAAGCAGAAGCGGTACTGGCCGCTGACGTTCGTCCCCGTCGCGGCGCAGCTGCAGAACGGCGAGAAGACCAAGGCGATCGTCGTCGGCGTGGTGCTCGGGACGTTCCTGGCCGCGAACCTCACCAGCTTCTTCGTGCTGCGCTCGTGGTGCACGCGTGTCTCCGACGTCGGCGGCTCGAGCTCGACCTGCGATGACAACGGGACCAACCACTACGCGAGTGCGCCGACCGTACGAGCGATCAACACGGTAGGCGGGGTCGGCGTGATCCTCACGTACGCATACGGTGTGTACGATGGTGTGAAGAACTACCGTCGTCGCACACGCGAGCAATCGATGCAGCCTTTCGTATCGTCCAGCACCGATGGCAACGCGTTACTCGGAGTTGCGGGAAACTTCTGAGGGGACCTACATTGGATTGGGGGCGCAAACCCATGGGGGCGCCACCACGGGACACGCGAGCAGCGATCTCACTGTCGTCTGCAAACCGAGGCGTATAGGCCCCTTCTTCGTTGAGATCGTCGAGCAGGTGCGGCTACGATACGAGTGGAGTGAGGCAGCCAGTCCCCTTTGGGAAATACCTCCTGCTCGACCGGATCAGCGTCGGCGGGATGGCGGAGGTCTTCAAGGCCAAGTCCTACGGCGTTGAGGGCTTCGAGAAGATCATCGCGATCAAGCGAATCCTCCCCACGATGGGTGAGGACCGCGACTTCATCAAG
>JAYVRN010000417.1:0-5217 GCA_043776275.1 Myxococcales bacterium | reverse complement strand
CCGGGGTCCACGTCCACCCGCTCGGCCCGTATCGCGACGGCACCCTGCTCAACCGCCTCCTGTGGGTGGCTGGCGCGCGCCCCGATGATCCGTGGGGGGCGTGGCGCCCGTCACCGCTGCATCGCCTCGACCGCGCCGCCAGTGGCCTGATCGCGATCGCGAAGTCCGCGCACGTCCACGACCTGGTCCGGCGCATGCTGCTCGACCATGCGCTCGAGCGCCGCTACGCCGCGATGGTCACCGGCGTGGTGGAGGGGGACGCGGGCACGATCGATGCCCCGCTCGGACGCGATCCTGCGCTCGACTATCGCCGCGCGATCGTTTCCCTCGAGCGCGGCGGCCAGCGCGCGGTGACGCACTGGTCCGTGGTCACGCGTCACGCGGATCGCACGTTGCTCGAGGTCCGCCTCGAGACCGGGCGCACTCACCAGATCCGCGCGCACCTCGCGAGCCTCGGCCATCCGATCGTCGGCGATCGGCTGTACGCGATCGGCGTGGACGCTGCGCCCGCGATCGCCCTCCATGCCACGGCGCTGCGGTTTCACCACCCGACGACGGGCGAGCTGGTGAGCTGCACCTCGCCACCCGCGGTCGGGTTCGGTGACGACGCGACGTGAGGGTCGCGGCATGGATCGGGCGCGAGCGTCGAGGGATCGGAGCTCAGCCCGCGACGCGCTTGCGGAGATCCTGCACGGACGACAGCCAGGCCGAGGTGTCCTGCCACAGCACCGAGAGCTCGCTGCGGTTGGCGACCACGCGATCGAGGACGTTGGTGGCGAGCCGGATCAACGCGGGCGATGGCTTCGCCGGCTGCGTCTTGACCCACCGATCGAGCTCGCCGAGGTGCGAGCCCGCGCGGCCCGCGCGACCCTGCAGCCGCGCCACGACCTCGCACGCCGCGATCGCCTCGGAGGCGAGATCCGGATCGAGCTCGTCGTCATCGACGTCCTCCGCCGAGCTCAGCGTCTGCTCGACGAACGAGAGATCTCCGACATTGGTCAAGTCCGATGACCAATCGCAGGCGGTATCGTTCTCGAACGCGCCGTTCCCCCAGGCACCCATGCGCGCTTCAGTAGCGAATCGCGATGGTCCTCGTCAAGAAGACTCTGCATCGCGACCGAAACAACTTCCGCGGGATCGTCGCGATGCGGCGTGCCAGCCGATGACGCGCTGCGCTGCACGGTCCGCGACCAGATCCGATACAGTCTCTGGCGATGACCCGAGGGCACTACGACATGGTGGAGATCGCGCGCCGCGTGCTGCGCGAGAATGGCTTCGAGCCCGAGCTGCCGGAGGGGCTCGCCGACGCGATCCCCGCGCGTGACCCGATCGAGGACGCGATCGACCTGCGCACCCTCCCGTGGTCCTCGATCGACAACGAGGAGTCTCGCGATCTCGATCAGATCGAGGTCGCCGAGCAGCTTCCGGATGGTGCGATCCGGATGAAGATCGGGATCGCCGATGTCGATGCGCTGGCCCCCAAGGGCTCCGCGGTCGACCGCTATGCCGGCACGAACACGACCACGCTGTACACCGGCGTCCACATCTTCCCGATGCTGCCCGAGGTGCTGTCCACCGATCGCACGTCGCTGCTAGACGACCGCGACCGCCTCGCGGTGGTCACCGAGTTCGTGGTCACGGCCGACGGCATGCTCGATGACACGCAGACCAAGATCTATCCGGCCCACGTGCGCAACCACGCCAAGCTCGTCTACGAGCGCATCGGCGGCTGGCTCGAGGGTCACGGCGAAGCGCCTCACGATCCCACGATCGCCGCGCAAGTGAAGCTGCACGATCAGGCCGCCCAGCGCCTGCGCACGTGCCGGCAGAAGCACGGCGCGCTCGACTTCGAGACCATCGAGGCGCGGCCGGTCACCAAGGACGGCCAGGTCATCGATCTGGTCGTGCTGCACAAGAACCGCGCGCGCGACCTCGTCGAAGATCTGATGATCGCCGCGAACGGAGCCACTGCGCGGTACCTCGAGCAGCGCGGGTACTCCTCGATCCGCCGGATCGTCCGCAAGCCCAAGCGCTGGGACCGGATCGTCGAGCTCGCCGCCACGTTCGGAACCACCCTACCGGTCGAGCCGAGCGCTCCGGCGCTCTCGGACTTCCTCGCCGAGCGTCGCAAGGCGGCACCGGATCGGTTCCAGGATCTCTCGCTGTCCGTCGTCAAGCTGATCGGCCCCGGCGAGTACGCGCTCCAGCGCGCCACCGATCCGGACACCGGCCACTTCGGCCTCGCCGTCGATGACTACGCCCACTCCACCGCGCCGAACCGGCGCTACCCGGACCTGATCACGCAGCGCTTGCTCAAGGCCGCGGCCCTCGGCGCGCGCACGCCGTACACCGATGACGAGCTGACCGCGATCGCAACGCACTGCACCGAGCGAGAGAACGGCGCGCGCAAGGTCGAGCGAACTATGCGCAAGGTAGCCGCCGCGCTGATGCTGTCCAACCGGATCGGCGAGGTGTTCGATGCGATCGTCACCGGCGCGACGCCGAAGGGCGTGTTCGCGCGCCTGTTCCATCCGCCGGCCGAGGGCCGGGTGGTGGACCACGAGCGCGGGCTCGACGTCGGAGACAAGATCAAGGTCCGCCTCGTCGACACCGAGCCGAACCGCGGCTTCATCGACTTCGTGCGGATCTGACCGCGCCCGTCGCGATTCGCTCCGAGCCCTCAAATATCGTTGAAGCGATCGTTGCGCGCGCCGTTCGTGCGGTCCCAGTGGATCGTCAGGTTGAGCGACGTGTTGATCGAGAGCGGCTCCGCGTAGGACAGGCGCGACTGCTGCGCGAAGTCGAGCGGATCGATCTTCGATTCATCGGGCGCCGGCATCTCGCGCTTGGTCACCGAGAACGAGGCCGAGACATCGACGTGCCCGCCGAGCTTGATCTCGACGTAGGGTGAAGCGGTCAAGTTGTGGCGGCGCTTCGGGTGCAGCATCTCCGCCTGCGCACTGAGTGACAGCCCGAAGCTGACCTTGTCCTTGCGCACGTTGCCGCTCGCGGTGATGCCGTGCCACGGATACTGTGCGAACGACTGCCCCAGCTCGTTTTGCAGGTTGTAGCGCTCGACCCGGTAGCCCGCCTTGTAGAGCACGGCGAGCCGGTTGCCGCGCGGATCGTCGGCCGCGTACTTGTCCCACTCGACGGCCGCGAAGGTCCCGGAGGCGTAGCGATACTGACCCTTGGGATCTTCGCGCTCGATCCGGCTGATCGCGCCGAACGACCAGCACGGATCGTAGAGCCAGCCGTGACCGAGAGCACCGCTGACGCTCCACTGGTCGGTGTCGAGCGAGACCTTGGTGCCATCCTCGAGGACGATTGGAGGCTGGTAGTTGAGGCCGTAGTTGCCGGAGAACGAGAACAGCGAGCGAGCGCTGCGGGTGACCCGAGTCACCTCGAGCTCTCCATAGCCATTCGCCGACTTGTACTTCGCCGTGCGATTGCCAAAGCCGCCGAACGCGAGCGAGACGCCCCACGGCGTGGTGTGGGGTGTCTTCGTGGCGACCTCGGACGGCGCGGCGATCGTCACCGTGACGATGTCCGGATAGCGCGCGGCGACGTACAGCGCTATGCCGCGGAGGAACGCCGGCTCGAGCTGCGCGCGCTGTTCGTCATCGGTGCCACGCGTGTCGAGATCGACATCGAGCTCGATCACCGGGGGCGCACCGGCCACGGTCCCGACGAACCGCAGGTGGAGACGATCGACCTGGGCGATCTCGTTCGCGGTCGAGTAGATCACCACATCGGCACTGGCGCGCGGCGCCTCGATCAGCGCCTTGTTCGCATCGATCAGGCCGAGCATGAACGCGGGGCACGCCTTGGTGCGCCCCGACTCCTCGCACTCGAGGTGGACGCGCACCGGTGCCGCGGGCGCCGCCGACGCCGGGTCTGCGAGGCCCAGCACCGACCCGAGCAACACGAGCGACCCGAGCGCCGCGCGCGACCCGAGCGACACGCGCGACACGCGCATGGGACCGATCATGGGCCGGGCTTTCGACTGGTCAGCTGATCGTAGGTCGGAAAACACGCGTGGACCGCCGCCTCGTCCTTCGCATCGAGCACGCAGCGCCCCAGCAGCATCGGCTTGCCGGCGGCCACATCGGCACGGCAGTCCTTCTCGGCGCTGGCCTCGATCTGCTGCGTGTACGGCACGCCGGCGTGAGCGCCGAGCTCGGTGATCGTGGCGCGCGCCTTCTGGAGAAACCGCGGGCACTCATCAGCGGTGATCTGTGACGAGGCCGCCGGTGGCGCGGGCTTGTCCTCACGGCTCTGACACCCGAGCAGCAACACGAACATCAGCGCGCGAAGCGGCACGTCGCGAGCGTACCGCAACGCCGTCGGTCGCTCGGACTTACACCCCGCTATCGACAGATCTTCGAGCAGAATCATGCGTCTACATCAGCATGTCGAACCTACGCTTCACCCTGGCCTCCCTCTTGCTCGCCACGGCTGTCGGCTGCGCCACCACGGGATCCACCACAGGCCCTACTACACCCCCGGTCGTCTCGCAGAAGGCACCGGCGGAGCGCTCGATCGACCGCGCCGCGCTTCGCGCCAAGCTGGCCGAGCGACGCACGATCACGATGTCGCACTTCCTCGCGTATCGCGAGGCGCGCATCTATCCGATCAACAACCTCCCCGGCGGGGGGCTGCGCCACGTCTGGCTCGATGACTGGGGCAACCTGTGCGCCGCCGCGACGTTGATCAGCCTCGACTGGGGCCGCGAGCCGACGATCAACGCGGGCAAAGCGAACCGCGAGATCCAGCTCGCGAAGATCCACACCGGCCCTCTCGCCGACTGGATCCTGACCTCCGGGCTCACGCATCACGAGATCGTGGCGATCCAGGTCCCGGGCAGCGAGATCTTCGAGCGCCCGCGCAACACCGAGGTCGATCGGCTCTACGGGATGTACATCGATGTCGAGCGCCAGCTCACGGGCCTGCGCGACGAGAGCCTGGACGCCGCGACCGATGCACTGTTGAAGCGCCCCGACCTCGCGCGCGAGCTCCTCGGCGGCCACGTCGCGGGCCCGGGGCCGTTCGCTGTCCCCGTGGGCTGAGCTACGCGGTGATCGCGGCGATCTGCTTGGTCAGCCGCTTCTGTGGCTCGCTCGGCTCGACGGTCTGCATCGCCACCAGCTTCGCGAGGTCGCCCTCGACCTTCATCTCGCCGGTGAGGAACGCCTGGACGCCCGCGCCCATGTCGGC
>JAYVRN010000416.1:0-1645 GCA_043776275.1 Myxococcales bacterium | reverse complement strand
GTCCTGGCAGGCCGCTGAGGAGCGCGAGGACGACGTCAACTCCGGCCGGAACGCCTGGGTGCGGGACGGTGGGCGTGCTTAACTGCCGCCGTGACCGTGATCGCGTTTCCACGACAGCACCTCGTCGCCCTCCAGGACCTCGGATCGAGCGTGCTCGAGCGGCGGGCGATCGGGTGTGATAGCGAGCCCCTCGCGCGGGATCTGCTCGCAGGGTTCTTCGACGTCTGCCAGCGCAACGGCCTCGATGGCGTGATCGCCGAGCTGGAGCAGGCGTTCGCGCCCCTCGAGCTCACCGATGGCTCCGCCCTGGCCGATGAGCCCCGCATCCGTGACGCCCTGGTCGCGAAGCTCGACACCAAGGCGGACTTCGATCATGGCGGACCTCGGAACGCGAAGCCCCGGCAGCTGACCGACTGCCTGGTGGCGGTCCTCACCCTGAACGTGATCGACGAGCCCGATCGGACCGTCACATTCGGCGACGAGGTGCGCATCGAGCTGCTGGCGGCCCTCTCGGGGCCCGCCGACGCGGCACTCGCGGTCCCGCAGATCCGCGAGGCGATCGTCGCGCGCGGTCGGGAGCTGTGCGATCAGCGCTATCTCGAGCCCTACGACAAGATCGCCGCGCTGCTCGACGAGCGCGGCATCCGCATGACCCGTCAGCCGAAGATCGCCCTCGATGCGGTCCAGGCCGTGCAGCTGGCGCTCTCGGATGCGCGGCGCGGGATCGTCGAGAAGGTCGCGCGCGCTGGGATCGATGGTGCGAAGCAGGTGCTCGCTCGGGTCGACAAGGATGCCGCGGCGCGGATCGATCAGCCGATCACCCTGAAGCTGACGCCACGCGATGTGGCGGTCAAGCGCGCCACCGAGACGCGGGTCCCGATGGTGGCGTCGGCGATCGTGCACTCGCTGTTCGAGAGCCTCGCCGAGCTAGCGCACCTCGGCTGGCGCGCTCTCGAGCAGCCCGTGCGCCCGTACGCTGCGAGCCAGACGTTCGCCGTCGGTGACCTCCTCGAACATCCGAAGTTCGGCCGCGGCTCCGTGCTGACCACGGCCACGCAGCGGATCGAGGTCGAGTTCTCCGAGGGCAAGCACACGCTCGTCCACGCGCGGAAGTAGTCGGATCAGCCGCCGATGTTGATGTTGACCGAGTAGTCGAACGATCCGTCGTCGTAGTAGTTCGAGTACTGCGGGTCGGGCTCGAAGTGGCCGTCGTTCCACAGCCACTCGTTGCCGCCCCACACCCAGCGGCCTCGCACCCAGATGTAGCCGGGCTCGTTGCCGTAGCTCTCGACGATCAACTGGGGGCGGACACGCGCGTTGTAGTACCGCGTCCGGAACACCGGGCGGACATACGCGCGGCCGACGCCGGCGCCGAACACGAACCGGCCGTTGTTGACGTAGACCGGGCGCCGCGTGATCACCCGGCGATCGGGGCGTTGCGCGGGGCGATTGACCCGCTGCGGCCGGTCATTTCGATGATCGCGGATCACCGGCCGACGATCTCCGCCACGATCGCCGCCGCGGCGGTTGTCGCGGCGATCCGCCGTGGCCAGGCCACCGAGCAGGGTGAGCGTGAGTGCAGCGAGGGTGAGTCTAAGCATGCAGCGACGACACGCATCACGCGTGCCACGGGGCCAGACGGCTC
>JAYVRN010000415.1:0-5235 GCA_043776275.1 Myxococcales bacterium | reverse complement strand
ACCGCGCTCGGTGGAACGAGCGTGTACTTCTCGGATTGCTGGGCGGTCACGCGGCCGGGCGAGCCGGGCTACACGTATGACCGCCGCAACCCCTATGCGTTGCGATCGCGCGAGCACTCGCGGCGGATCGACTACTGCCTCGTGCGCGGCCCCGGGCGGCACCTGATCGGCGAGGCGGTCTCCGCGTCGCTGTTCGCGGACGTGCCGGCGGGCGAGGTGTGGCCCTCCGATCACTTCGGCGTGGTCGCGGCCATCATCGCAGCGCCCCGCCACCACGATCCGTTCTGAGCGCGGAGGCGGGCTGCGCAAGTGCTGCGCGCACCTGGGGCCTCGTCAGGCGACGCGCGACGCGCGATACTCGTGTCGTGGTTCGTTCGCTCCTGCTGTGTGCTGTGTTCGCCGGCTGCTACGCACCGGATCCCCAGGCCGGGTTGCCGTGCGGTGCGGCGGCGGCGTGTCCCGACGGGCTCGTGTGCTCGATCGCCACGAACCGCTGCGAGCGTACGCCCGGCGGCGTCGATGGCGGGCTCCGCCCAGACGGCCAGGGCGTCGAGGACGCATCGATCGATGCACCGCCGATCGATGGCGCGATGGGGGCGTGCACCGCGGGTGCGCAGATGATCACGGCGAGCGGGATGTTCACGCTGCCCGCGGGCTGCACCACGTTGACGATCAAGGGCTACGGCGGCGGTGGCGCGGGCGGGGCGAAGAACCTCGGGATCTCCGGCGCGTCAGGTGGCGCGGGCGGGTACGCGGTCAAGAGCCTCACGGGGCAGGCGGCGGGGACGGTGTATGTGATCTCGGTCGGGCTCGGCGGGACGTGCGCATCCACCGCAAACACGGGTGGGGGGGGCACTGGCGGAGGCGGCGGCGCAGCGTCTGGAGATGGCACCGTGGGAACGGGCGCGAGCTCGCCCCCCGGCGGTGCAGGAGGCGCCGGCGCCGCCGGCCAGCAGGGTGGAGGCGCGGGCGGCGCGGGTGGGTATGGCGGCGGCGGCGGTGGTGGTGGCGGGGACACCAAGCTCGGGAACAGCGGTGGCGGCGCCACCACGGTGCGGCTGCTGTTGGGGATCAACAACATCGTGGTCGCGGGTGGCGGTGGTGGTGCGGGCACATCCGATCAGAACGGGGACGTCGGCGGATCCGGCGGTGCGGCGTGCCAGGGCTACAACGGCGCCGCTGGAGCTGCGTCGCTCGCAGGCACCCGCTCGGGTGGCGGCGGTGGGGGCGGAGCGTGCACTTGCAACGGCGGCACCTGCGATACGGCCCCGACCGCGAGCGGAGCAGCCGGTGGATCTGCGGGTATCACGGCCGCGTGTGGCACCGCGCAGAACGGCACCGACGGTCACGTGGTCATCTCGTACCCGTGACGCCACGCCGAGCGCACCGCGCGCTCGTTCGGCCCGCTTCTGAGACCGATCACCGCAGCGCGAGGGTGCGCTGCCTCCACTCGGCGCTCGCCCAGCGCGCGGCGGGGCCGAGGCCGCCGAGGTTCGCGGACTGCCGCTCCACGTCGAGCGTCCCGAGGGTGATCGCCTCGAAGCTCCTGCGCACCACGCCCCCGGTCCGGGATTCGCGGACCACCACGGCGCGGGTGCTATCGGGCGAGAACCCGGCGAGCTCCACGTAGCCGCGATCGGGGCCCTCGGTGTTCGGCGGCAGCACATCGATCATCCAGCCGCCGTCCTCGCCGCGGCGGAATAGCCACAGCTCGAGCCAGCCGGGCAGGGGCTCGACGGCGACCACGGCGGCGCTGCGATCGGCGCTGGTGCGCAGCGAGGCGGGCCACACCTGACCATGCGTGCACTTCGCGATCGAGGCGGTGCCTTGCTTGGGCACCAGGGTCACGCAGGTCTCGCCCGGTTCTCCGTCCGCGAGCGCGAGGGAGAGGGCGAGCTTGGGCACGGGCAGCATGGGCAGCGCGGCCCAGCGCGACGCTGCCACGCCCACGGCGGCGGCGGCGTAGCTCGGCGCATCGTCCTCGGCGAGGTCGGTCTTCTCCACGCGCGCGAGCATCGCGAAGGCTTGCTCGGCCTGCTTCGCGGCCGCCGGGACATCGCCGCGACGGGCGGTGGCCCACGCGAGCTGGGCCCCGATCTCCGCGCGCCGGATCCGCAAGCGGTTGCCGGTGACCGCGCCGATGCCAGCCTGCGTCGGGGACACGCGCTCGAGCAAGCCGAGGCGTGCCTCGTCCCGTGCGACGCGCGCGGTGGCGCCGAGGCCTTGCGGCTCGCAGCCGGGCTCGGTCAGCGCGAGCACTGCCGTCGCCGCATCTGCGGGGCCAGGGCCCAGGGCGAGGCCGCCGTGGAACGCCGCGCCGTCGTAGCAGATGTGCGCGCCATCGGGCTGCTCGATGCTCTGCAGCACGATGCCCCAGCTCCGCGCCACCTCGAGCTGCTCGGCGGCCGCGGTGTCTGCCGTAGCCGTGCCAGACGTACTGGCGCGACGCGCGAGACGCTCGGCGAAGCTGCCGATCGCGATGAGGAGCGGCGCATCGATGGCGCCCTTGGGGGCGACCTTCAGGTAGATCGCCGCGTACGCGATGCCGAGGGACTCCTGGCCCGGGGTGTCGCGCAGAAACTCGACCACGGCGCGGACCGCGGGGGCCGAGGCCTCCTCGAGTGCGATCGCCTTGACGTTCTTCGCGAGCACCCAGCCGCCGCGCTCGTGGCGGTGATCCCAGACCTTGAGCCAGCCCTTCTTGTCGCCGCGGACCTCGAGCCAATCGCCCTTCCACAGCACGGCCTGCTGCGCCGAGGTGCGCTCGGCCGCCGCGCGCAGGGCCACATGATCTCCGACGACGACGGCGGCGGTGACGGCGAGCGGAAGCATCACTCCTCCGACCCACCGGCCGCGGGGGCGGGCGGAGTGGCCGCGGTGGTGCCGCCGAGCAGGCCACTCGCGAAGAAGCCGTTGGTGTTGGGCGGCGCGATGATCACGCTGATCTTGTCGGACAGCTTGTCGGCGAGGGCCTTCTGGATCAGCAGCGGGTTGTGCTTCAGCAGGGCGGCCTCGCGGGCCATCTGCTCGGTGGTCGCCTTGCCCGTGACATCGAGCCGGTAGGCATCGCTATCGGCCAGCTTGCGCCGGGAGTCAGCCTCGCCACCGGCCTCGATCCGGCGGGCATCGGCCTCGCCCTCGGCCTGCTTGATCCGCACCACGCGCGCGGCCTCGGCCTCGAGGCGCTTCTGCTCGATCTCCTTCTCCTTGAGCGGCAGGACATGCTGCATCGCCTCGGCCTGGGACTTGGCGGCGATGATCTGCTCGGCGCCGGTGGCGGCGGCGGCCTTCTCGCGGCGGACCTTGTCGGCCTCTCCCTCGAGCTCGGACTGCTTGATCTGCTTCTCCTTGAGCTCGAGCGTGTACCGCATCTTCTCGGCCGACAGCTCCTCCGAGAGCAGTGCCTCGAGGCCGGTCTTGTACTGCGTGGGCAGATCGATGCCGCCGATCGCCACGGCCTTGATCATCACGCCCTCACCGGCGAGGGCGACCCGCAGCTCGTCCTCGAGCCCCTTCTGGATCGCGGCGCGGTGGGTGGCGAAGATCTCGCGGACGGTGTGCTGGGCGAACGCGCGGTGCAGCGCGCCATCCACGGTCGGCTGGACCAGATCGTGCTCGAGCTCGTCGGGCCGCAGCCGCGCAGCCTTCGACATCTTCTCCGGATCGAGCGCCCAGCGCACGGTGATGTCGATGCCGAGCGAGAGGCCCTCGACGGACTGGTACGCCCCCGCGCCGGTGGACTTGACCGCATCCGCCGGGCGGTAGACCTGATCGTGCAGCGGATAGGTCCGGAACTCGTGGATGCCGGGCAGCGCGAGGGCCCAGCCCTCGTCGAGGATCGTCATCCCGCCGGTCAGTCGGTTGACGCGTACACCCGCGGTCCCTGCCGGGATCGAGCGGATCGGTCGCGCCACGATGAAGCCCACCGTGAGCCCGGTCAACGCGAGCACGGCGAGCACGCGCCGGCCGCGCGAGCTCGACACCATCTCGATCACCCCGAGTGTCGCGGCGAGCCCCGTCGCCTTCGCGAGCGTCCCGAGCTTGAACAAACCTCTCTTGATCGTCGTCCACATGATGCGGTCACCTCCACCGGTGCCGCCTGTGCACGGCACGCGCCACGCTCGGTTCCGTCGAGACGCACGCCTCGTGTGTCGCTGCGGCTACATCGCGCGTGTC
Source organism: Myxococcales bacterium (assembly GCA_043776275.1). Classification (GTDB taxonomy): domain Bacteria; phylum Myxococcota_A; class Polyangia; order Haliangiales; family Haliangiaceae; genus JABFXX01. Next base: position 1,059 of record JAYVRN010000415.1, on the reverse strand, counting down.
AAAACCCGCGCACGATCTCGCGCGGGCGTACGCGCGGTTCAAAAGCGATCGGAGGTACCCTCGGTGCGTGGACCGCTACGACCTGTGTGTGATCGGAGGTGGGCCGGCGGGCGTCGCGGGCGCGATCCGCGCATCAGACCTCGGGAAGCGCGTGGTGCTGATCGAGGCCGGGCCGCTCGGTGGTGCCGGGATCTTCGAGGGCGCCTTGTCGTCCAAGACCTTGTGGCACCTGAGCGGAGACTTCGCCCGCGCGCGCCGCGCCGATCGTGGGTACGACGGCTCGGGCCTGGTCCCGTCGTGGACGGCCGTGCGCGCCGAGGTCCGTGCGGCGTGCGGCGAGGCGCAGGCGTTGATCGTCCAGCAGCTCACCGCGCTCGCGGCGCCGGGCGCGGGGCGAGGCACGATCGAGCGGGTGGCGGGGCGAGCGGGGTTCGTCGGCGCCGACACGATCGTGGTGGGCGAGCGGCGGATCTCCGCCGACCGGTTCCTGCTCGCTGTCGGCTCGCGGCCGCGCGTGCCGCCGACGTTCGCCGTCGATGGCGTGCGCGTGATGACCTCGGATCAGATCGAACACGTGCCCGAGCTGCCGCGGCGCCTCGCGATCATCGGCGCCGGCGTGGTCGGCTGCGAGTACGCCACCGTGTTCGCCCACTTCGGCCAGACCGCCGTGGAGCTGTTCGATCGCCAGGCGCGGATCCTCCCGTTCGAGGACGAGGACGTCTCGGCCGTGGTGGCCTCGCGGTTCGCGGCGATCGGCGTGCACGTCCACCGGAGTGCGAAGATCGATCGCGTCACCGTGCTCGGCGACGAGGTGGAGATCACGTGGACCGACGAGGCCGGCGCCGCACAGTCCGGCCGCTACGATCGGGTGCTGGTGGCCACCGGCCGCGCGCCGTCCACCGCGGAGCTCGGGCTCGAGCACGCCGGCGTGGCGATCGAGGCGAGCGGCGGCGTCACCGTGGATGGCACCCGCACCCGCGCACCGCATGTGTGGGCGGCGGGCGATGTCACGCCGGACCTCATGCTCGCGAACCTCGCCGAGCTCGAGGCGCGGCACGC
>JAYVRN010000414.1:0-19724 GCA_043776275.1 Myxococcales bacterium | reverse complement strand
TGTGACCCGCGACCTCGGGGGCGCCAAGCCGACGTTGACGGCGTTCTCGCGGGACGGCGCGCGCGTGGCCGGACTCGACGCGGGCGGCAATATGGTCTTGGTCGACGTGCGAGACGGTTCGTCGCGCGTGATCGCGAGTAGCGGGTTCAGGCCATTCGACTTCTCGACGGATGGCGCGTGGATCTACGCAGCTCGGGACGGGCGTGTCGTCGCGGTGAGTCTCCAGGGTGACAACGTGCAACGGCTACTCGGCCTGGGCTCCAACGCGAGCGAGTCCAGGGTCTTGCCGGACGAGTCCGTGGTGCAGATCGCAGCCCAGGGACGCCAGGTGATCTGGCTCGCGTCGCGTGACCCGCGAGCCACGCTCGTTCCAGAGCCGGTGAGCCCCACGCCAGCCGATGCACCGTGACGTTGTCGCGGCATCCACACAACCCCAGGGCTAGAAGCCGAGCCCATCCAGAAGACTGTCCGATGTCCGGACAACTTCTAGCTACTTGCCGCCGAGGCCGCGCTCGAGCTGCGCCCACGCATCCGCGAGCTGCCACTCCGCGGTGATCAGATTTCCTTCGGCAGTGGTCACCGCGGTCTGGGCATCCGCGAGCTCGATCTGGCTGCCGAGGCCTTGCGTGTAGCGAGCGTCGGCGAGCTTGAGCTGGGCGCGAGCCGCGGTGACGGCCTCGTTCGAGGCCGTGACGTTCGCGCGGTGCGCGACGATCTGCTGTCGCGCCGAATCGAGCTCGGAGGTCAGCGACACGAGCACCGCGTCGCGCTGCGCCGCGATCGCCGTCACCGCCGCGCGCGCCGAACGGATATCGGCCGCGGCCCGGCCACCATCGTAGAGTTGCCACGACAGCGTGAGCCCGGCGGTCCAGCTCGGCTGCGGCGACCAATCGTCCTGACCTGGCCCCCACTGCGTGTTCGCGGAGGCGGAGAGCACGGGCCGCCGCTCGGCCTGGGACGCGGTCACGCTGGACTCGGCGGCGATCACCTGCTTCTCGAGCTGCACGAGCTCGGGGCGGCGCTGGCGAGCGGTGCCGACGAGGGTGAGCAGGTCCGCGGGATCCTGCGGGGGCGGCGTGGGCCACGCACCATCGACGACGAAGGTCACCGATGGATCGAGCCAGCCGATCGCGAACCGCAGGTTCGAGAGCGCGACGGCGGCATTGCTCTGTGCCTGCGCCAGCGCGGAGCGTGCGTTCGCGGCGCGGGCCTGCGCCTGCACCACCTCGATCGGATCCTTGGCCTGCGCGGCGACGAACTTCCGCGCCTGATCGAGGTGCGCCTCCTCGCTCTTCACGGTGCTGCCGGCGACGGCGACGAGCCGGGCCCGCGCGATCGCCTCGAGGAATGCGATCGCCACCGAGCTGCGGATGTCGAGGTTGGTGGTGCCGAGGGACGCGGCCGTCGCATCGGCGCTCGCCTCGGCGGCGCGGATGTTGGCAGCAGTCTGGCCGAAGTCGTAGAGCCGCCAGTTCGCGCTCGCGGCGAACCCGGTCGAGAGCGTCGGGGAGAACAAGCCGCCCAAGGTTGCGCCAGTGGCGCCGGTGGTGCTGATCGTCTGGCGGGATGAGCTCTCGGCGACGGAGGCGCTGAGCGAGACCGTGGGCCGCTGCGCGACCTTCGCGGACTGGATCCGGGCGTTGGCCACCTCGATCGAGGCCTTGGTGACGCGCACGCTCGGCTGCTGTACGAGTGCGATCTCGATCGCGTGATCGAGGGTCAGGGTCTCGGTGCGGGGCTGCGCGACCGCGGGTGTGGCGAGCATGCCGGTGACAACGAGGGCCAGGACGAGGGAGAGCGCGCGATGGGACTTCATGACTCGTACCTCAGAGCAGTGATCGGATCGAGCCGCGAGGCGCGGACCGCCGGATACAGACCGAACCCGACCCCGACACCACCGGCGACCGCGAAGGCGATCCCGGCCGTGGCCGCGGGAAAGAAGAACTTCCAGCCGAAGTACCCAGCCATGTACTGCGCCGCTCCGTACCCCAGCACCAGCCCGAGCAGGCCGCCGACCGCGGCGAGCACGATCGCTTCGACGAGGAACTGCGTCATCACATCGAACGGCTTCGCGCCCACGGCCATGCGGATCCCGATCTCTCTCGTTCGCTCGATCACGCTGACCAGCATGATGTTCATGACGCCGATGCCGCCGATCAGCAGTGAGACGGCCGCGACGATCGCGAGCAGCGTGGCGATCCGCTCGGTGGAGTCCTTCTGGGCTTGCGCATACTCGGCCGGGTTCCGGATCCGGAAGTCGTCCTCGTCGGCGCTGTCGAGCTTGTGGCGATCGCGCAGGAGCCCGGTGATCCTCGCGATCGTGGCCTCGGCCTGGCCCTCCTCGGTCATCGAGATCAGGACTTCGCCCTTCAGGTACTTCGCGAGGCCCATGTCGAGCTTCTGCTGGTAGGTCCTGAGGGGGATGATGATCACGTCGTCGTTGTCGCCGCGTGGGCCCTGACCCTTGGTCGTGAGCACACCGATCACGTCGAAGGGTTGCCCGTTGATGCGGATCGCCTGGCCGATCGGGCTCGCCGAGGCGAATAGCTGGGTGGCCACGGTCTGGCCGATCACGGCGACCTTCGCGCTGCTGTTGCCCGTGTCCTCGTCGAACACCGCGCCTTGTGTGGTGTCCCAGTTGCGGATCCGGAACCAGATCGCCGTCGTGCCGGTGATGCTGGTGTTCCAGTTGGCCTCCTCGGAGGCGACCTGCGTTCTCGTCGACATCGTCGGTGCAACCCACTTGATGGTCGAGATCTCACCGGACTGGAGCGCCTTGACGTCATCCCAGGTCAAGGACTGGCGCGAGCCGGCGCCACCCGAGGCCCCCGAGGTGCGCATCGCACCACCGCTCAGCACGAGCACGTTGGTCCCGAGGCTGTCGAACACCTCCTTGACCGAGGCCTGCGCGCCCTGGCCACCGGCGACCATCGCGATCACGGCGCCGATGCCGAACACGATGCCGAGCATGGTCAGCATCGTGCGGACCTTGTTCCTCCACAGCGCGCGGATCGCGAGCTTGAACGTGGTGAGGATGTTCACGACGCCTTCTCCGCGACCCGCTGGTCACTCGCGTCGCGCTCGGCGGTGACCCGGGCGAGCGCGGCGGCGGCATCGATCGGCGTCTGGGCCTTGTCGTCGATGATCAGGCCGTCTCGCAGCGTGATCACGCGGCCGGCGTACGCCGCGATGTCGGCCTCGTGGGTGACGAGGATCAGTGTCTTGCCCTGGGCGAGGAGCCCCTGGAGGATGCCCATCACCTCGTACGAGGTCTTGCTGTCGAGGGCGCCGGTGGGCTCGTCGGCCATGATGATCGGGGCATCGCAGACCAGGGCGCGGGCGATCGCGACGCGTTGCTGCTGGCCACCGGAGAGCTGGTTCGGGTGGTGATCCTCGCGTCCCTTGAGGCTGACCTGTGCGAGCGCGGTCATCGCGCGGCGGCGGCGCTCGCGTGACGAGACGCCTTGATAGAGCAGGGGCATCTCCACGTTCTCGAGCGCCGAAGTTCGCGACAGCAGGTTGAAGTTCTGGAACACGAAGCCGATCATCCGGCCGCGGATGTCCGCGAGCTCGGACTTCGACATGACGCCGACGTTCTTGCCGTTGATCTTGTACGTGCCCTTCGAGGGCTGATCGAGGCAGCCCATGACGTTCATGAGCGTGGACTTTCCCGAGCCCGAGGTGCCCATGATCGCGAGCGAGGAGCCCGCCTCGATCGTGAGATCGACACCGCGCAGTGCGTGGACGAGGTTGTCGCCCATCACGTACGTGCGCTCGATCCCCTTCATCTCGATCAGCGACGGCATCAGAAGGCTCCGGTCTTCCTCGCCGGGCCAGCGACGCCGAGGATCTCGGTCACGAGCTGATCGCCGGGCTCGAGCTCGCCCTCGACCATCTGGGTGACCGAGCCATCGGTCAGGCCGGGCTTGACCAGCACCAGCTTGGGCTGGCCATCGACGAGCTTGTACACTGGCTTCTTGTCGCCGTAGTCGCGGCCGCGGCCGCCGGGGCCACCGCTGGCGTCCGAGCCGTCGGGGCGTCGGCCGCTGCCCGCGCCGCCGGAGCCACCGGAACCACGACCCGCCCAGGCGCCCGAGCCCCGGCGACCGCTGCCGCTTCCGGACTCACCTCGCATCGCCTGCATCTGCTCGCGGGTCGGCTTGAACCGCAGCGCGGCGTTCGGGATCTTGATCGTGTCGGCGACCTGCTGGAGCACGAACGTCACGTTGGCGGTCATGCCGGGGCGAAGGGACTTCTCGGGGTTCTCGACGTCGATCACCGCGTCATAGGTCACGACGCCCGAGGTCGTGGTGGGGGCGTTGCGGACCTGCCGCACGACGCCTTCGAACGTCTTGCCGGGAAAGGCGTCGACGGTGAACTGTGCCTTCATGCCCTCGACGAGGCGGCCGACGTCGGCCTCGGCCACCGCGGTGTCGATCTGCATGCGGGCGAGATCCTCGGCGATCGTGAACAACACGGGTGCCGACAGCGACGCCGCGACCGTCTGGCCGACGTCGACGGCGCGCGAGAGGACCACGCCGTCGACCGGCGAATAGATCGTGGCGTAGGAGAGGTTGAGCTTGGCCTGCGAGAGGTTCGCGGAGGCCTGTGCATAGGACGCCTTCGCCGCGAGCAGGGCCGCCCGCGCCGTGTCGTAGGCGACCTCGGCGCTCTCGACGGTGGCACCGGCCACGAGCTGTTGCTCCTGCAACGTCCGCTGGCGCTTGAGCTGGCGATCCGCATCGGCGACGGTGACCTGCGCCTTGTTGATGTTGGCAGCGGCGAGGGCGAGGCTCGCGGAGGCCTGATCGATCTGCGACTTGAGCACCTGCGCATCGAGCTTGGCGATCACCTGGCCCTTGGTGACCTTGTCGTTGAAATCGGCGTGCAGCTCGACGACGCGCCCCGAGACCTGCGCACCGACCTGCACCGTGCCGCGGGCTGACAGCGTGCCGTTCGCGGTGACCTGGGCGGCGATGCTGCCCTTGCCGACCGTCACCGTGTTGTAGGTGATCGGCGTCGAGCCCTTGGCCCACGGCTTGTTCACCATCAAGAACGCGACCCCGCCCGCGACGAGTGCGAGGGCCACGATGCGCGGGATCCAGCGTTTGATGCTCACGGTCTTCAAGGTGATACCCCGCTCTGTACGTTCCGTTGCTCGCGTGTTGCGATTTGTTACCGGAACGATTCTCGACGCTTATCCGACCGGTTCCTGGCCATCGAGGGGCACTTCCAGCCTCGCGGTCGTACCGTGTCCTGGCCGGGAGGTCAGGGTGACCTCACCACCGTGGACGCGCGCGATCCGGCGCGCGAGGGCGAGGCCGAGGCCGACGCCGCCGGTCTTGCGGGCGCGGCTGCCATCGGCGCGCCAGAACGGGGTGCCCGCACGCTCCAGCTCCTCCGGCGACATCCCGATCCCGCGATCCACGATCTCGAACGCGACCTTGGCCCCGTTCGGGGTCACGGCGAACTTCACGGCGGTGGCGACGTCCGAGTACTTCGCAGCATTGTCGAGCAGGTTGTCGAGGGCGCGGCGCAGGAGCACGGCGTCGCACTCGATCGCACGGTCGGCACCGGCGATCGACCGATCGAGCGTGCGCTGCGGATGCCGGGTGGCGAACCGCTCGATCGCGCGATCGGTCAGCTCCCCGACCTTCATCGGGTGCCGCGTGATCGCGGCGGTCGCGCCATCGAGCCGCGCCGTGGTCAGGATGTCACCGATCAACTGATCGATCTCGTCGAGATCGGTCCCGACGTCGGCGAGGACGTCGCGCGCGGCGACGGGATCTTCGGCGGCGAGCTCGAGCGCCACGCGGATCCGGGCGAGCGGCGTGCGCAGCTCGTGCGACACGTCACCCATCAGCTGGCGCTGGGACTGCAACACCGCGGACGTGCGCTCGGCCATCTCGTCGAAGGCGCGGCCCACGTCACCGAGCTCGTCCTCGCGCTCGAGGCGCGCGCGTGCCGTGGTCTCGCCGGCGCCGAATCTGCGCGCGGCATCGGCGAGCTGATCGAGAGGCCGGGCGAGGCGACGCGAGAACCAGATCGAGGCGGCGCCGACGACCAGCAGGATCACGGCACCCATCGGCAGCACGTACGACCACGGGAACCCGGGCCGGTTGGGTGCGTACACCGCGAGCAGCGAACGATCGTCGCTGCGCACCACCATGCGCCCCCAATCCAGGGACCACTTCTCCTGTACGAGCTCGTCGAGCTCGCCGGGCGTGGGCGCATCAAGCGCGGGCTCGACATTGGTCCGCACGAGCACGCCTTTCGCATCGAACAGCGAGAGCTTGCCGCGCAGCCGAGCCTCGATCCGGCGCATCGCCTCGTCGAACTCCTTGGGCTGCTTGAGCGAGAGACGCTCGATCAAGTACTGCACCACCGCGGCCTGCGGCTCCATGTAGCGTGGCGAGCGCGTGTACCGCGGGAGCACGAGCAGCGCGACCATGATCGCCACCGAGAGCGCCGCGACGAACGCGTAGACCCGGAGCACGAGCCGCCGGCGCCGGCGAGGGCTCACGTCTCGCCACCCGCGAGCAGATAGCCGACGCCGCGCACCGTCTTCAGGATCCGCGGGCTCCGGCTGTCATCGCCGAGCTTCGCGCGCAGCCGGGAGACGTGGACGTCGATCGAGCGATCGAACGACAGCTCCGCCGAGCCCTTGGCGAGATCGAGCAGTTGCTCGCGCGACAGCACGCGACCGGGGCGCTGGGCGAGCGCGCGGAGGATCGAGAACTCGTAGGCGGTGACCTCGATCGCCTTGCCGTCGAGGGTCACCGTCATGCGCTGCGGATCGAGCACGAGTCCACCGACCTGGACGGTCTGCTGCGCGGGGCCTGCCTGGCCACGCACGCGGCGCACGGTGGCACGGATCCGGGCGAGCAGCTCGCGGGGTGAGAATGGCTTGGTGACATAGTCATCGGCGCCGACCTCGAGCCCGAGGACGCGATCGGCTTCTTCGCCGCGCGCGGTGACCATCACGATCGGCACGTCGGTGCGCGCACGGAGCTGGCGGGTGACCTCGATCCCATCGCGACCAGGCAACATCAGATCGAGGACGAGGCAGTCGTACTGGCGGCGCAACGCTTCGGCCTGCCCTTCGAGACCATCGCGGGCGATCGTGACCACCACACCGTGGGACTCGAGGTAGCGCGCGGTGAGCTGTGCCAGACGCTCGTCATCCTCGACGAGGAGGACCTTGATCGTCGGTTGCGCCGCGGGCTCCGTCACACCCCACCATACTCCGCGGCGGCCCGCGGGGCGCTGGGCTTCATACTTCGCAATCCGTGGAGTTGCGGCTACCTGCGCTGCTTGAGCTTCTCGAGCTCGGCGTCGATCTCCGCGCGCTTGCGCTCGACTTCGACCTGCGCACGCGCGGCCGCCTTGCGGGCTTCCTTTCGCGCGGCCCGGAGCTCGCGGGCCGTGGGTGGTGGCTCGGCAGGTCCTGGCTGCGCCGCGTTGGGTTCGAGACCGGCGATCCCTTCCTTGGCGGCGTGGCGGCCGATCTCCCAGCCGAAGCCCTGGACGAGGTAGCGGAGCAGCCCCATGCGGATCCGGACGGAGCCGGACAGGCGGTAGTCGCACGGCGGACCGCGCGGGCCGCGGCACGGGAAATCAGGTAGTTCCGTGCCGCAAGTTGCTCAAGTTGAAACCGTCCCCAACACCCGGGCAAGAGTCTCCTCGAGCGCCTCGATCCGGAATGGCTTGGGCAGGTACGCGTCCGCGGCCACCGGACCGCGCCGATCCCGGTCAAAGCCGGTGCACAGCACGACGGGCAGGCCGGGCCTGCGTTGCCGCAGCGTCGCCACGACCTCCGCGCCGCTCATGCGCGGCATGGTGAGATCGACGAGGACGGCGGAGATCGGGTGTTGCTCCACCAGCTCGAGGCCGATGATGCCGTCGGCCGCGGTGATCACGGTGTAGCCGAGGTCCTCGATCATCCGCGCCACGACATCGCGGACGAGCTCTTCGTCATCGATCACGAGGATCGTGTGGTGAGCGCGCTTGGGCAGGGGCTGCATGGCTTCGGGCGTGGTCGCGGCGGGCCACAGGACCTGGAACGTCGAGCCTTTGCCGAGGGTCGTGGTCAGGCGGAGGCCACCGTGGTGCGAGCGCACGATGCCGAGCAGGGCGGCGAGGCCGAGGCCATGGCCGGTGGGCTTGGTGGTGAAGAACGGATCGAAGATCCGGCGCCGACTATCGGTGCTCATCCCGGCACCGTCATCCTTGACCTCGAACAGCACGTAGTCACCCGCGGAGGCGGTGAGGACGTCATCGGGGTGGCTCGCACCGTCGAGGTGCTGGAAGCGCGCCGCGACCGCGATGGTGCCGCCGCGGTCGCCGAGGGCTTCGCGCGCGTTGCCGAGCAGGTTGAGCACGACCTGGCGGAACTGGCCCGCATCGCCGCGGATCGCGAGGCTCGCCGGGATGTTGACGGTGGTGACCGCGTTGGACGGCATCCGCGCCGCGGACAGCCGGACCAGCTCGTCGACGATCGGCGCTGGCGCGACGCGAGCCGAGGACACGCCGCCGCGACCCGCATACGCGAGGAGTTGATCGGTGAGCTCCGCCGCGCGGAGGCTCGCGCTCCGCACGTTCTCGAGTGCGGCGCGCCCCGGCGCTCCCGCGGGGATGTCGCGGAGGCCGAGGTCGGCGTTGCCGAGGATCGCGACGAGCAGGTTGTTGAAGTCGTGGGCGAGGCCGCCGGCGAGCACGCCGAGGCTCTCGGCGCGCTGCGCATCGACCATGCGGCTCTCGAGTGCGCGCTGCGTGGTGACGTCGACGGAGGTCCCGATCGCGCCGATGATCACCCCGTCGACCCGGTACGGGCAGATCTTGTTCGCGAGCTGGCGTCCGCGATAGTCCGTGACGTAGGTCGTGGTCTCGCCCTCGAGGGCGCGGAGGTGGGCCTGGACGGGATCGATGCTCCCCGGATCTGAACGGTGGACTTCGTACAGCGTGACCCCGAGGTAGGTGTCGGGGGCGTAGCCGAGGACCTCCATGATCGGGCCTCCGGTGCGCAGGATCTTGAGGTCGTGATCGACGAGCCAGTACACCGCGCTGACCTGGCGGACCACCATGTCGAGCGTGGTCGCCGTGCGCTCGAGATCGGCGGTGGTCGCCTCGAGGTGGGTGACGTCGAGCACCCACGCGTCGAACGAGAGCTCCTGAGCGGTCTCGAGGACGTGGCCGAAGATCCGGACGTTCAGGCGCCGTCCGTCGCGGGTCTTCCACTGCACGAGCGCGCCATCGACGACGCCACGCTTCCGGTACTTCGCGATCATCTCGGCGCGCTGCACGGCGTCGATGTAGATGTCCTCGTTGAGGTTCGCGCCGAGCAGGCTCTCGGCCGAGTCGTAGCCGAGCAGCTCCACCAGGGCGCGATTGACGTGCAGGAACTTCCCGTGCTCCGTCGAACGGTAGATGCCGATCGGTGACCGATCGAACAGCTGGGTGAGAGCGCTATCGCTCGGAGAGGACACGGTCCCCCATCTTACATGAGCAGCGCGCCCTCGATCTCCTCGAAGGCACCCGCTCGCCACCGGGTCAGCGGGCTGCGGCCCTTGAGGAGGTTGTCGGTCTCCACGAGCACGGCGCCGAGATCCACGAGCCAGCACTTGGGGTCCGCAGCGGATGGGCGCCCGACATCCTCGGGGACCTCGGTCGGCGGCATCCACGCGGTCATCTTCAGCGAATCGCCGGAGATCAACGCGCGCACGGCCACGTTGCCGAGCCGGCTCCCGAGCAGGCGATCGAACGCCGACGGTCGCCCGCCGCGCACCACGTGACCGAGCACGGTGACGCGGGTCTCGATGCCACCCGGATCTGCGTTCGGCGAGCTATCGCGGAGCCGCGCATCGACCTCGGCCTTGAGACGATCGGTGGAGATCGCCACGCCCTCGGCCTTGATGATGATCACGCGACGCGACTTGCGGGCGCGCGCGCGCACGGTCAGCACCGTCTTGACGACCTGGTCGACGATCGCCTGCTCGGGCTTGCCCGATTCGGGGAACAGCGCGAGGTCGGCACCGACGGCGATCGCCGAGGTCATCGCGAGATAGCCGCAGTCCCGGCCCATCACCTCGATGATGAATGTGCGGTCGTGCGCGGTCGCGGTATCGGCGATCTTGTCCACGGCCTCGACGATCGTGTTCATCGCAGTGTCGACACCGATCGACATGCCCGTGAACCCGAGGTCGTTGTCGATCGAGGCCGGGATGCCGATCACGTTGAGCGCCTGCGCGCCGAGCTCCTTGGGATCGCAGAGGTGCATCGCACCGGTGAGCGAGCCATTGCCGCCGATCACGATCAGCCCATCAACCCCGCGGTTTGCGAGGATGCCGCGCGCCTTGTCGCGGACCTCGCGCATGTGAAACTCCTTGCAGCGCGCGGAGCCCAGGATCGTGCCGCCGTCGCGGAGGATCTGGGAGACATCGTTGGGCATCAGCGGGACGAACTCGTCCTCGAGCAGGCCCTTGTAGCCTCGCTCGATCCCGACGATGTCGGCACCTGCAGCCCGTCCGACGAGGGCCGCGGCGCGGATCGCCGCGTTCATGCCCGGAGCGTCACCGCCGCTCGTGAGGATCCCGATGCGCTTGGAGCCAGCCATGACGGGGAATGTACCCCAAGGACCGATCCATCAAGGTCGGGCATGGGCGCGCACCGCGTTCGAGCTAGACTCGTCGGGATGATTCGGACCGAACGGCGGGGGCCGGTGACCACGGTGATCATCGATCGGCGCGCACACAAGAACGCGGTGGATCGCGAGACCGCCGAGCAGCTGGCGGCGGCGTTCCGGGAGTTCGATGCGGACCCCGACCAGCGGGTGGCCGTCCTCCACGGCGACCACGGCACGTTCTGCGCGGGCGCCGATCTCAAGGCGATGGCGGTGGGGAACCCGAACCGCGTCGCTCCGGATGGAGACGGACCGATGGGGCCGTCGCGGATGTTGCTCGGCAAGCCCGTGATCGCCGCGATCGCGGGTCACGCCGTGGCGGGCGGGCTCGAGCTGGCACTGTGGTGCGATCTGCGGGTCGCCGAGGAGGATGCGATCCTCGGCGTGTTCTGCCGGCGGTTCGGCGTGCCGCTGATCGACGGAGGCACGATCCGGCTGCCCCGGCTGATCGGGCTGTCGCGCGCGCTCGACATGATCCTCACGGGCCGCGCGGTGACCGCCGCCGAGGCGATGTCGTTCGGGCTCGTCAACCGCGTGGTGCCCGTTGGCGAGGGCAGGGCGCATGCCGAGGAGCTGGCGGCGCAGCTCGCCGCGTTGCCGCAGGCGGCCTTGCGCGCAGATCGGATGAGCGCCTACCTGCAACACGATCTCGATCTCCCGGCCGCGCTCGCGAAGGAGCTGGAGCTCGGCTCGGCCGCGCTGCTCGAGGCGGTCTCGGGTGCGGCGCGGTTCGCCGGCGGCGCTGGCCGCCATGGTGGTAGCGCGTGAAGAGTGGCCTCCTCGGCGTCGTGCTCGGGCTCATGCTCGCGATGTCGATCGCGGGCTGCATCGTCAAGCGACTCGGCAGCTCGCAGCTCACGGGGACGTGCGATGGCGCATGCGCGCACTACATCGAGTGCAAGCCCGGGCACCCCGAGGCCGATCGTGCACGCTGCACGCAGGAGTGCCCGCAGGTGTTCAGCGATCGCGATTCGATCATGGGCTACGAGAGCCTCGCGTGTCACGACGCCGTCGAATACGTCGATGGCACGGCGAAGAAGACGGCGGGAACCCCCGCACCCGTGCAATGACCTACCGCGACGACGTCGACACACTCTACACGCGCTCGATGATCCTGCAGAAGGAGCTCGATCGCGCGAACGAACAGCTCGCCGAGCGCGAAGCGGAGCTCACCGTGCTGCGCGGCCCGGCGTTCGGTGCTGCGGAGACCAGTCCCGGGATGCGCACGCTGCGCACGCTCCCCAATCCGGACGATGTGCTCGCACGCCTGGTCGATCCGGACGACGCCACGCCTGCGCAGGCGGTCCGATCTCTGCCGGGATCACTTCCCGACGAGCTGCGACCGTTCGACCCGCCGATGTCGCGGGCCAAGGTGCTCGAGCGGGTGCGGGACCGGCTCGGTGCGCTCGACGAAGAGTGCCTCGTGGTGATCGGCACGATCATCGAGGAGCTCGGCGACGAGGCGCCGCCCGACAAGTCCGAGCTCGTCGACCGCCTGCGGCTGATCGCGGAACGGATCACCCAGTCGTTCTGGCGCCGCCGCTGACCGCGAGCGGACACCGGCAGGTGGCATGATGGCGTGACGGTGGCAGAGGCTCAGGACATCACGCTCGATGGGACGCTCGGACGCGTCGTGTTCAAGAACGACGAATCGAGCTTCACCGTCGCGAGGTTCGAGACACCGGGCCGAGAGCAGGTCACGGTGGTGGGTGAGCTCGTGGGGATCACGGAGGGCCTGCCGCTGCGCCTGCGCGGGCAGTGGGTCGAGGACAAGAAGTTCGGGCGTCAGTTCAAGATCTCGACCTACCAGCTGCGATCGCCCGAGACCTTGATCGGGATCGAGCGGTTCCTCGCGGCGGCAGGGATCCAGGGGATCGGGGCCGAGATGGCGAAGCGGCTCGTGCAGAAGTTCGGGATGGACACGCTCGAGATCATCGATCGCAAGCCGGAGCGGCTGACCGAGGTGGTGGGGATCGGCACCGCGCGGGCCAAGCAGCTGTCCGCCGCGTTCGCCGAGCAACGGCAGATGCAGGACGTGATGGTGTTCCTTCACGGGATCGGGGTCTCACCATCGCTGGCGCCGCGAATCATCAAGCGCTATGGGCGAGATGCGATCAACATCGTGCGCGCGAACCCGTATCGTCTCGCACACGAGGTCCGCGGCATCGGGTTTCGCACCGCGGATGCCTATGCGCAGAAGCTCGGGATCGCGCGCGATGCACCGGAGCGGATCGAGGCGGGCTTGCTGCACGCGCTCGAGACCGCGGCCGAGGACGGCCACATGCACCTGCCCGACGAGACCTTGATCTCGCAGACCGCGGAGCTGCTCGGGATCGCGCTCGAGCTGATCTCGCCGCGGCTCGGTGCACTCGAGCAGCGCGGCCACGTGGTGCGCGAGAGCCTCGGTGATCGAGGTCCGTGCACGGAGCTGCCTTGGGCGTTCGAGGCAGAGGCGGAGGCCGCCACCCGGCTCGCCGAGCTGATCCGCACGCCCTCGCGCAGCTCCACGCTCGACGTTCACGCAGCGATCCATGCGTTCGAGGCGGCCACCGCGGTCCAGCTCGCCGTGCAGCAGCGGCGTGCGGTGGAAGCTGCGTTGACGGACAAGTGCGTGGTGATCACCGGCGGCCCGGGCGTCGGCAAGACCACGATCGTGAAGGCGATCGTGCACCTCGCGAAGCTGATGCAGCGGCGGGTGGCGCTCGGCGCACCCACCGGGCGCGCGGCCAAGCGGCTCGGCGAGGCGACCTCGCACGAGGCGATGACGATCCACCGGCTACTCGAGTATCAGCCGCACGAGAACGGCTTCGCGCGCGGACCCGAGAACCCGCTCGACGCCGATCTGCTGGTGATCGACGAGGCCTCAATGGTCGATGCGCAGCTGTTCCGCGCCGTGATGGCGGCGGTGCGCCCGGGAGCTCAGCTCGTGCTGGTCGGTGACGTCGATCAGCTCCCCTCGGTGGGAGCCGGCTCGGTGCTCGCGGACGTGATCGGCTCCGAGGCGGCGACGGTGATCCGGTTGACCGAGATCTTCCGGCAAGCCGCGGCGAGCAAGATCGTGGTCTCCGCCCACCGCATCAACAGCGGCGAGCTGCCCGACCTCGAGACACCCGCCGGTGCGGAGACCGACTTCTTCTTCATCGGTCGCGATGATCCGGAGGCCGCTCGCGCCACGATCATCGAGCTGGTATCCGAACGGATCCCCACGCGGTTCGGCTTCGATCCCGTGACCGAGGTCCAGGTCCTCGCGCCGATGCATCGCGGCGAGCTCGGCACCTCGGCGCTCAACAGCGCGCTCCAGAACAAGCTCAACCCCGCGGTCGCCGGTGGCCTCGAGCTCGCGCGCGGTGATCGCGTGTTCCGTCGCGGCGACAAGGTGATGCAGCTGAAGAACGACTACGACAAGAACGTGTTCAACGGCGACATCGGCGTGATCGCGGGGATCGAGGGCGAGAAGATCGTGCGCGTCGAGTTCGATGGGCGGATCGCGGTCTACGAGCGTCAGGAGCTCGATCAGCTGATCCACGCGTACGCGGTCAGCATCCACAAGAGTCAGGGCTCGGAGTACCCGGCCGTGGTGATCCCGCTCGGGACCCAGCACTTCATGATGCTGCAGCGATCGCTGCTCTACACCGCGGTCACGCGCGGCAAGCGCCTGGTGGTCATCGTCGGGAGCAAGCGCGCCGTGCAGCTCGCGGTACGCAACGCGGATGCGCGGCAGCGCTTCACCTGGCTCGCCGAGCGCGTTCGCATCGCCGTGGCGTGACCCTGCCGGCCTCGACGAGAAGCATCTTCGATGCACGGCTCCTCGGCTCCTCGGCTCTACACCTGCCCCCGGTGTCGGCAGCAGGTGCCTGCCAGCACGACGCTGATGACCGCAGACGGGCCGGTCTGCGAGCGCTGTCCGTCACCTGGCTGAGGATGGCGCCGCCGCGCTGTGGCTCTCGCTCAGGGTAAGAGCGTGCCAGGCGCGTACGCATCGCACTCGCACACCGAGTGATCCTGCTCGCAGAGCTGCTCGGAGGCGCCCCAGGACAGCGTGGTCTCCTCCACCCGAAAGTACGAGCCCGCGATGGGCAGGTAGGTCGCCGGGCAGCTGACCTGCGTGGCGTCGATCCCGAAGGCGAGATCGCAGCCGGTGAGCGATGCGAGCAACGCGCCGAGGCCAACGAGAGAGCTCGTCCTGGGCAGGGAGGGTTGGGCGGTGGTGCGGGGCACAGCGGGGTCGTCAGTGGCCGAGCTGCGCGTTGATCGCGCGATAGATCTCGGCTTCGAGGTTGGCGCGGACGGCATTCGAGGCGGCCGCGCTGCGCTGGAGCTCGTCGTCGCCTGACTTGGAGCGGTAGCCCACCTGGTCCTCGCTGCGTGCGCTGAACGGCTTTGCGCCGTGGTACTCGCCGGTGGTCAGCGAGAACACCATGAGCACGCCCTCGGCCATGCCGCCCTGGAACGCCTCGGGCGCATAGTCGGCGCCGAGCTTCAGCCTTGGATCGTCGCTCGCGATCGGCACCACGACGGCGAGGTAGTTCGCCGCGCCGAGCGCCTCGCAGGACCGCGAGATCTCTGTCGGTGACATGCCGAGGCTGTCCTTGTCGAAGCCGTGTCCGTTGTAGCTGATCGCCTGCGACTTCGCGACGGCGTAGTAGCAAGCGGGGAGCGCCTGGGTGGTGGAGTGCCGGAACGGGATCGGCGGCGCCTGGGTGATCGTCTCGAGCCGGATCAGATCCGCCGCATAGGTCAGCGTCGTGTTCATATTGACGCCGGGACCCATGTCGAGCGCCGGGCCGGCGTAGCGCTGCGCGGGATCGAGCTTCGGCAGCGCGGCGGCGATCGCCTTCAGCGTCGTGAACTTCGGTGTCAGCACGGGCGCGAGCTCGGAGATCACCGAGTCCGCCGTGGGCTTCTTCGACGAGCCGCAGCCCGCCCCGACGACCGCGAGCGCGCCGAGCGTGGTGATCGCGGTGAACGCGATGTTCGACCGCGCGCGCCTCACGGCGTCGCCTCGCTGCTGCCGCTGCCGTCGGCGGGCTCCGGAAGAGTCGGCTTCGGAGCGCGGACGGGGAGCGTGCGGAACACCGGCGCGTAGAGGTTGCACACCGCTTCGTACTGCTCGCGCGCCGTCGCGTCCAGCGTCGCCATGGTGCCGCACGTGACGCGGAGCTGCTGGAGGCCGTCGCAGATCGCCTCGATCGCCGTGGCGTCGAGCTGATCGCCATCGAGTCCGACGTCAGCGATCTCGAGCTGCTTCGCGGCGGCGATCGCTCCAGGGAGATCGCCGCCGTAAAACGCGGTGCAGACCGCACCATAGCCGGCGATGACCTCCGTGAGCTGGCCGTCGGCCCCCAGCGCCGGGTCCGAGGTCTCCTCGATCGGCGCCGGCGTGCGGGTGAGGATGATCGCGATCGCACCGATCGAGCCGATCACGCCGATCGCGCCGAGCAAGAGCCGCGCCGGGAGCACGATGCGGCGCTTCCACGCCGCGGGGCGGACCGCGAAGCCGAACGCCGCGCCCGCGAGGAGGCCGAACAGGTGGGCCCAGTTGTCGGCGCCGACGGCGAAACCGAACAGGATCGTGTACGCCGACCACTTGAGCATGTCATCGCGCAGTGCGTGTCCTCGGCCCCGGCCGGCGCGATGTCCATAGCCCACGGCGACGCCGATCAAGCCCATCAATCCACCCGACGCGCCGATCCCCACCGCGAGCCGTCCGACCTGGAGAGCACCGAGGTTCGCGAGCACACCGGTCACCACGAACAGGCCGAGCGTGGTGGTGCGGCCGTAGAGCTCCTCGATCCGCGGGCCGATCGTGGCGATCGCGAGGAGGTTGAACGCGAGGTGCCAGAGCCCGGCGTGCAGGAACACCGCGGTGACGAGACGCCACGGCTCCTCGGCCATCGCCGGTGGCCAGCGTCCGCCGAAATCGAACAGCAGCATCACCGGCGGGGATTGGAAGCCACCGCCGGCCGCGACCCACACGCGCGCGTAGGCGATCATGATCCCGATCGCGATCAGGGTCGACATCGAGATCCCGACCGGCATCAAGATCCCGAGGCGCCCGAGGACCTGGAGCCCGCGGCTGCCGAGCTTGGCGCCGCAGGCCGTGCACACCGCCTCCTCCTTGTCCTGCACCGCACCGCACTCGCGGCAGGTCTTGTGGGCGTAGGCGACGTGCAGCCGCTGCTGCGCTCGGGCGTTCTGCGCCTTGGTGCGGTTGGCCTGCCAGCGGATCAGCTTCCAGCGCAGCCGCGTCTTGTTGAAGCCGAGGTTCCCGGCGACGTTGACCACCTTCTCGATCCAGGCGTCGTCGGCCTTCCCGGGCTGCTCGGGCTCCGGCGGCGGCGGCGCCGGCTCGCTCATCCGCGGCCGTGTTCGACGTCGTCGAGCAGCTCGACCAGGCGCTGTACGCCCTCCTCGGGGAACGCGTTGTAGATGCTCGCGCGCAGGCCGCCCACCGAACGATGACCCTTAAGGCCCGAGAGGCCGCGCTCCTCGGCGCGCGACAGCATCGTGGCCTCGAGCTCGCGGGTCGCGCCGCGGAACGTGATGTTCATCATCGAGCGGCTCGCGCGCTGCGCGTGGCCCTTCCACAGGGTGCTCTGATCGAGGAAGTCGTAGACGATCTTGGCCTTGCGCGTGTTGCGCTCGGCCATCGCGGACAGCCCGCCCTGGGCGCGGATCCACGAGACCACCTCGCCGATGATGTACACGCCGAACGTATTGGGCGTGTTGTGCATCGATTGCTCCTTCGCGTACGTGCGGTACTGCGCGAGCGGAGGCAGGCCCACGGCGCCGGTCTCGAGGAAGTCCTTGCGCGCGATCACGAGGCTGATCCCGGAGGGGCCGAGGTTCTTTTGCGCCCCGGCGTAGATCAGCGCGTGGTTCGTGAGCTCCAGCGGCCGGCTGAAGATGTCGCTCGACGCATCGCACACGAGCGGAGCCGGGGCGATGGGCGGGGTGGCCCACTGGGTCCCGTAGATCGTCTCGTTGCTGGTGTAGTGGACGTAGCGCGGGGCTGGCGAGAACGTCAGCTCGCGGGGCACGGCGTCGAAGGCGGGAGCGCCCGAGCACGCCACGTGGACGGTGCCCACGCGCCGCGCTTCCTCGATCGCCTTCCCCGACCAGATGCCGGTGTCGCAGTAGTCGGCGGTCTGGCCGGCGCCGAGGAAGTTCTGCGGGACCATCGCGAAGTGGTGCGTGGCACCGGCGGTGACGAACAGGACCGCGTACGCATCACCGATCCCGCCGACCTCGCGGATCGCTGCCTCAGTGCGCTCGAGCACGCGCCCGAACTCCGGGCCGCGATGGCTGTGCTCGAGGATCCCGATGCCCGAGCCATCGAGATCGAGCAGGGCGCCTTGCGCGTTGCGCAGGACTGGGTCAGGCAGTGCCGCAGGGCCGGACGAGAAGTTCAGCTTGCGGGCCACGAGCCGTCACCGACGCGCGACGTCTTCGAAATAGAAGACGGTGATCGCGATGCAATGGAACGCTTCGTCCGAGGACTGCGTGACGACGATGTCCGTGACCTTGTACTGCGGGTTCCGCGACATCCAGTCCGAGACCTTCTCGCCGAGCTGATCGCGATCCGCGACCATCGTGGCGGAGAACACCTTCAGGCCGTTGAACTTGACGTCGCGGCGCAGGGTGAGCTGACCCGATTGGTTACCAACATTCGCGGACATCTTGCTCACCGTAGCATGCCAGCTGGTGGGGTCGACAATCCCAACGCCGCGGGAAAACGCCGGACCTCTGACATCGTGCAGCTCGTGCAGAACTGGTACACGGCCGGCCGGCCGGCACCTATGCGGTGCGTCACGCCGCGCTACTCGTCGTCGTCGAGCGCGCGGTCGAGGGCATTCGCGAGCTTCTCGGCTTCCTGCGGCGACATCGACGTCGGCGTGAACGCCTTCTCCGCGGTCTCCACGAGCGCCAGCATCCGCGCCTGCTCGACGGACAACCCGGAGGCGTCGCTGGTGATCCACTCGTCGAGTTCCTCGGTCAGCCGCTTCTTCGACGACCGGGCCTCTTCGCCGCGCGGCGCGATGCCAGCGGGTGGCGCGCCCTGGCGGCGGTAGCTGATCGAGCCGTAGGCCTGGGCGAGGTCTTTGCGCATCTCGCCCATGTTCTGGTAGCGCTTGTTCGGATCCTTCAACATCGCGCGCATGATCACGCCCTCGGCCATCTCCGTGATCTCGCGGTGCGGCGCGAACTCGCGCGGTGACGGCGGGTTCGTGTGGATGTGCATCGCGAGCACCTCGCTCGACTGTGGCGCCTCGAACGGCGGGCGGCCGCACAGCATGTCGAACATGATCACGCCGAGCGAATAGACATCGGCGCGGTGGTCGACGTCCTCGCCGCGGGCGGCCTCGGGAGACATGTACTCGGGGGTGCCGAACACCGCGCCCTGGACGGTCTCGGCCATCAGCTCGTCCTGGATCAGGACCTTCGCGATGCCGAAATCGAGGACCTTCACGAAGTCGTACGATTCCTCGCGCTCGGTGATCCAGGTCTGGTCGGGAGCCATGCGGACGAGGTCACGTCGGCCGGGCTTCTTCAGCAGCATGATGTTGTCGGGCTTGAGGTCGCGGTGGATCACACCGACGGCGTGCGCCGCCTCGAGCGCGAGGGCGATCTGGTTCGCGACGTTGAGCGCCCGGTGCAGCTCGACGGCTCCGTCCTTCTCGATCAGATCCTCGAGGCTCTTCCCCTCGAGGTACTCCATGACGAAGTAGACCGGACCGTCGGCCATGATCCCGAAATCGGTGACGTCGACGATGTTGGCGTGGTTGATCGAGGTCGCCGCGCGGGCCTCGCGGAGGAAGCGGTGGATCGCCTCCTGGTACCGCGCGAACTGCGGATGCAGGACCTTCACCGCCACCGGCTTCTTGATATAGACGTGCTCGCCCGCGTAGACCGTGCCCATCCCGCCGCGGCCGAGGATCTTGTCGAGGCGGTAGTTACCGATCGATGTGCCTAGCCGTGCGATGTCGTCTTCCTCGACCAGCACGGCCGAGTCATGCAAGCAGAACCGCTCTCCGTCGGGAAATCG
>JAYVRN010000413.1:0-5246 GCA_043776275.1 Myxococcales bacterium | reverse complement strand
GTCCTTCAGCTCGGGCTTCACGTAGTAGTCGCGGTCCGGCAGCCCGAGCGCCGCGACATCGAGATAGATCACGTTCGTGGTCGAGTCCTTGAAGTCGGGGATCGTGGCCTCGCTCCACACCACCGATACGCCGAGCTTGTGGAGCTCGGTGACCGCCGTCATCCACGACTTCGCGTCCTTGACCTTCGCGGTCCGCGCCAGGAGCGCCTTCAGAGCCGCGGGCCCTGCGGCCTCGATCGCAGCCTCGTCCATGCACGAGGCGTAGAGATCGCCGAGCTTCTTGGTCGCCGCGTCCGCGCCGATGCCCTTGGCAGCTTCTTCGAGCAGCGCCTTGATCGCGACCTTGTTCTTCTCGTCGACCTCATTGCCGCGCCCCCAGCCCGCACGATCCGGCGGGATCTGGTTCTGCGACAGCCAGCCGCCACACGAGAACTGATAGAAGTCCACGCACGGGTCGACGCTGCGATCGAGCGAGCCGCTCTCCAGCCCGACGTCCGCGAGCGTGACCTTCACGCCCGGCGCGCTCGGCGGTGGCGGGGTGCTCGGACTCGCGGGACCCGGTGTGGGTGCCGCCGGTCCTCCCGCCGTGGGACCTGCGGGCGAGGGCCCAGCCACCGGTGCCTTCCCGGGCTTGCACGAGCACGCGAGCAGAGCGAGGAGCGAGACCGTTCCGTACCAGGGGCGCAGCATCGCGCGGACCTTATCACGCAGCGGTCATGACGGAACCCGCGTCACCGTCGACGGCGCCCCCGTCGCGCCCTGGGTCCCGAGGTATGATCTGCACGGCGTGATCGGGGAGTCGATCGGGAACTTTCGGCTGGTGTCGCGACTCGGTCGCGGCGGGATGGGCGAGGTCTATCTCGGGGAGCAGACCAGCATCGGGACCAAGGTCGCGGTGAAGCTGCTGCTCCCGGCGATCTCCGCCGATCAGGAGCACGTCACGCGGTTCTTCAACGAGGCGCGCGCGGTGCAACGCATCCAGCACGCCGGCATCGTCAAGATCTTCGACGTGGGCTTCCACCGCTCGGGGCAGGCCTACCTCGTGATGGAGTACCTGGAGGGCGAGTCGCTCGCTCGGAAGATCCACCGCCAGGGCCGGCTGCACCCCGCGGAGATCGCCGATCTCGGCAAGCAGATCGCCAGCGTGCTCGATGCCACGCACAGCGCCGGCATCACGCACCGCGATCTCAAGCCCGACAACATCTATCTGGTGCCGGATCGCGAGCTCGCGAGCCGCCAGCGCGCGAAGGTCCTCGATTTCGGGATCGCGAAGCTGTCGGGCACGCTCGCGCATGTCTCGCCGCAGACGATCGGCACGCTGGGCACGCCCGCATACATGGCGCCGGAGCAGTGGGGCGATGCGTCGAAGGTCGACTGGCGCGCCGACATCTACTCGCTCGGCTGCGTGGCGTTCGAGATGGCCTGCGGACGCCCGCCGTTCGTGGTGTCCACGATCGCCGAGGCCTGCGGCAAGCACCTCAACGAGATCCCGGTGCTCGCGAGTACGCTCGTCCCGGGCATCCCGCCGGAGCTCGATCGCCTCCTCGCGCAGCTGCTCGAGAAACGCCCGGAGGCGCGGCCGCAGACCATGGAGCAGGTCGCGCAGCGGTTCGACGCGCTCGCCGCGCAGCTCGGGCCGGCGCCCGTGGCGATCCTGCCCTCGCCCGGCTACACGCCGCCGCCGAGCGTGTTGCCTGTGGGCACGCCACCCGCCCACGCACACGGCACCACCGTCGGAACCGGCTTCGATCGCACCGTGGCGCCACCCGCGCCGATCAGCGCGCCCCCACGATCCTCTCCCCGGCCCTCTCCCCGGCCCTCTCCCCGGCACGGTCGGCGACGCTGGCCCCTCGTCGTCGGAGGCCTCGTCCTGGTGTGCGGCGGTGCGGTGCTCGCCATCGGCATGATGCGGCACCGCAGCCGCGCCACCCCGCCGTCGGCGGAACCGTTTTGCGTGATCAGCGCACCACCCGTGTTCGACGGCGCGAGCACGGACCCGGTCGAGCTGCGCTATGCGTTCGTGCGCGGGCAGAGGACCCAGGTCACCGCGGAGCACCGAACCAGGGTCGAGTCGCGGCGCCAGGGCGCGACCACGGACGAGCGGACGATCACGCTCGAGGGCACGGTGGTGTGGACCTCGGGCGAGACCGATGGTCGGTTCCAGGGCCGCCTCGAGCTCTCGAAGATCAGCGTCGATCGAGCGAGCGTGACCAGCGAGGGCCGGGGTCCGGAGAACCACGAGACCGTGCACTGGCGCTCCGATGATCCGAGCAGCCCAGCTGGCGACAACGCGCCGCTCGCCGCGCTGCTCCCGGTCCCGCTGACGTTCACGATCAGCGCGCACGGCGAGCTGCTCGCGTCGAGCATCCAGACCTATCAGGATCTCCTCGTGGGTCAGAAGGCCGTGCCGGCGCTGCTCGTCGCGTTCTCGCGCGACGAGGTGTTCCGCACGATGTTCGCGCGGCTGCCCGACAAGCGAGTCAAGGTCG
Organism: Myxococcales bacterium; assembly: GCA_043776275.1. Taxonomy (GTDB): domain Bacteria; phylum Myxococcota_A; class Polyangia; order Haliangiales; family Haliangiaceae; genus JABFXX01. The sequence goes on along the minus strand of JAYVRN010000413.1, from coordinate 2,757 downwards.
GCGACACCTGGCGCGCCGGCGAGCTCGTGCGCCGGTTCCCAGGCTTTGGCGATCTCTCCGCGAAGTTCGATCTGCGTGTGCAGGCGATCTCGAAGGATGGCCAGCAGGTGCTCCTCCAGGCCGCGCCCGAGCTCTCGCTCGACCTCGCCGGCACGGTCACCCTGCGCTCGAAGCAGACCGCGCTCGCGATGTGGAGCCAGTTCGATGTCGGGCGCCACGAGATCACCGCGTCCGCTGTGCGCGGCTGCGCGAAGGTCAGCGTGGACACCGACGCGGGCCACACCGAGCTCGAGGCCGAGCTCGTGCAGTCCTACGACACCCAGCCGCTCGGCGTGACACCGCCGTCGCCGCCCCCCGCGATCGATGCCGGGGCGATCGCCGTTGCGGTCGATGCCGCACCACGCGCGCGGCCCGATGCCGACGTCGCCGATCCGCCTGATCAGGCGAGCCTCTACACCGCGGTGAGCCGCGCCGCCGCCGAGCGAAGCGGCCCGCTCCTCGAGTGCACCAAGGGCGAGGGACGCCAGGTCACGCTGACGCTCACGATCAGCGCGGAGGGCCGCGTCACCGACGTGAGGGTCGCCGGCGCCGAGCCCAGGGAGAACGCCTGCATCGCGAAGGCGATGCGCGGCCTCACGATCCCACGGCTGCGCCGCGGGCCAGGCTTCACCGTCAACCTCCCGCTCGTGATCGTGGGCGCGGCGCCGGTGTCGCCCTCCGAGCCGGTGCCGGCGACGAACCCGCCACCACGACATCCCGTCCCGGTCGATCCCCTCGGTCCCGCGCCCGCGCCGCGGCTGCCGGATGCCACGCCAGATCCCCTGAGCACCTTGCACAGCGCGGACGCCGAGGTCCTGGCGTGCGGAGATCGGTTCCTCGGCAGCACGCAGTCACTCGTGGCGATCACCATCGCGCCGGATGGCTCGGTGAGCGACGCGAAGGCGCGCGCCGAGCCGCCGCCGCTGCGGACGTGCGTGGAGGGCGTGGTCAAGGCGCTGCGGTTCGCGCCGAGCAACCACGGCAGGCAAGTGTCGTTCGGGTACAAGGTCCAGCGCTGAGGAAGGCGCCACTCGCGGGCAATGCGCGCGCGAACGATGACGCACACGCTTCAGCTCGGGCCTGAACCAGCGGTTACGGCTGCTGGCGCTCGCGTGCGAGCTGCGACTGGTGCGCGACGGCGGCCCACTCGATGCGCTGCGGGGTCGCGAGGCCGAGGGTGACGATCGCCGTCGAGAGGTGGACCTTCATCGAGCGCTGATACGCCTGGGCGGCGCGGAGGCGGTCGCGGCTGATGATCCCGGCGGTGATCAGGTACTCGCCGAAACCGGGGAGCTCGGGCGTCGGGCCGCGGGTGAGCGGGCGCGGCGCGGCGATCTTGGTCGGAGGCGCGGGCGGCTGCGTGGCGGGGCGGCCCGGGATCGTGATGTACGGTGCCGCTTCCTTCGCGCGCATGTTCGGCGGCGGGGGCAGCGGGAGGGGCGTCGGCAGGATCGGGGTCGGGGCCGGCGTCGGTGCGCTGCCCTCGGCGAGGTCCATCGTGCGCTCGAACGGGTGCGGCGTGGGCGTCTTCCACATGTCGCCATGGCGAGCGGAGCCACGGCCGAACGGCTTGGTCGGGCGCTCGTCCTGCTCGGTGGGTGGCCGCGTGCCGCGGGCGAACCGCGACTGGCTGCCGGGGCGCTGCTCGGTGCGGGCGGGGGCGCTCAGGGTACGGTTCGCACCATCGGGGCTCCCTGCGCTGCGGCCACGCTCCACGGGGGCGCGCGTCACAGGAAACCGACCAGCCGCGGCAGCAGATCCTGCCGGGAATCTACGTGCTGCCGCGGCTGGTCGAAGCGAGACATCGACGATCTGCAGCCAATCTCGGGCCTGCTGATCCTCGGGATCGAGGCGGATCGCCTCGCGAAAGAAGATGGCTGCGGATTCGTTCTCGTCGCGGCGAGCGGCGAGCTCGCCGAGCAACCGGTACGCGATGCCGCACTGGGGCTCGAGACGGATGATCTCGCGGAGGTCCGCCTGGGCATCGAGCTCACGGCGCAGACCGATGTGGGCCCGCGCGCGGATCACCATCAGCTCCACGCACTCGGGCTCGCTCTCCAGGGCGTCGTTGCACATGGCGACGACGCCGGGGAAATGGCGGGCCTCGAACAGCTCGGCCGCGGTCGCGATGACTCCTCGATCCACGAGAGGAGGGAGAGCAAGCCACGGGCCAGCGGGTGGTGTGAGCCAACTATCTGAAATTCGTTGCATTGCACGCGATCCCGATCGGGGAGTTGGGGTCCCCAGACGGACCCATTCCCCCAGGGCATCGGCGGTGGCGTGGTGGAGACGGGGCCGGCATACTCGACTCGTGCGGTGGCCGTGCATCCTCGCGATTTCGCTCGCCGCAAGCCGCGCCGAGGCGAAGCCCGATCCGGGGCCGCCCGCGCGGGTGGCGGTCGGGGACGGGGACTTCTGGCGTGACGTCGTGGAACCGCATGCGGACGAGGTCCGGGCGTTGGTCACCAAGAGCCGCAACGCGATGAAGATCGCGGATGAGGCGCTGCAGACCGATGCCGAGTGGGCAGTCGAGGCGCGCATGCGCTACTTCGAGGCAGCGCTCGGGATGATGCAGTACGCACGCAAGCTCGCACCGGAGAATGGCGAGGTGCTCGGCCTGCTCGGGCGCGCCGCGGACGAGCTCGGCAAGACGCGCCAGGCGATCGAGGCCTATGAGGCCGCGATCGCCATCCTCGGAGTGGAGAAGGCCGGGCCCGA
>JAYVRN010000412.1:0-5253 GCA_043776275.1 Myxococcales bacterium | reverse complement strand
ACCTCGCCACGCGGCCAGCGCATCCGGCGGCGCTCACCGTCGGCGAGCTCACCGAAGCGTTCGGCGCGTGGTCCGGCTTGCCCGTCGATCTGCTGTCTCCCGAGCGCGCGCTCGACACGGCGCAGATCGCCGCCGAGCTGCAGCGCGGCGTGATCGGCCAGGACGCGGCGTGCGCTGTCGCGGCGCGGGTGATCGCGCGGCTCAAGGCCGGGCTCGATGATCCCCAGCGCCCCGTGGGATCGCTCCTGTTCGCGGGCCCCACCGGCGTCGGCAAGACAGAGCTCGCGAAGCAGCTCGCGCGCTACCTGTTCGGTGATGCCGAGCGGCTCGTGCGCGTCGACATGAGCGAGCTCGTCACCGGGGCCGCGATCGCTCGCCTGATCACACCATCGCCGGGTGGCACCTCGCTCGCCGATCGGATCCGGCGTCAGCCGCTCTCCGTCGTGCTGTTCGACGAGGTCGAGAAGGCCGATGCCGCCGCGTTCGATCTGCTGCTCGGCGTGGTCGGCGAAGGGCGCCTCACCGATGCCCTCGGCCGCCTGGTGGACTTCCGCATGGCGTTGATCGTGATGACGACGAACCTCGGCGCCGCCGATCCCAGGCCGGCCGGGTTCTCATCGTCGGAGGTCGGTGTCGATCACGGCTCCGCGATCCGCGCGTTCTTTCGGCCCGAGCTGCTCGGGCGGATCGATTCGATCCTGTCGTTCCGGCCGCTGCCTCCCGCCGCGCTCGAGAAGATCGTCGAGCTTGAGCTCGACAAGCTCCGCAAGCGTCCTGGGCTCGTGGCGCGCAACCTGCGGCTCGAGATGTCGCCCGCCGCGCGCGCCCGGCTCGCGATCCTCGGTCACGATCCGAAGCTGGGCGCACGTCCGCTGCGCCGCACGATCGAGGATCTGGTGGTCGCTCCGCTCGCCGAACGGATGGCCAGGACACCCTCCTGGAGGGACGCAACCGTGCGAATTCAGGCGGCTTCCGAGTCCGGAGCAGCGGACCTCACGATCCCGTGAGCTGTGTAACGGCGACAACACGGAACGCCCAAACGCAAGCGCTGCTACACTTCGGCCGTGCCCGATCCCAAGCGCGTCCTCTGGTATCTGCGCAAGGTACCGCTGCTCGCCGACCTCGGCCCCGATGCGATCGCGCGCATGGCCGAGCGGGTCGAGCTCCGCGAGGCGCGCCGCCGCGACGTGGTCTACCTGCCCGGTGATCCAGGTCGCTCGCTGTTCTTCGTCCACGGTGGCCGGATCAAGGTCAGCAAGGTCACGCGCGATGGCAAGTCACTGACCCTCGCCTATCACGGGCCGGCCGAGCTGTTCGGCGATTCGTGCCTGCTCGATGGCGGGCCGCGCACGGAGATGGCCGAGGCCGTCGAGAACGCGCTGCTCTCCGAGATCGATCGCGTTCACTTCGAGGAGTTGATCGTCAGCCATCCTGCGCTCGGTCTGGCGATGACGCGCCTGATGATCGTTCGGCGCCGCGAGCTCGAGAACAAGGTGGAGGCCCTCGTGTTCCGCGACGTCTCGAGCAAGCTCGCCGAGCTGCTCGTGAAGCTCGCCGCCGAGTACGGGGTCGACGATGCCCGCGGCACCCTGGTCGCGCTCAAGATCACGCACCAGGAGCTCGCGAACCTGATCGGCTCCACGCGCGAGACCGTGTCGTTGACGCTGTCGACGTTCAAGCGCAAGCGCCTGATCACCACCGAGGGCCGTAAGGTCATCATCTCGGATTCGGACGCGCTCAAGGCGCTGTACTGAGCGCGCGCGAGCGGCGCTCGACCATCGAGACGGCGAGCGCGAGGGCACGTTGCATCGAGACGGCGCGGGCCACGCCCTTGCCTGCGATGTCATACGCCGTGCCGTGATCGGGTGAGGTCCGCACGATCGGCAGGCCCAGGGTCAGGTTCACGGCCTCGTCGAAGTCGACCAGCTTGACCGGGATCAAGCCCTGGTCGTGATACTGGGCGACGAGCGCGTCGACCGAGCCGTGGAGCGCGTCGCGGAACGCGGCATCGGGGATCAGCGGACCGCTCAGGATCGCCGGCGGCAGCGCCGTCAGTGCCGGGGCGATCACGTCCCGGTCCTCGGACCCGAGCAGGCCGCCCTCCCCGGCATGCGGGTTCAGACCGACGACGCCGATCCGCGGCGCGGCGATCCCGAAGTCGCGCACGAGCGACTCCGCGAGCAGCTCGATCACGCGACGCAGCCGCAGCATGGTGAGGACCTGCGCGACCTCGCGGAGCGGGACGTGGACCGTGGCGAGCGCGACCTTGAACTTTGGCCCCGCGAACATCATGACGACATCGCGTGCGCCGAGCCGCTCCGCGAGCATTTCGGTGTGCCCGGGAAACGCGAAACCCGCGCGCTTGGCCCAGGTCTTCGAGATCGGAGCGGTGACGATCGCAGCGAGCTCTCCTGCGCGGGCCGCAGCGACCGCCGCCTCCAGGTACCCGACCTGCGCAGCGCCACTCACCTCATCGGGGGCGCCCGCGACTGCGCGGTCCCCGATCCCGTCGGCCACGAGCGTCAGCCCGGCAGGGAGCGTGACCCCCATCGCCCGTGCCCCGCGCTCGAGAGGCGCCCGATCGCCGTAGACGATCACGCGTGCGAGAACCTCGGGATCCGCGGCGGAGAGGGCGACCGCGACGATCTCGGGACCGATGCCTGCAGGATCGCCGAGGGTGATGCCGAGGCGTGAGTGCACGACGTGACGTTACCATCCACCCACCCACGGCCGTGACGAGGGCGATAGGATGAAGCTGGTGGCGAGCGACGACACAGCGGCCGGAGCGCTCTGCCGGAGGCACGATTTCACTTCGACAGCGCGGCCCTCCTCGATCCTGCGCGCTCCGCGGTGGTGGTCGGCGAGCTCGCTCGCATCGATGCACTCGAGGGCAACTGGGCCTCCGCGTTCGCCCGGCTCGCGCCGGCCGTCGGCTTCGTGTTGGAATGCCTTCCGGTCGGGGAAGGTCGAGCGCGCGCAATGGGAGCGGCTGATCGCGCTGTATGCCGATCCGACCCGCCCTCGCCGAGGCTCGATCCTCGGGCTGCAGGTCATGGCGGAGACCGCCGGTCTGCACGGCGAGCCCGACCTCGCGCTCGCGAGCCTCGAGGCCGCCGCAGACACCGGGCTCTCCGACGTCGTCTGGATCGACCGATGTCCGCTGTTGGACGGGCTCGATCCGGTTCGATTCACACCGATCCGCGTGCAGGTGGCCGCGCGTGCGGCACGCGTCTTGGCGCGGTTCCGCACCGCTTCGGCGGCGCGCTGACGGCCTCGCCGTGACGGCTCCCACGGCCTCACGCGGTCCGTCCTTGAATTAAACCGCGGCTTCGTTCATCCATGAAGGATGAGGCACGTGTCTCTCCTCCTCCTGCTCGCCTGCGGCTGCGCGGGCGCGGAGGCGATGACGCTGCAGCAACCCACCCCGGCGATCCCCGTCCCGGTTGCCGAGCTCGGCCTTCATGCCGGCGAGAACATGGCGTTCGAGGTCCACCTCGCGGGCGTGCTCGCGGGCGAGGCACAGCTGGCCGTCGGGGACATCGGGACGATCGACGGTCGGCGCGCGGTCGTCGTGCACTCGCGCGCCGCCACCGCCGGCGCCGCCGCACTGTTCAAGAAGATCTCCGACGAGGCCACCACGGTGATCGATGTGGAGACCGGCCGCCCGATCTCGCTCGAGACCCTCGTCGAGCAGGGCGACAAGCGGATCACCGCGTCGGCGAAGTTCACCGGCAACTTCGCGACCGTCACCTACCAGAAGACCGGGGACAAGGAGCCAAAGTCCGCGGTCTTGAACTTCGGGACCGCGACGGTCCACGACGCGCACACCGCGATGGCCGCGCTCCGCGGCTGGAAGGGCCAGAAGGGCCAGACCCGCACCGTGTTCGTGGTCGGCGGTCGGCGGCTGTGGCGTGTTGATGTCACCTATGCCGGCGAGGAGACCATCGGCTCGGCGCTCGGCAACCGGCGCGCGATCGTCTTCGAGGGCCGCTCGTATCGTGCGCGCAACAACATGACGATCGAGGGCGACAAGCCCCAGCGGACGTTCAAGGTCTGGCTCTCCGACGACGCAGATCGCGTCCCGCTGAAGGTCACCGCGGCCACCGAGCTGGGTGACATCGTGATGGATCTGATCGAGTACAACCGGTAGCGCGTCAGTCGTCGGAGGCGCGCTTGTGGCGCGCGCTCGGCGCGGCCGCGGTGCGCGACCGATCTTTCTCGATCGTCCCCGAGATCTGAGCGGCATCATCGGCGGTCACCGGCCGCGTACGGGTGGGCTCCTCGACGGTCACCCGCATCGTGGCCGAGCTCGAATCCGTGACGGTCTCGATGACCTTGGCGCTGCCGTCATCGCTCGACACCGAGATCATCGCGTGATCGCCGGAGTCATCCGATCCGGTGGGCTCGTCGGCCTCCATCTCCACGACGGTCTCGATCTCGGGCTCGGTGACCAGGCGAGCTGGACGGCGCGAAGCCTCCCGCGTCATCTGCGCGAGCTGCGCCTCGCCGCCTTGTTCGGCGTCGTCGGCATCGGCCGCGAGCCGGGTGATCGAGATCTCGGGCTCCGAGTACGCCGCCGGCTTCCCCGCTGGAGGCGTGAGAGCACGTCCGATCTCCGGGCTGTCGGCGAGGGGCGTCGCGGCGCGGCCGATCGCCGGCTGGGTGGGCATCCCGGCCGGAGGCGTGGCGGCCCTCCCGAGGTTGTGCGCCGGCCGCGCGTGGCCAGCATCGAGCGCCGTGATGTTCGGATCGGTGGGCGCGTGCGACAGAGTCTTGGCGTACGGATCGACCTCGGGCCTGGCCCGCATCGGACGTGGCCTGCGGGTGCCGATGATCGCCGCCAGGCTCTCGAGTAAGGCCTCGCCCAGCTCGGCATCATCCTCGGTCAACTCGCGGAAATCGTCGTTGCGGATCGCGACCGCACGGACCTCGGTGCGGGCCACTGCGAGCCCGTCCTTGTCAGGGACCGAGGATCCAGCGACCAGCGACTCGGGGTAGATGAAGGCCCCGGGCCCCACCGGCTCACCCTCGAGCGTGACTTCACCATCGACGATGATCCACGCGACCCGATCGCCCAGTGTGTGCGCGGGCAAGCGCTCGCCGGCCGCGTGATCGCGCGGGATCGCGATCCGCAGGGCGCGGAGGCGCTGTTGTGGGGAGACCTTCTCGCTCCACAGCTCGCACAGGCTGATCGAGAGATCATCGCGACGGCGCTGCTCGGCCGGCACCGGGGTCTCGCCGGCCTCGAGGACG
>JAYVRN010000411.1:0-1651 GCA_043776275.1 Myxococcales bacterium | reverse complement strand
CGGCGTCGTCGGCCCGAACGGCTGCGGCAAGTCCACGCTGCTCGCCGCCATCGCGGGCGTGATCGAACCCCACGACGGCCGGATCACGATCGCCGGCGCCTCCGTGTGGGGCACGCGCACCGAGCGCAACCGGGCCCGACGCGCGCTCGGCTACGTGCCCGAGGGCGCCGACCCGCCAGGCTTCCTGCGCGCCGCCGAGCTGTGGGCCCTGTGCGCCACCTCGCGCGGCAGCGCTCCACCCTCGCCTGCCCTGCGCGCCGCCCTCGGCCTCGACGAGCTCGCCGACCTCGCCCTCGAGCGCATGTCTCTCGGCCAGCGGCGCCGCGCCTGCCTCGGCGCCGCCTTGATCGGCTCGCCCCCCCTGCTCGTCCTCGATGAGCCGGACAACGGCCTCGACGTGGCGCGCCTCGGCGCCCTGGTCACGCTGCTGCGTGACCACGCCGCCGGTGGAGGGGCCACGCTGCTCGCGTCGCACGATGACGCTTGGCTGGAGGCGGTCGGGGTAAGGGGACGGTTTCAACTTGAGCAACTTGCGATCGCCAACCGCACGTAATCACGTGCGGCGTGTCTGCAGGCGCGCGACGCCGACCAGGATCTTCGACGACTTGCAGGACGCAAGTTGCTCAAGTTGAAACCGTCCCCGAATCCGCCGAATCCGCGCCGAGGCCGCCGACGCCGATCAGGATCTTCGAGGACTTGCAGGACGCAAGTTGCTCAAGTTGAAACCGTCCCCGGATCCGTGAGCCGCTCCCACTCCGCGAGCGTGGCCATCGCCTCCTCCGCGGTGGTTCCACACATCTCGGGCTGCGGCCGCAGCTCCACGCAGACGCGCGGGCGCTCCGCTCGGCCGAACAGCGCGCACCGCAGGTCGTCGGTCAGGTGCGGGCAGCGCACGCCGGCGAGCTTCCCGGCGGGAAAGCCGGGCATGGGTGCCGAGATCGACGGCGCGATGCAACACGCACCGCAGCCGGACCGGCAGTCAAACGACAATCAAGCCGCAGCGGCGGGCGCAGCCGGCGACGCGTACACCGCGACGCGCGTCTTCGACTTGCCGTGGCGCTCGTACGTCACGAGGCCATCGATCTTCGCGAACAGCGTGAAGTCGCGACCAACGCCGACGTTCACGCCTGCGTGGATCTTGGTACCGACCTGGCGAACCAGGATCGAGCCGGCGCGAACGACCTCGCCACCGAACCGCTTGACGCCACGCATCTTCGGCAGCGAATCGCGGCCGTTGCGGGTGGAGCCTTGTCCTTTTTTATGAGCCATGGCTGTTCTCTACTTCCTAGGCGTTGATCGCGGCGATCTTCACCGCGGTGTAGTCCTGACGATGCCCGTTCTTGCGGACATAGTTCTTCCGGCGACGGAACTTGAACACGACGAGCTTCTCGCCGCGGCCCTGCTCCACGATCTCTCCGGTGACCTTGGCGTTCGCGACGATCGGCTTCCCGATCGTCACGTTGCCACCGTCTCCGGAGGACACGAGGAGCACCTGGTCGAACACGACCGAGGCGCCCTTATCACCGGCGAGCTTCTCGACCACGACGGTCTTGCCGGGCTCGACCCGATACTGCTTTCCACCCGTCTGAATCACGGCGTACATTGCTTGCTCCGCAAATCGCTTTTAGGAACGCGGACTTTACTGATCGCG
>JAYVRN010000410.1:0-19832 GCA_043776275.1 Myxococcales bacterium | reverse complement strand
GGTACCGATCACGCTCTGCGACCTGGAACAGGGCCCAGCGCTGCGTCACGAGCAGCGCACGCTGGACCCAGCGAAACGGGCGCATGACCTCGATCTGGATCGGTCGCACGAAGTCGACGATCGGCGCCTGCCACGATGCGACGTACCCGGGCGGCGGCAGCGGGCAGCCATCGACCAGGCCGATCGCGATCACCAACGAGATCACCCCGGCCCGTACGTGCGGCCATCGCTTCTCTGCCACCTGCAGAGCTTAGCGCGTCGGGTCGAACGTCGTGACGCGGCGGAGGAACGAGGCGTCGAGATATTCGCGTTTGATCACCTCGGCCATCTCCTCGGCGGTCTGGAACCGCTCGTAGTCGATGCGGATCACAGGGATGACCTTCGAGATGTTCGCGACGAACTCCTCGTAGCCATCGTGCAACGCCTGCAGGTAACCCAGCTCGATCTTCGATTCGACATCCCGGCTCCGCATGCGGATCCGCTCGGCGCTCGCCTCGGGCGAGACATCGAGGAACACGATCACGCTGGGCTTGCACATGAAGTTGCTCATGTTGCGGAACAGCTGGACGTACGTCTTGTAGTCGCGCTCGTCCATCAGCCCGGTGCGCGCGAGCATCTTCGCGAAGATCGAGTCCTCGTAGATCGTGCGGTCCTGCACCGCCGAGCGGCCGCGCCAGATGATCTCCTGGTGCTGCTGGAACCGGCGGTTCAGCAGATAGACCTGCATCGCGAACGAGTACCGCGCGGTGTCCCGGTAGAAGTCCGTGAGGTACTCGTTGTCGGCGACCGGCTCGTAGTAGGTGTCGATGCCGAGGTGATCGCCGAGCGCCTTGGCGAGCGTGGACTTGCCCGCACCGATCATCCCCGCGATGCCGATGAAGATGTTGCCGAACACCTCGGGCGCCGCCGCCCGCTGACTGGTGGGCCCAGATCCGTCGGCGAGCGGGTTCCGACCCGCGGGTCCGCTGGAGCCTGAAGCGCGATCGGTCACCGACTCGGTCGGCGACCCGCTCGAGGACGCGATCAAAGGCTCGCGCAGAGCTTCGAGCCGGGGCTCGCGCAAAGCCTCGCGCGGGGGCTTGACCGAAGGATCGATCGAGGGGGATCCAGACGTCGTTTCGAGCAGATCGGTCGGCACGTCGGGCAGCCTGCCAGGCCCCTATGACAGCGCCCGAGCGCGCCGCGGGAGTGCCGCGGGAGTGCCGTCCGAGGTGTCGAAGTGCGGCCGAAATGCGGCCGAACTGCGCCGGAGTTCCTCGGCAATCAGCTCAGCGCCGCCCCTTGAAGCCCATCATCCCCTGCATCACGCTCTCGCTCGCCTCGGCGATCTCGCCCTCCGCGCGAGCTCGGTCGGCGCAGTCCTCGCACAGCTTCTTGACCTTGCCGGCGAGCTTCACGGAGAGGAGCTTGGCGACGTCTTCCTTGCACCCACGGCAGGTCGGCATCCCGAGATCCTACCTCGACGTCAGCTGCGGGTCAGCTCCTCCCCGAGCCTCCGGAACAGCCAGGACTGCAGGAGTAGCTTGGTCTGGGCGTCGTTGAGCGCGGTCCGCAACCGCGAGATGAACAGGCACGGGACGCTCAGCATCATCAGACTGGCGACGAGGAGCAGGAGCGTCACCGCGGCGGGCCCCGGGAGCGCGAGCATGTGCGGCACGATCACCACGTTGCCGTGCTCGAACAGATACGACGGCGACAGCACGCCCGCCAGCTCGAGCACGGCAGGCAACGTCATCGCGATCGCACCGAGCCCGAGCGTGGCCATTCGCATGCGAAACGACGGATGCGCCTGCAGCACGATCGTGAACGTCGCGATCAACGTGGGCACCATCACCAGCGGGCCGAACATCCGGCTGGTCGCCGCCCCGCCGACCATGGTCAACCCGATCACCGCGAGCTGGATCCACGCCGGGACGAACCTCGAGCGCGAGGCGATGAAGCTCATCACCGCGGCCAGCCCCACCGGGATGAGGACCAGCGTCGCCTGTGCCGGCTCCCGCAGCCCGATCGCCAGGACCACCGGGAGGAACAGGAACCACATCAAGGACGCACCGATCGAGTACCTCGCCCCGATCTGGACGAGCTGCTGCTCGGCGGCGACCATCTCCTTGGTGACCGACTCGGGCATCACGCGTGGCGGCGTGGACATCAGCTGACCGAGCGTGGCCACGTTCTCGTCGTTGGCCGGATCGAGGGCGAGCGCCCGAACCACCTCGCGGATCGCGGTGCCTCGCTCCTGCTCGTAGTCCGCGCCGAGCTCCGCCGCCCGGACCAGCGCCTCGCGAGCACGCCCCGCATGGTCCACGGCGAGCGCCTTGCGCTGTGCGAGCTCGCGATCGCCCTCGAGAAACCGCACCACCGCCTCCTGCAGCGCCCGCGGCGTGGGATAGCGATCGGTGGCCTCGGTCTCGGTGGCGCGCACGCAGATGGTCTCGAGCTCCGGCGCGATCCCGCGCTCCGGGGACCGCTCGGAGGTCCGCGCGTTGGCCGGCAGCCACAAGGTCTCCGGACTGCGGAGCCGGTCGAGCGTCAGGATCTCGAACAGGATCGCGCCGAGGGCGAACACATCCGCCGCGGGCCCCACGCCCGGATCCACCATCTGCTCCGGCGCCATGTACAGCGGCGTCCCCATCAGCTCGCCGGGGATCGAGAGCCGCGCCGACGCCTCGACCGCGGCCTTCTCGGTCTCGCCGACCAGCCGCGCGAGCCCCCAATCAAGGACGTAGACCTCACCGAAGTCTCCGAGCATGAGGTTCGCCGGCTTGAGATCGCGGTGGATCACCCCGCGCGAGTGCGCGTAGTCGATCGTGAGACAGATCGTCGCGAACGCTGTGAGCAGCTCACGTTGTGTGTAGCGCGCGCGCGCCGCGAGATCACCTTGACGCAGATCCTCGAGGATCGCGTACAGGGTGCGCCCGAGCACCCGGCGCATCGTGAAGAACGCGGTCCCATCGGGCCGACGATCGATGTCATAGACCGGCACGATCGCGGGGTGCTCGAGCTGCCCCTGCACGCGCGCCTCGCGCAAGAATCGCTCGCGCTCCTCGGGCGCCACCTCGCGATCCGTGCGCAGCTGCTTGACCGCGACGTCGCGGCCGATCCGCGCATCGTGCGCGAGCATCACCTTGCCCATCCCCCCCACCCCAAGCAACGCGCCCTCTTGATAGCGATCCACGGCGAGCGCGACGCTGGTGTCATCGAGCCCGAGCGCCACCTGCTTCGTCGCGGCACCCGACCACCCGCGGGTCTGCGTCAGATCCGCATACGTCGGAAAGCTCGGGATCGTGCTCTCGTCCATCGCGCGATCATACGCTCGCGAGACCTGCGACAGCCCCGTGTCGCGGGCTCAGGGCGCGACGATCTCACCTGTACCGGTGAGCCGCTTGGTCTGGAAGAAGTGGGTGAGCTGGGCATGGACCGCCGCGGTGGGGTTCGGGAACATCAAGCTCGCAGGCCGGCGCTGGAACGGCGGCAACGCCGGCGGCAGGTTGGCCGAGACGCCGCCGTTGTACCCGGCCATGTAGTGATCCGCCTGCGGGAACAGGTACGCGCCGCGCCCCTGGAGGGGTGCTGTCCCCGCGGTCACCGGAGCGAAGGTGAACGTGCCGACGGTGGGCACCCCGGCCGCGGAGATCACCGCGTTCCCGGAGGCCAGCCCCGCGAGCTCGTCGAGCCCGGCGAGCTGCCACAGTAGATCGCGCGGCTTCGCGAGCAGCGCCTTCATCAGTGCGGGCGGCTCCACGGGATACAGCGTCCACTGCATGAAGCCCATCAACGGATGCATCGAGAGCTGGAGCGCGGGCTCGTACTCGGCGTTCGGGACGTCGAGCGTGCGCAGGCCGAGCAGCTCGAGCTGGGTGCGGAACGCCTCGTTCTCGGTGAGCGTGGCCACGAGCCCCGCGATCGGGACGTTCATCGCCGCGGCCTTGACGGTGTCATCGGCGAGCAGCGTCGCGGTGCCGACCATCGTCCCGAGCGAGAGGCCCAGGTAGTAGACCTTGTCGCGATCGAACGCGAGGCCGGCGAGCGAAGCGTCCGCCGCGGCGAGCGGTGCGAGGTCGCTCGCGTGCACCAGCTCGAGCAGGGCGTGGGAGTCCGCGATCATCTGCGCGAGCGTGCCGAGGATGTACACCGGGCTGGTCTCCTGGCCCGCGGGCGTGCCGTTGCTGGCGAGGAGGCGCAGCGCGATCGTCAGCGCAGGGACCTCGAAGAACCCATCCGCACCGAGCGCATCGCCATCCTTGCGCATGCTGTGGCTGGTATCGGTGGCGCCCGGGCAGCGCTCGCCGTGCTGGAACGTCTCGAGGCTGAGAAACGCTGCCCCGGCCTTCGCGGCCATGTCGGCGAGCGCGACGCCGTTGCCGAGCAGGCCACTGGCCCCGTGCTGGAACACCAGCACCGGCAGGTGCGTGACGTCCGCGCCCGCGGGGATCGCGAGCGCGAACGGGACCTGGTCTCCCGCCACGGCCGCGGGCAACACGGTCCCGAGCTCGGCGCCGGTCCCGGTGATCACCCGCACCGAGTTGAAGGTGCCCTTGATCAGGATCGAGACGCTCGAATGCGCGATGCCGGTGGTCCCGATGGCCCCACCGATCGAGGGGACATCGAGGCCCGGCCGATCCTCGGCGGGCACGCCCATCAGCGCATCGAGGGTGCCATCGGAGGCGCGCCACACGTGTGTCACCGTGATCGCCGGCTCGCCGTGAGCTGCGTAGTACGCGGTCACGCGAGCCGCGAGCTCGCGCGCGAGCAGCGTGGGATCCTCGACGGTGAAGGCCGCGAGCGCCACCACGGAGTCCGCCGCGACGCCCGCCTCGCCGAGCGTGGCGAGCGCCGGCGTGGTGACGGTCTGCGCGCGCGGGGACGTGAAGCCCGAGGCGGCACGCAGCGCCGACCCATCCGTGCCGTGGACCGCCTTGGTGAGCGCGACAACGTAGCGCTGACCGGGCGTGGGCACCACGCCACGGTGCACGCGCACGGCGATCATCGAATCGGCGGCGTCCCACTCGGTCTCGACGGCGAGCTTGGCACCGCTCGGATCGATCATCACGACGCCATCCGCGAGCGTCGCCGGATCGATCTCGCCCTCGATCGGGAAGTAGATCGGGCAGGTCCCGCAGAACCCACGGCGCGTTCCGAGCTCCTCCCGCACGCGCTCCCACATCGGCGTGGCCGACGGCAACGAGGCGAGGTCGACCGTCCCATCCTCACCGAGGTACAGATCGCTCGGGAACGGCGCCACGCCCCAGCCGATCGCGCCCGCGGCCGGCACCTCGAAGCGCGCCCGCGGACCACTCGCCGAATCCCCGCACGCCGCCAGCGCCAGCGCCAAGATCACAACCGCACGTCCAACCTGCATCGCCCGAACCTCGCCCGGGATCCCGGGCGGTGCAAGCGCTATTTGCCGCCGAGCACGTTGCGCGCGATCACCACGCGCTGGATCTGCGAGGTGCCCTCGTAGATCTGGAGGAGCTTCGCATCGCGCATCAGCTTCTCCACCGGATACTCCTTGGTGTACCCGTAGCCGCCGAAGATCTGGACCGCATCGGTTGACGCGCGCATCGCGGCATCGGCGCCATACGCCTTCGCATACGCGCTGGTGATCGCGGACAGGTCACCCTTGTCGACCTGCCACGCCGCCTTGTGCGTGAGCAGCCGCGTGGCCTCGTACGAGATCGCCATCTCGGCGAGCATGAACTGGATCGCCTGGTGCTGCGCGATCGGCACCCCGAACGTCTTGCGCTCGAGCGCATAGGCCCGGCTCTCCTCGAGCGAGCGCCGGATCACGCCGGCCGCGGTGGCCGCGATCCACGGGCGGCTGCGGTCAAACGTCTTCATCGCGACCTTGAAGCCACCATCCTCGGGGCCGACGAGCGCGCTCGCGGGGAGCTTGCAGTCCTCGAAGATCACGTCGGTGGTGTTCGAGGCGCGCTGCCCCATCTTGTGCTCCTTGCGTCCCGGCTTGACGCCCGGCGTGTTCGCATCGACCACGAAGCACGCGATGCCCTTGTGCTTGAGCGCGGGATCGAACGTCGCGAACACCGTGTAGAAGTTGGCCACGCCGCCGTTGGTGATCCAGCGCTTCTGACCGTTCAGCACGTAGTCGCTGCCGTGCTTGGTCACGCGCGTGCGCATGCCCGCGACATCGGAGCCGGCATCGGGCTCGGAGCAGCAGTACGCGGTGAACACGAACTCGCTGGTCAGCCGCGAGAGGTACTCCTTCTTCTGCGCGTCGGAGCCCGCGACCAGGAGCGGTGTGGCGCCGAGCGAGTTCGCCGCCATCGAGGTGTTGATGCCCGAGCATCCGAACGAGACCTCCTCCTGGACCAGACAGTTGTCGAGGCAGCTCCCACCGAGGCCGCCGTACTGATCGGGGATCTCGATATTCATGAGCCCGGTCTCCCAGGCCTTCTTCAGGATCTCGGTGGGGAAGTCACCGGTCTCGTCGAAGTGAGCCGCGCGCGGGATGATCTCCTTGCGCGTGAACTCGCGGGCGGTGGTGGCGAGGGCGAGCTGCTCTTCGGTGAAGCTGAGATCCATGGCGGCGGCAGTCTAACACCGCTACGCTGTCGGGGAATGGAGGGGAAATGGAGTCGTTCGGGCCGTGGCAGCTGGAGTCGCTGATCGCGGTCGGCGGCCTCGGTGAGATCTGGCGCGCGCGCCGCGCCGACAGGGACGGGGACACGGACTCGGACCAGGTCGCGCTGAAGCGACTCCACACCCACCTCGCGCGCAACGAGGAGGGGCTCGCGCAGTTCGGCCTCGAGCAGCGGCTCGCCACCACCCTGCCCCACCACCCGAACGTGGTACGCGCGCGAGAAGCAGGTGAGGTCGACGGGCGCCCGTACGTCGCGTTGGAATTGGCCCCCGGGGAGGACCTGCGGCGCATCGTCGCGCCACCCGCGACGCCTAGCCGCACCGAGCCGATCAAGGTCATCCTGCCGCGCGTACGAACGCTCGCGATCCTCGAAGCAGCGTGCCGCGCGGCCACCCATCTCCATGATCACGGCTGGATCCACGGCGACATCAATCCGTCGAACCTGATCGTCGACGATGCGGATCACGTGACGCTCGTCGATCTCGGGATCGCGCGCGCCGCGGGCGAGGCCGGCGCCGTGCGCGGCACGCACGCGTACATGGCTCCCGAGCAGGTGCGCGGCGAGGCGTGGACCTCCGCCACCGACGTGTTCGCCCTCGGCGTGGTGCTGTGGGAGCTCGCCACCGGGACCCGGCTGTTCCACCGTGGGCCGACGTGGCTCTCGATGGCGGCCGTGGTCGAAGCTCCCGCCCCAGCACTCCCCGACCGCGCGCTCGATGCCGTGGTCCAGGCCGCGCTCCACAAGGATCCTGCGCAGAGGTTGCGCACGCCCGCAGCGCTTGCGGCCCGGCTTCGACCTGCCTGAGGCGGCCGTCGCCACGCGACATCGCGCTACTTCGTACGCTCGAGACGATCGAGCTCGGCCAGGTTCGTGGCGATCGCCGAAGCGAGCGCCTTCGCGGGCCGCGACTTGGTGGCCTTCGCCCCCACCGAGCGCAGCACGCGCCTGGCATCGGCCGAGAACGTCGCGAGCGAGATCCGCTCCGGGCCCGGGCACATGCCGAACCACTGCTGCTGATAGTCGAACACCGCTTCGATCACCCCGGTCTTCACCGCGGCCTCGAGCTTGCCGTCGAGTAGCCGACCAGCGAGCTCGAGCAACGCCAGCGTGCTGCGGTGCGCGAGCAGATCGGAGTGGAGCCACGAGATCCGGCTATCCACTTCGAACGCCGGATCGCGGAGCATCGCCTCGAACTGCGCGACGGCCTCAGGCGTGGCGTTGTCCGCGAGCACACCCGTGGTGACGTTGGCCCAGCCCGTGGTCGGCACCGAGCGCTGCTTCCACATCTCGACGATCTCGGGGGTCACCGGGCGGAACGCGGCGGTCGCCCGCAGCAACATCATCGGCCGGATCGAGCCATCCGTGGCATCTGGATCCTCGGCCCACACCTTGGAGCCCACCAGCGCGACGAACGCCTCGCGCGCGGCCTTCGCGGGGTTCTGCGCGAGCGCCCGGAGGATCGGCGGCATGACGCACCGTTCGGCGGTGGCGAGCTTCATGATCCGATCGACGAACTTCCGATCGAGCAGCGCCTTCTTCACGGCGGCGATCGCCTCGGGCTTGCTCGATCGTGCGAAGGCGAGCGCTGCTCTCGCCGCTGCCTCACCATCGCTCCCGCCCAGCGCCGCAGCCGTGGGCTTCGCCGCCGGGGTGATGTCCGTACACGGCCCCAGGAGCGAGCACGCCTCCGACGGCTGCGCGCGAACGAGCATCCCGACGACGATCAGCAGAGCGAGCAGCGCCCGCTTCACTGGTACGACATCGTGTACGTGCCCTCGGCCGCGCCGCTCGGGGGCTTGGGGAACTGCCAGCCCTGCACGGTGCGCAGGATGCAGCCCGTGACTCGCGAGTTCTTGAGCGACGACGCCACCTGACTCTTCACCACCCGGCCCGCGGCATTGACCTCGAACTTGACGCTGACCTCGCCGTGCAGCTCGTCGGTACCCTCGCACTTGGACAGCTCGCCCCGGTGCTGCGACGCGACGCCGTCGATGCTGCCCTGCGAGAGCCGCGCGACCTGCGGCGCGACCACGAGAGGCGGCGGGGTGACCACGGGAGGCGTGACGACCGCGGGCTCGACCTTCGCGAGCGTCTTCGCCGGCTCGGTCTTCGCGACCACGGCCTTTGCCGGCTCCACCTTCGCGGGCGTGACCTTCGTCGGGTCGGTCTTCGCGGCCTCGGTCTTCGCGACCGCCTTCGCGGCCTCGGTCTTCGCCGCCTCGGTCTTCGCCGCCTCGGTCTTCGCGGGCTCGGCCTTCGCCGCATCGGACTTCGCAGGCTCGGTCTTCGCGACCACCGTCTTCGCAGGATCGGTCTTCGCGGGCTCGACCTTCGCGACCACATTCTTCGCCGGATCCACCTTCGCCATCTCGGTCTTCGCCGGATCGGTCTTCGCGACCTCGGTCTTCGCGACCTCGGTCTTCGCCGGATCGGTCTTCGCCATCTCGGTCTTCGTCGGCTCGGTGGTGTCTGGTGCGACGGTCTTGTCCTGCGCAGGTCCGGACACACCTGCGCCAGGTGCGCGTGTACCGCGCGCAGCCCCCGATGCGGCGACCTTGTCGGTGTCGTTCGCGGTGTCGTTCCCGCCACTGGCGAGCTTCCAGATCCCGAGCCCGGCGAGCAGCACCACCGGCACCGCGATCATCGCGAGCTTCCGCACCGGGAACCGCTGCGCGGGCGCGGACGGCGGCGGTGGGAGCGAGCCCTCGTGCTCCCATGCCATCCGCGTGCTCGTGCGCTCCTCGACGCGTGGCTCGGACCCAGTCCGGCCGACCGCAGCAGCGATCGCCGGTGCCGTGGTGGGACGCTTGCGCTTGCCGTCGGTGATCGTCTTCGCGTCGTCGGCACCGCCACCCGTCCGCGTCTGCGCGACGGGCAGATCACTCCAGCTGCGGCGACCGAGATCTCCGTTCGCGACCGTGTCTGCCGCGCCGCCGCCCTTGGGATCGCCGGCGATCACGTCGAGCCAGGGCTCGGGGCGCTCGCCGAAGATCTTGGTGACGTACGTCGCGATCGCGCCCGCGTTCGCGGTCAGCCCCTGCTTGGCGGCAAACTGATCGAGCGCGACGCGCAGCTCCTCGGCGGTCTGATAGCGCCGCTCGGGATCGGTGGCCAGCGCGGTCATGATGATCGTCGAGAGCTCGTTCGGCAGATCCGGCCGGCGCACGCGCGGCAACGGGATCTTGCCCGTGCAGATCGCGTCCATCACGAGGTAGTCGCTATCGCTCTTGAACAGGCGCGTCGTGGTCGCGAGCTCGTAGAGCACCACGCCGAGCGCATAGACATCGCTCCGACGATCGATCGCCCCCAGCTTGCACTGCTCGGGGGACATGTACGAGACCTTCCCCTTGAGGCTGCCCGAGCGGGTCTCGACCTGCCGCATCGCCGCTTTCGCGATCCCGAAATCCACGACCTTCACCGAGCCGTCGTAGCCAACGAGGATGTTCGACGGCGAGACATCGCGGTGGACGATGTTGAGCGGCTTCTTGTCCGGACTCTTGCGCTCGTGAGCGTAGTGCAGCCCTGCGGCCACCGAGCAGACGATCGAGAGCACCAGCGGCAGCGGCACGTGCGTCCGCGTCTTGGCGATCGTCGAGAGGATCGTCCGGAGGTCCTCGCCGTGGAGATACTCCATCGCGAAGAAGTACTCGCCGGCCGATTCGCCGATGTCGTGCACCTGCACGACGTTCTGGTGGTGGAGGTTCGCGGCGAGCCGCGCCTCGTCGAGGAACATGTCGATGAAGCGCTGATCCTTGGCGTGCTCGGCGCGGATCCGCTTCAACACCACATGGCGCTCGAAGCCCTCGATGCCATCCGTGCGCGCGAGCAGCACATCGGCCATCCCGCCCGAGGCGAGGTGCTTGAGCACCACGTACCGACCCAGCCGTTCCGTCACCGAGCTATCCTAAGAGATGTCCCGCACGGCGGCCGGGAGATTGTGCAGGAAACCCGACTCAGAATCGGGTGACAGATCCGGCGGCCTACATGTCGGCATCAGCTCGCGGGCTTGTCGGCCTTCTTCGCCGCGCGCGCGGCCCGCGCCGCCTCACGCTCCGCGTCGCGCTTCGCCTGCAGATCGAACTGATTGCGCGCGGCCCGGGTGCCGAAGATGAAGCCGACGAACATCCCCACCATCAGGATGCCGGGGATGAACAGAACATGACCCGAGGTCATGACTTCGTTGCTGCCTCGAGATCGCGCTTGAGCTGAGCGATCTCCTTGTTGAGCCCCTGCTGCCGGCGCCACATGAACATCAGGAAGCCGGCGGCGAGGAGCCACATCGCGGCGTACGCGAGCAGCACGTGCTTCTCGTTCTTTGCGATCGCTGCGGAGGCGTCACGGTGCTGCTTCGCCGTCTGCTCGTTGATCGTGCTGACGATCTTGTCGGCGAACCCCGGGTTGGCGTTCATCGCGTCGGCGCAGGTCTTCCGAAGCTCGTCCGCCGTGGGCGCCGGAGCAGGCTGCATGACGGTGGGCGGAATCGCGGGCTCGCCCGCAGCGGCCGAGCCCGCAGAACCGGCCGAGCCCGTAGCGGCCGAGCCCGTAGCGGCCGAGCCCCCAGTGGCCGAGCCCGCAGAACCGGCCGAGCCCGTGGCGGCCGAGCCCGCAGAACCGGCCGAGCCGCTGCCGCTCTGCGCCGCAGCGAGCTGGGGCACAAGCACGAGGACGATCATGATCATGAAGCTGCGCATCGGACTCCTCACTGGAACAGCCCCGCATCGAGGCCCTTCTCACGAATCTCTCGGAGCTCGCGCTCCGCACGCGCGCTCTGCACGCGGCTCGCGACGAGCGCCACGCACCACAGCAAGAACGTCAGCACGCTGAGCCAGAACACGAGCTTCATGTCGGGAGGGAGCGTGGCAGCCACGCCCCCGGCGCCCGCCTTGGGATGGTGATCACTCGCATCGACCATGAAGTAGATGAACGGGATCCCGACGGTGCCGAACGCGGCGAGTCCGGCGGCGAGCCGATCCGCGCTGGCCCCGGCGAACCGGCGGACCAGGACGTAGCCGACGAGCGTCAGCCACAGCAGCAACGACATCGTCAGGCGCTTCTCCCACGTCCACCACACATCCCATGCGGCCTTCGCCCAGATCATCCCGGTGATCAGCACGACGGCGCCGAAGATCGCCGCGACCTCGGCACTGGCGAGCGCGAGGTCATCCCACTTCGGCTTGCGCGTCTTCAGGAACGCGAGCGAGCTCACGCCGCAGACCGCCGTCGCGAGGAACAGCATGAAGGCGTGCGCCACGTGGTAGTAGAAGATCTTCTGGTTGAACATCAGCACCGGGTCCTCGACCATCGGCGCGTAGCTGAACACCAGCCAGATCGTGATCACGAAGCCGACGGCGGCGAGCGTGGCGAGCACGGGGATAGATTTATTGCTCATTCGATCACCAGCGCCTCGAAGACCCACAGGGACAGTACCAGGAACACCGCGTCGTAGATTCCGAGGAACCCGATCCAGTACCAGAGCTTGTCGAGATCCGGCCGGACGGCGATCATCGCCTCGGTCGCGCTGGTCCCCGCCACGAACAGCGGGATCAGCAGCGGATACAGGATCACGGGGAGCAGGACATCGCGCGAGCGCACCTTGAGGAGCGTCGCCGCGAACACCGAGCCCACGTTCGCGAACCCGATCGCTCCGAGCACCAGTAGCAGCAGCAGCGGCCCGGGCATCGCGAACAGAGGCGCATCGAGGAGGAGCGCCAGCAGCGGTGCGCAGACGAGCGACACGGCGAGGACCAGGAGCGCGATCGCGATCGCCTTGCCGAGGAACACGCTGAGGCGGGGGATCGGCGCCAGGAGCAGCGCGCGCATCGTGTCGTTCTCCCGCTCGCGATCGAAGGCGCGCCCGAGGCCGACGGTCCCGGCGAAGGCGATCGCCACCCACAACATCCCGGGCGCGGCCGCGCGCACGAGGTCCGGCTTGACGGGGAACGCGAACGAGTAGACGACGACGATCAGCGCGCCGAAGAACGCCATCGTGTAGACGATCTCGCGGCTGCGCAGCTCGATGCGCAGATCCTTCCAGGCCACGAGGGCTGCGTGTCGAAGCACGGACATGATCGATCGTCGTCCAGCTAGTTGGCGTGCCGGTGGTAGAGGTCCTTGAGCGTCTCGTAGGAATAGCTTCCGCGCTCCTCGAACACCAGCTGCCCGCGGCGCAGGATCGCCACGTGATCTGTGCGATTGGCGATCGCCTCGAGGTCATGCGTCACGACCACGACGATCGCGCCGCCGTCGCGCAGGATGCCGAGCTGCTCACCGAGCGAGAGGGCGCCATCGCGATCGAGGCCCGTGAACGGCTCGTCGAGCAGCAGGAGCGTGGGCTTGGTCAGGAGCGCGCGGGAGAGCGCCAGCCGCTGCAACATGCCGCGCGAGTAGGTCCGCGCCGCACGATCGCGCGACCGCGGATCGAGGCCCACGCGATCGAGCACCGCCTGGATCGCCGGGCGCGAGCCATCCACCTGGTAGAGGCCGGCCGTCAGCTCGAGGTTCTCGTGGGCCGTGAGCTCCGCGTAACACAGCGAGGAATGCGCGAGCATCCCGATCTGGCGGCGGACGTCCTCACCGGTGACCTCCGTGCCGTTCGCGCGATACGTCACCGTGCCGTCGGTGGCGCGCACGAGCGTCGAGAGGATGCCGAGGAGCGTGGTCTTGCCCGCGCCGTTGTGGCCCAGGAGCGCACACATCGAGCCGGCGGTCAGCTGGAGGGACACGCCACCGAGCGCCCGCTCCGTCCCAAATCGCTTCGTGAGCTTCGTGATCTCGACCTTGTCGAGCGCAGACATCAGGGACGTTCCCTACGCGCCCCACAGGCGCTCGAGCTCGTCGAGGATCTGTGCGCGCCGCCGGGTGTCCTGCTTGCCCTCGCGATCGAGATCGACGAGCTCTTCGAGCAGCTTGGAGCGCCGCGCCTCGTGATTCGGCTTCGGCGCTGGGGCCTGACGGAGCAGCGCGAACGCGATGCCACCGAGCAAGAGACCCAGGACGAACAGCGCGACGATGCGCGGGGCCCAGATCTTCCACTGTGCCTCGGCCGGGAGGCCGGAGATCTTCATGACCAAGGACTGGCCGCGCTCGATCGTGAAGTTGTCGACCACGAACCACGGCTCGCCGGTGGAGGCGGTCCGCGTCTCGCCCGTGCTGCCCGGCGGGAGCGTGACCTTCATGCCCTCGCTCTGCCGGATCTCCATGTTGCTCTGCCAGGTGCCCATCGGCAGGTCGAACGTCCAGTTGACCTCGCCGTTGTCGACGGGAAGCGAGAAGCCCGCGCGGAACTTCCGTCCACCCGGCGGGATCGGGCGCATCAGGCGAAAGCCCTCGCCCTGGGACACCGACACATCGCCCTGATCCTGCGCGGCGATGATGCCGCCCTTGTGGTGCGCCGGCAGCTTGATCAGGAGGCCATCCGGGCTCGCGCGATACGGCGCCCACGAATAGTTGGTGACCTCGAACGAGCCCTGCACCGCGAGCAACTGATCTTCGATGAACGAGTGCACGCTGAACGTGAACAGGGTGCGCGGGTAGACATAGATCGACGCGTGGGTCCCGGTCTCGGGCGAGACCTGGAACGGCAGCGAGCGAAATTGCTGCTTGTTCATCACGGTCTCGGCGAACAGCACGAGCTCCGGCCGAGCCACCACATCGAACACCGCTTCCGGCTTGCCGCGGGTGGACCAGTTCGCCGTGACATCCAGCTTTCCGCCGGTCACCGAGAGATCGATCGGCGCGGAGCCCATCGTCTTGCCGTTGATGACGAGCACGGCTTTGACCGACGAGGTCACCGTAGTGGTGATCCGCGCCTTGCCGTCCATCCCCGTGACCGCGCTGGTGTTGGCGATCGGCTGCTCGGTGTCTGCGGCCACGAGCTGCACCGAGACACCGGGGGTGGGATTGGACGCCGTCCCCGGGCCGCCCTTGACCTCGACATCGAACGTGCCGGCCGGGAGATCCTTCACCGCGTTGTAGTCGGCCTGTGCGCGCACCTGGGATGGATCCGGCGCGCCCTCGTGCGGGGACTGCACGCCGACTGGCTTCATCGTGGCCGCATCGTAGAGCGTGACCTTCGCCGAGCCATCGACGGGCACGCCATCGAGCGAGACGCGGACCTTGCCTGCCGGCGTGGCAGCCGAGTCCTGGGGAACGAGCTTGTTGTAGTCGTCGATCGGAGGGCTGGTCGCATCGCGCTTGTCACCGGACAGCACGCAGCGCACGCCGGTCTGAGAATCGAGAACGGCGGGGACGGCGATCAGCCGATCCGTGCCGGAGGTGCGCGGCAACAGTGCGAGCGCGAAGTAGGCGGTGCCGCCCGTCTGATCGAGCGAATCGAACGTGACGTGGCCGTCGGCGGCGGCCTTCTTGGTGACGACGGTGATCGAGTCATCGGCGCCGTACGCCACGAGGGACACCGGTACGTCCACCGGCGGGTTGGGATCGGTCATCTTGCCCGCGACGAGCTTCAGATCGTTGTAGGTGACGCGCACCGTGTACGTGCCCGGCAGATCGGTGCGCTCGGGGCGCGGCTGGCCGCTCATCGCGCGGGCCTCGGGCATGCCCGCGCCGCCCATCGGACCTGCACCGCCGCCCGCACCTTCGCCCGCTTCGGGCTGGACCATGCCGCCCGCGCCCTGGAGCGGCTTGGTCGAGAGCATCACGCGCGCGCCGCCCTCCTCGGGCACCGGGAACGCATCCGAGGTGATCGGCTTGCCATCGGCATCGGCGACCTGCGCCTGGACGGTGGCGCCAACCGGCAGCCCGGCAAAGGTCGCGCGGCCCGCGGCATCGGTGCGCGCGCTGCGAGGCTCGTTGTTGACGGTCAGGGTGACGTCGGCGCCGGGAACGGCCACGCCAGGACCCGCGATGATCCGGACCGAGATCGTGCCGGCGGGGAGGTTCCCGTCGGGGAGCGGATGACCGATCGCCGCCGCCGGCTGGGCGAAGGCGACCCGATCGTGGACCGCGACACCGGCGAGGGCGACCGTGAACACCGAGGCGAGGATCGAGACGAAGCGATTCACTGGGTGGCCTCTTTCGCTGCGGGCTCGCTGATCTCGGTGGGAGGCGTCGCGGCCGCGGTAGCCTCGAGCGCGGGCTTCGCGTCGTCCTGGGCGGCAACCTTCGCGTCATCGGCGGCGGCGGCGGCGTTGGTGGCGTCTTCGTTCGTGTCTTCGTTCGCGTCTTCGTTCGCGTCTTCGTTCGCGTCGGCCTTCGTGTCGGCCTTCGCATCCGTCGTCGGGTCCAGCTTCGCGTCCGGATTCGCGTCGGCCTTCGCATCCGTCTTGGCGCCGCTGTTCACAGGCGCCGGAGTGGCCTTCTTGTCCTTGCCGGCCTTCCTGCTCTTGTCCTGCTTCACGGCCTTCTCGGCGGGCTTCTTGGTGCGGGCCTCGAGCTCGAGCCGCGCCTTGACCTCGCGCTCGATCTGCTCGCGCACGGTCCCGGCGTCGCCACCGAGCTTGTCGATCTCCTTGATCACCTCGATCGCGCGGGCCCGATACAGCCCGATCATCTCGGCGGCATCGGCCGTGGACAGCTTGCCCATCTCACGATCGAACTCGGCCTCCTTGATCGCCTTCAGGAGCGTCTTCTTCTCCCGCTCGAGCTCGCCCTTGGCGCCCAGCGGACGGCCCCACGTGGAGTCGCTCTCGTCCTCGGCGGCCACAGCCTGGGCGCCAGTCCGGAACAGGTTGTAGACCGCGACCTCGATCGCGAGGTAGCCGATGCACACGAACACGGTCGCGGCCGTGAGGTGGAACCGATTGGCCCACAGGATGAACGTCCAGCCGACCAGGAGGATCGCGATCGCGGCGCCGCGCTTGACCCAGCGCATCGGATCCGGTGGCGTCAGGGGATCCTGATTGGCGATCTGCTCCGCGGCTTCTGCCACGGTCGCCTGAATGACTTTACCGAGCAACCCCATGAGCTAGTCGACGCCTGCGAGCTCGTCGTCGAGCTTGTCCGCGTAAGCGTCGTCCTCGGTGGGCTTCGCGGCGACCGCCGCCGTATTGACGGCCTTGCCACGCCCGACCATTCGCCGCCCGACCACGAAGATCAGGCCCAGGCTCCCGACCACGGCGAGCGAAGGGAACAGCCAGGAGAACTTGCTGCGCGGCGTTGCGAGCACCTGCTCACCGCCGTAGACGCTCACGAACTCGGTAAGCACCGCCTCGTACGCCTTGGAGCGACCCTCGGTGCTGGTCAGATCGAACTTCGCCTTGCCCGAGGGGTCTCGCTCGTTGATGAACGACATCACCGTGCCGCGGAGATCCGAGGCCGTCTTGCACTTGCAGTCGAAGATGCTCTCGCGCGGGCAGCCGCACACGCACAGCAGCTCCTTCATCGCCTTCTCGGAGGTGGCGGTATCGGGGCGATTGCGCGCCGCCCAGCCGATGCCGTCAGCGCCCATGCCACCGCCGGCTGCCACGTGCTCGGCGCCTTGCGCGTGGGCCTGGGTGGCGAGGCCCGCGACCAGACCGAACAAGATGGTCGCCAGGATCCCGATGTCCGCGGCGCGCCCGAGCTTGCTCTTGGGTCGCTGACTCATCCGATCGACCACGCCTTGTGGGATCAGACACACGAGCGTCCCGAACGCGAACAACAGGAAGCCGATCCACACCCAGCTGATCAGCGGATTGATGAACACGCGGAAGTTCGCGAGCCCGCTGTCGAGGTCATATCCGGTCAACACCACGTAGACGTCCTCGGACGCGCGCACGCGGATCGCGACCTCGGTGGTCGCCTCCTCGCCGCGGTGGTAGTCCCACTTGCCGGGATAGACCACGCCGAGGCTCTCGCCGTCCTTCCAGATGCTGATCTGCGCCGTGACCGCATCCTTGTGGTCATCGGCCGTGCTGATCAGCCGCTCGTAGAGGAACACGTACGAGCCGAAGGCGAACGAGCTCTTCGAGTTGGGCGGCAAGATGGATGCGGTGCCATCCGCACCGAACGCGATCGACTTGTCCATCGAGGCCGGGATCTCGATCGTGCGATCGACCATCCGGTCGTACGCCTTGCCCGCGAAGCCGATGAACAGCACCGCGACGCCGAAGTGCACGATGTACCCGCCGTACTTGCGGCGCTTGGAGAGCACGAGGCCGATCATCGACGTGAACGGATCCGAGCCGGTCTGGCGACGGCGCACCATCGCGCCACGGATGAACTCCTGGCCGATCGATCCGACGACGAAGGCGACCAGGCCGAAGTTGATGAGCGACATCGGCAGCATCAGCGAGTCCGCGAAGATCGCGGTCTTCGTGGTCACGCTGGGGAACGCGATCAGGAGCGTCACCACGGTGATCGCCGAGCACGCCAGCGGGATCACGAACTGCTGCCACAGGCGCTCACGCGTGGTCTTGCGCCAGGCGAGGAGCGGGGCCGCGCCTGCGAGGAACAGCAGGATCAGCCCGAGCGGCGTCATCCACTTGTTGAAGAACGAGATGCCGACGGAGACGCGCGAACCATCGAGCGCCTCGGAGATCGTGGGGAACATCGTCGCGAACAAGACGAAGAACGCGCACCCGAGGAGGATCCAGTTGTTGAGGAGGAACGCGAACTCGCGCGAGTAGAACGAATCGAACTCGCTCTTGCTCGCGAGCTTGTTCGAACGGAACACGATCAGCCCCACCGAGACCACGCCGATCACGGCGAGGAACACGATGAACTGCAGGGCCAGCACGTTGTCCTCGCCGAACGCGTGGACGGACTGCACGGCGCCCGAGCGGGTCATGAACGTGCCGAAGATCGTCAGGAAGAACGTCATGCAGACCAGCACGAGGTTCCAGCGTTTCATCATCCCGCGCTGTTCTTGGATGATCGCGGAGTGGAGGAACGCTGTGGCCGTGAACCACGGCATCAACCCAGCATTCTCGACGGGATCCCAGGCCCAGTAGCCTCCCCACCCGAGCTCCTCGTACGCCCAGCGACCACCGAGAATCAGACCGAGCCCGAGGAAGCCGAAGCAGATCAGCATCCACACGCGCGCCGAGCTGATCCACAGATCGTCGAGGCGCCCCGAGGCCAGCGCGCCGATGCCGAACGAGAACGGGATGGTCGCCGCGACGAAGCCGATGTAGAGCGAAGGTGGATGGATCACCATCCAGTAGTTCTGGAGCAGCGGGTTCAGGCCCTGCCCATCGACGGGCGCCGCGGTCAGCGAGGTGGCGAACGGGTTCTTCGTGAAGATCAGGAGCGAGATGAAGAACACCTGCACGATCATGATCGTGGCGATCACGTACCCGATCATGTCCCGGTGACGCTTGGCGTTCACGGCGATGGCGATCGTCGAGAACAGCGACAGCACGAGCACCCAGAACAGCAGCGAGCCATCGAGCCCGCCCCAGAACGAGGTGATCTTGTAGATCGTGGGCATCGCGACATCGCTCGTGTGCGCGACGTACTTGATCGAGAAGTCGTGCGTGACGAACGCATAGATCATCAGCGCAGATGCGAGGACGATCAGCGCGGAGAAGCCGTACAGGCCATAGACGGAGGACTGGACCAGCCTCCGACTCTTGCGGGCGTTGCCTGCGATCCCGGCTGCGACGCACCAGGCGGCGACCAGGTAAGCCGCGAGCAAGGCGATGGTACCGACCAGAGCGATCGGTGAGAACGGAGTCGGATCGGTCACAAAGACCTCCTCACTTGAACTTGGGGTCTTCGTCGAGCTTCTTGTTCGCCTGAGCGCCCTCGTACTTCGAGGGGCACTTGGCCATCAGCTCCGTCGCATCCACGACGTAGCTCATCTCCGATTCGATCCGCGTATCGAGCGACGCCGCCATCTGTGCCATCGACGCCGCCGAGACGATCGTCCCGGTGGCGACGACCTCCGACTGATCCTTGAACGTATCGGGCTTGGGGCCCTTCGAGAACACGCGGATCTTCTTACCGTCCTTGTGGAGGACGAAGGTCCGGATCGTCTCCTGGTTGACGATCTTCTCCTTGATCGTCCCGGCGACCACCCAGCCATGGACCTTGAGCTGGGAGTCACCCAGCTTGGACATGTCGGACGACAGCAGCTGATCCACCATCTGGTAGTGCTGCGTGCTGGTGGAGGCTGACTTCGCAAAGAACGCGACGCCCGCAACCAGGACGGCGGCGGTCAAAGCGAGCTTCCCAATGGTGCTGTTCTGCATGGAAAATCCCTCCACATCCCACTACTTCCGTGGGGTAGGCGGTATGCCCGGTGAGTCAGGCAACCGTAGCACGCATCAGGTCCATTCCGGCGGATCGCGT
>JAYVRN010000409.1:0-19865 GCA_043776275.1 Myxococcales bacterium | reverse complement strand
CGGAGAGCGCGGAGGGCAAGCTCGTCGAGGCCGAGGCGCAGATCGAGACGCTGCAGGAGCGGGTCACGGATCTCGAGAGTGGCCTCGCGGTGAACGAGACGGTCTCGCAGGCGTCGCGCGATGAGGCACACGCCAAGGTGGTGGTGGCAGAGGCCAAGATCGCACAGCTCACCGAGGCCGCGACGCGGACCGCCGCGCAGGTCGAGGGGCTCCGTGCACGGATCGCCGAGCTCGAGGATCTGCTCCGCGAGGCCAGCGAAGGTCGGTCGGTGGCCGTGGCTGCGCTCGAGCAAGCGCGGACCGAGATCTCGAGCCTGGTCCGCGCCAGCGAGGAGCGCGCCGGGACCTCCGCCGACGAGCAAGAGCGCCTCGAGTCAGCGCTCGCACGGGCCGGCGAGGCCGAGCGCAAGATCGATGCGCTGTCGGCGCGGGCCGAGGCCGCGGATCTCGCGATCGGTCGCGCCGGGGCTCTGCAGCGGCAACTCGACGAGGCGCTGTCGAAGCTCGCGTGGCTCGAGCGCGAGGCGATGACCGCGAAGAACCGCGAAGCGAAGTCCGCGGAGAACTCCGACGCTGTGATCTCCGAGCGCCTCGCCTCCGCCGACACGCGCACCAAGGAGGCCGAGGCGCGAGCGCGGGACGCCGAGGCCCAGAACCGGGACTACGAGACGCGCGTCCGGGACGCGGAGCAACACCTGACGAGCGCCCGCGACGAGGTGGCCGAAGCACTCGAGCGGATCAAGGACGCGGAGCGCCGGGTGGCGCGGGCCGAGGAGGCGGCGCGCGCCAACGTTGGGAGCGCGGACGCGGACGCTCAGGTCGCGAGCCTCGAGCAGAAGCTCGCCGCCGCGCAGACCAAGCTGGCCTCGCTGCAGAAGGAGGTCGATGCCGCGGAGAACGTCCGGTCGTTCGCGGCCGAGACCGAGCGTGAGATCGCTCAGTTCCAGCGCGACCTGAAGGATGTCCGGGCGAAGCTGACCCAGATGACGCTGGAGCGCGATCGCCTCGCCTCCGAGCTCGCGGGTGCGCGGCACGAGGAGGACACCACCAACCGTGCGATGCCCGCGGTCAAGGAGCCCAAGCGGCCGCCGCAGTACGATCCGGAGGTCACGGCGCAGGCCGATCTGTCGAGGTTCGAGGAGATGCTCTCGAAGTCCACCGAGCTCGCGGATCGCGTGAAGCAGCTCGAGAAGGATGACGCCGCGCTGAGGACGCAGCTCGCGGACGCCGAGGCGAAGCTGCGCCAGGCGATCGATGGCGCGGGCGACGACGATGGCGCCGAGTCCACGCGTACCGGGTCGCAGCTCCCGATCGCGCTCGCCGAGCACGTCAGCCTTCTCGAGGAGGCGATCGATTCGCTGCGCTCGAACATGCGCGCCGCGAGCGATGAGACGGCGATGATGGATCAGACGCCGTCGGTGGCGACGATCACGGACGCGATCAGCGCCGCGGCCGAGCACATCGAGCGCGCCCGCGCTGCGATCAAGGCGCTCCAGGCCGCGATCGGGATGTGACCCCTCAGTTCGCGGCGGTGACGTGCGCGGCGAGGAACTTGAGGCTCTCTGGCAGCCGCGGCCGCCAGAACGAGAAGTCGTGCTTGCCGCCCTCGCCCACGTAGAACGCGTGCTCGATGTGCCGGGCCGCGAGCAGGTCGTGCAGGTAGCGCATGCCGTTGTCGAAGTGGAAGACATCGTCAGTCCCGCAATCCATGTAGAGCGCGAGCTCGCCCGGCTGGAGGCTCCCCACCAGGAACGCCGGGTCGTGCGCGCGCCAGCTCTCGATGTCGCTGCCGAACAGGAGCTTGAGCCACCTCACGTAGATGTCGCCGGCCTCGGCGGGGATCGCGGTGACCAGCTCCACCTTGCCGGACACGTACGGGTACGGTCCCTGATAGAGCAGGGCCGCGATGCCCGAGTGGCTCGCCGCCGCGCCGTAGATGTCCTTGTGCCGCAGCGACAGTGTGAGCGCGCCGAACCCGCCCATCGAGAGCCCGGCGATCGCGCGCGCACTGGTCTTGGCGATCGTCCGGTAGGTCGCGTCGGTCCACGCGACGAGGTCCTTCGTGATCCAGCGCTCGTAGTTCGGGGTCCTGACGCAGGTGTCCTTGCGCGCCTGCGTGGGGATGAACATCCCTGCGCCCTCGGACAGGCACTTGTCGTAGTCCATCGGCGTGACGGCGTCCGTGTAGAACGAGTTGTCCCCGTCGGGCATCACCACGATCGCCTGGAGCGCGAGCTGGTCCGCGACCTGATCGAGCTGCCCACCCTTGATCCAGTTGGTCTCGTCGCCCGCGAGCCCGTGCAGGTAGTAGAACACCGGGTAGCGCTTCGTGCTGCCCTCGTACCCGGCAGGGAGATAGACCACGACGTCCTTGGTGACCCCGAGCGCGGCGCTCGCGACGTGGGCCGTCACGACGTGGCCAGCCGACGTGGTCCCACGAGCAACCGTAGTCGACGAAGGTGAAGCCGGCGGGGCGGGCGAGGGCGGGCTGCCGCTCGAACACGCGGCGAGCGCGAGCCCGACCGCGACCGCCGCCGCGAGGATCACCGCAGCACCGGTAGGATCGTCACGGCCTGGATCGTGGTGGCGCGGAACGACAGCGCGAGCCTGACGAGCCGGGTGACCTCGGCGGCGACGGCTGGGTCCATCGCGCCGAGCGCCGCGACCGCGCTCTCGATCTGCAGCCCGAACGGGGCGTGCACGCCGCCGACGCTGGCGAGGAAGTCGCGCAGGGTCGGCGCGGGCGGATAGACCTCGAGGCCGCCCTTGTCATCGAGCTTCGCGAGCTTCCGCGCTTCCCCGAGCGCTGCGTCGAGCCCGCCGATCTCGTCGACCAGGCCAAGCTCCTTGGCGCGCACGCCGGTCCACACGCGGCCCTGCGCGATCGGCTGGATGTCTTCGAACTTCTTGTTGCGACCGGAGGCGACGCGCCCGACGAACACCTTGTAGACCTCCTCCATCGAGTTCTGGATGACGGCCTTTTCCTCGTCGGTCCACGGCGACAGACTCGCCATCATCGTCGCGCGCTTGCCGCGGCCGATCGGGAACGTGTTGACCCCGAGCTTGGCGAGCGCGCCGCCGGGGGCGATCTTGCCGCCGACCACGCCGATCGAGCCGGTCAGCGTGTCGGCCTCGGCGAAGATCCGGTTCGCGTTGCTCGCGATGTAGTAGCCGCCACTCGCCGCGACGTCGCTCATCGAGACGACGACGGGCTTCTTCGCCTTGAGCTCGGTGACCGCCTGCCAGATCAGCTCCGAGGCCTGTGCGCTGCCGCCGCCCGAGTCGATCCGGAGGACCACGGCCTTGACGCTGTCATCCGCGCTGATCGAGCGCAGCGCCGAGACCAGCGTGTGCGAGGCGATCTGCTGGCGCGCCCCGAGCACGCCGTCCCCACCACCGTCGACGATGTCGCCGATCGCGTAGACCACGGCGACGTGGTCGCCGAGCGGCTTCTCGGGCGGCATCGCACCGACGAACCGCGCCAGCTTGAGCATCGTCTGCAGCTGGTCCTTGCCATCGGGCTCGGCGTCGAGCTTGGTCCACGGTCCGGCGACGAGCTTGTCGCGGAACGCCTCGAACGAGGTGACCTCGTCCACGAGCTTCGCCGTCTTCGCCTGCTCCGACGGGAACAAGGCCTGGTCGATCAACCCCTTCACCGCCGCGGCGTCGAGCTTCCGCTCGGTGGAGATCACCTCGACCATCGTGTCGTAGCGGCGATCGAGGATCGCGCCGAGTGTCTCCTCCATCTCCTTGGATGGCGCATCGCGCGTGAGTGGCTCGGCCGCGCCCTTGTAGGCGCCGACGTGGAGGAAGTCCGCGGTCACGCCGAGCTTGTCGAGCAACGGCTTGACGTGGATCGGCATCGCCGCCGGGCCCGTGATCGCGATCTGGCCGAGCGGTGCGATCCCGATCTGCCCGCACGCGGCGAGCACCAGGTAGGTCGCGTTGGAGGCGTCCTCGGTGTGGCAGGCGAGCAGCTTTCCGGCCGCGCGGAAGTCGTGCATCGCCACGCGCAGCTCCACAACATCGGGGAGGCTGATCTCCACACCCTCGATGCGCAGGAGCAGACCGGTGAGCTTGTCGTCCTTGGCGAGCCCGCGCAGGCGATCGATCGCGGTGCGCAGCTCGGTGCCGCGCCCGCCGCCGGTCAGCGAGAAGGCCTCGCGCTCGACGATCCCGCCCGAGAGCTTCATCACGCCCCAGTGGGGCTTGGCCTCATCGAAGTCCGACGACTTCTCCGGAGCCTCGTACGGACCTGGCTTCTCGATCGCCTCCGCGATCTTGGTGAGCGCGCCCTTGAGATCGAACCCTCCCAGGCCGCTGTCATCGGACTTGTCGGCCTTGTCGGCCTGATCCCCCGGGACCTTCGACGGGCTGGTCGACCATGGATCGTTCGCCTTCGGCTTCGCGTCGACCTTGTCGAGATGCGATGGCTGGCTGGGACACCCGACGAGGACGGACAGTGCGAGGACGAGGCGGGCACGCATGTGCCCGTTCATAGCACGCTAGCCGGAACCACTCCCCGCGCCGGTCTCGGGCGTCGGGGTTGGCGTGGGCGTCGGCGGTGTTGGCGTGGGCGTCGTGCCACCGGAGCCCTCGGGTGGCTTCTCGGGCGGCTTGTCGGCACCCGCACCGAGCCGGTCGAGGGCCTTCAGTCCCTTCGGCGCGTTCGGATAGCTCTCGAGGTACGCCTTCACCGACTCGATCGCCTGCTCCTTGCGTCCTTGCTGGACGTAGGCCTCGGCGATCCCCCACAGCGCAGGCTCGTAGCGGCTCGAGATCGCGAGTGCCGCACGGAACTTCGAGAACGCGCTCGAGTACTGCTTCGCATCGATGTGGCAGTACCCCATGCCGGTGAGGGCCTCGACGCCGTTGGGCTTGAGCTCGAGCGCCTTGGCGTAGAGGTCCGCCGCCTTCGCGCAGTTGCTCTCCGCGAGCTTGTTCGCCTTCGCGAGCACCGAGTCATAGGTGCCGCCGGCGCTGACGTCGGGGCCGGGACCGGGACCGGGACCCGTACCACCGGAGCCGGTCTTGGTCGCCGAGCCTCCGCCGGACCCATCCTCGGGAGGCAGCGGATCGGACTTGACGACGGTGGTCTCGATCCGCGCCGCGAGGGCGCGCGCGCCTGCGTGCTCGGGCTGCGCCGCGAGGACCTGATCGACGAGCGGCTTGGCCTCCCCGGGCTTGTTCTGTGCGTACGTCACGAGGGCGAGGTGAAAGCGCGCACGAACGTCGCCCGAGCTCTCGAGCTTGTCTTCGCCGGTGTCGATCGCCGCGAAGGCGGTCTTTGCATCGTCGAGCTTGCCGTCGCGCGCGAGCACGAGGCCCTCGGCGAGAGCGAGGTCGCGCTTCCAGTCCGCGCTCGCCTTGGCCTTCGCGGTCTCGAGGTACCGCTTCACGTCCTTGGCCGGTTTGCCCTGCAGGCGCAGCACCTCGCCCATCGCGAGGTTCGCGGCTGCATCATCAGGCGCGGCCTTGAACGCTCGTTGCGCCCCAGTGGCGGCATCGATCACGAGCGTCTTCGCGTCCTTCTTCAGCTTCTCGGCCTCGGCCTTGTCCGCGGTGACGCTGGCGCGATCGAGGAGCCCCTGCGCGATCTGCGATGACAGGTGCGCTCGTACGGCCTCGGTGCCGGGCTCGGTCTTCCCGTCGAGGGACTTCAGGGCATCGCGCAGCTTGAGCTCGAGATCGGCGCCGAGCTCGGCGCGTGCGAGATCGATCGCCGAGCCACCCTGCGGGGGCGGCGTGACGATCGCGGCATCGGGGAGAGCTGGCGTGGCGACGGCAGCGTCGGGGACCGCGGCCACAGCGGCGGCGTCCGGAGGTGGCTTCGCGCCCTCCTCGGTCTTGCCCTTGCGGATCACGAACACGTAGACCACGCCCGCCGCGGCGCCCATCACGAGGAGCGCCATCACGAGGAGCCACGCTCCGCCACGCGAGCCGCGCTGCGATGGGAGCACGTCGTCATCGTCGTCGACGGTCTCGACCTTGCCGGTCTTGAAGTTGCTCTCGTCGCCCGGCATCACGCGGACGCGGCCAGCGAACGCGGGCTCGTTGGACGCGGCTTTGATCCGGCCGCCGAACGGTCCAGCGGGGCCCGCTTCGTCGGTGGGCTCGGTGGGCGAGATGCCCTCGGTCGCCCATGCCGCGGTGCTGCGGTTCGAGATCGGCACCGAGGGTGCTGGCTTGGCCGGCGGATCGACACGCTCTGAGCGCTCTGAGCGCTCTGAGCGCTCTGGGCGCTCGGGCGTGGGGAGCGGCCCCGATTGTGACTGGGCCTTCTTCGCGGGCGGTGGCGGTGGCGGCGGCTGCGTGAGTGGGCGCCTCGCGGGCGCCTCGGACTTCGCCGGGATCGGGGGCGGCGTGGGCTTGCCGCGCGACGGGAAGTTCCCGGTGGTCCGCCCGTCGAGGCTGTCGTCGTCGGGGAGGATCGTACCGCCGGCCGCGGACACCCCGATGCCGAGCATCGTCGCGGTGCCTTCTTTCGGCTTCGGGTTACCGGTGGGCTTGGTCGACCGGTCCTGCCGCTGGGTCCGTGCTTCGTCGGCGATCGTGAAGTACTGGGCGAGCTCGCTGATGTCGCCGAGCCGCTTCCAGGTCTTGCCGGTGCGCGAGATCAGCGACTCACGCGTCACCACGCCAGCGACGATCCACTGCTGGAGCATCGCGAGCTCGCGGCAGCTCTTCTGCTCACCGTTCTCGAGCCTGATCAGCCACTGGCGCTCGTCGCCGGCGATCGGCATCGTGGGCGCTTCGTCGCCGAGGATCGAATCGGCGCGTGGCTGCTTGGTCGGCCCCGTGCCAGCGGACTGGGTGCGAGGACGCTCCGCCGCTGATGCCGTGGGCGCCGACGCCACCGTGGTCACCGACGCGGGAACACCGACGTTGGTGTTCGACCGCTTGCGGATCTTGAACATGTGGCCGCAGTTGGTGCACTTGACCGTGACACCACCGGGCTTGAGCCGAGCCTCATCCAGCTCGTACTCCGTCTGACACTTCTCGCAGCGAACGTCCATGGGTTTCCGTGTCTTAGCCGCGAACCTACCACGGCGAATCCTTCGGTGCACACTGCGCGTCGCGCCGCGATCGTCTATCGTCTGTCCATGACCGTCCAGCGCGGCGCCGAGCGCGTCCAGGTCGACGCGTTCGTCAAGGTCTCAGGCGCCGACGGCCAGGAGGTCGTGTTCCGGACCCGGGACCTCTCGGAGCACGGGCTGTTCCTCTACACCCGGGTCGCCCGGTCCTATCCCATCAAGGTCGGCTCCACCCTCCAGATCGAGCTCTATGACTTCGACCAGCAGGTGGCGTGCAAGGTCGTCGTGGTGCGTGTCGTCGAATCGGGCAGCGCCGAGAGCGACAAGTTCCCGACCGGCTTCGGCGTCAAGATCGTCGAATGCGACGAGGCCGCGCGCGAGGCGCTCCGGACCATGATCACGCGGGTCAAGGCCGGAGAGGTCTACTGATCGGCATCGTCGTCGAGACGTCCGACCACTGACTCGCGGTGAGCTCGTAGCGAAGCTGCGTGTGCCACGCGCCATCGCGCCACACATCGTCCTCGTGGCGCCCGATGTGCCGGAACCCGAGCTTCTCGATCACCCGGCGTGCCGCGACATTTTGCTCGAGGCAGCCGAACGTGACCTTGTGCAGGCCGAGCGTGTCGTAGGCGAACAGCACCACGTGGTGTGCGGCCTCGGTCGCGAGGCCCTTGTTCCACAGCGCGGGGGCGAGCCAGTAGCCGAGCTCTGCACGATCGACGCGCCAGGCGGCGAGCTGCCAGCGGAGGTCGTGCAGGCCGATCGCCCCGACCAGCGTGCCCTCATGCCGGATGGCCCAGGTGATGCCGACGTTGTCGCTGCGCTCCTGGATCGTGCGCTGGAGGAACGCCAAGGTCTCGGCCTTGGTGGCGTGCGCCGCCCAGCTCATGTGCTTCGGGAACGCAGGATCCGAGACGTAGGGCCACAACGCGTCGACATCCGCCTCGGTGAACGGGCGCAGCGCGAGGCGCGGCGTCTCGAGCTCGAGCGGAAGCGCGGTGAGCGTCGGGATCGTGGGACGTGGCGGTGCAGACATCGATGACCTCAGAGGTCGCGTTCGAATACGACGGCGCCACTCTGCTCCATGCATCGCAACCGGGTCAAGCCGGCCTCCTT
The DNA here is from genome assembly GCA_043776275.1 of Myxococcales bacterium. Taxonomy (GTDB): domain Bacteria; phylum Myxococcota_A; class Polyangia; order Haliangiales; family Haliangiaceae; genus JABFXX01. The sequence continues at coordinate 11,715 of JAYVRN010000409.1, read as the reverse complement.
GAGCGCGGCTCTTGCGGCCTCGAGGACCGCGGTCATGCCGGCATCACCGCAGTAGCTGGTCCGGATCTCGACCCGGGCCCCGGCCACCTCGACCTTGCCCCACAGGCGCTCCTTCTTGAGGGCGCGATCGAGTGCGGTGATCGCGTCGGCCGCGGCGGGGTCTGCCGCCGAACCGGGTGTGGTGGTGGGATCGTCGGGAGTCACGACGGGATCGGTGGACCCGGAGCCGACAGGTTCGGCCTGGTCCGCGGCATCGCCGCCGTCGGGTGGTGGCGCGGCCTCGGAGCTCGACTTGCGCAGGGCGAAGAACAGCACGATGCCGAGCGCGACCGCGCCGCCGACGACGAGCGCGGCGACTGGCGTGCCTTGGCCACCCATCGCCGTGCCTCCGGCGGCGGCCTGCTTGCCGGCGCGGGCCACGGGCAGCACGGTGTGGCACTTGGGGCACTTCACGTACCCCGGCACCACCGCGACCCCGCACTTGGGGCACACCGCCGCACTCATCCGGAAATAGTACCGCCAGCGTCGCGGTCGGCCCCAGTTTTCACCGAGCGGCGCGTCGTCGACGTCGGCATCCCAGCAAGATGCCGGTCATGCCGGCGAGCGCGAGGGCGGGGAGGGGCTCGGTGGACGCGCTGCAGCATCCGGGCTGGGACGGCTCGACCGCGGCGCAGCTACCTGGATCGTCGGCCTTCGGGTAGGTCTTGCACAGGAAGGCGATGTCGTCGGCCTCGAGCGTGGCCTTCTTGGTCTCGCCGCAGTCCTGGAAGTTGTACATGGTCGCTTCGACGATCTTCGGATCCGTGGTCTGCGAGCAGGTGGGCACGGCCTGCCCCTGATCGTTGACCCGCGCGGGGTCGCCGGCCGCACGACATGGGTGCTCGAGCCCGTGCAGGTGGCCAAGCTCGTGGGTCAGCGTGTTGAGCAGATCCGACTTGCACGGCTGGGTGCCGAGCGTGACGCCCTGGTTCGAGATCGCGAAGTCCGCCCCGTTGATCTCGACGTCAGCGTCGACGATCGCACCATCTCGCGAGCTGCCACCGTCGTCGACGTACACCGCGGTGGTGATGCCGGCGGCGGCATCCGAGTAGCAGCGGGCCGGATCGTCCTTGGTCGCGGGGCGGCACCACGATGAGTCCCGGAACTTGATGACGTTCGTGTAGTCCTTGCCGACCTCCTTGCTCGCGACCGCGCCCTTCTTGAGCGTGATGTACGAGCAGGCGGCGCCGGCGGAGTTCCAGGTGTCCACGGCCTGATCGACGAGCGCGAACTCGCTGTCACCCGGGAGCTCCTTGGTGCCATCCGAGTCGACGACGAAGAACACGCAGCCGGACTCCCAGTACAGTGAGTTGCCGGCCTTGGTGGGGCCCGTCCGCACGAAGCCCTCCGGCATCGCGAGCACGCGCACGCGATCGACGACCACGTGCTTGCCGAGGTCCAGGTCGGTGTCGTCGTGGGCCGCGAGCGCGACCTGCATGCCGGCGAGCAGCGGCTCCGGGCTGGGGAACGAGCGCATGGTCAGCCCGTCCGCGGTGCCACCGAGCTGGCTGACGACGACGTCCCCCGTGGCGGTCCGGACCGTGGCCTCGGTGACGATCCGGCTCCCATCGGCGGTCCACCGGCCGGCAGCCGTGATCACGGTGCCCTCGATCGTGCGAGGGGCCGCCGCGGCTACCGAGGTCGTGACGATCAGCGATGGCACGGCCAGCGTCGGCAAGAGCACGCGGCGGAACCAGCCCATTTCTAGACCTTATCATGTGCTACAAGGGCGCCCTATGCCGTCCTCCGCAGGCCCCGTGCGTGTGCGGATCGCACCCTCGCCGACGGGTGATCCACACGTTGGCACCGCTTACATCGCGCTGTTCAACTACGTGTTCGCCCGGCAGCAGGGCGGCAAGTTCATCCTGCGGATCGAGGACACGGACCAGACCCGCGCGCGGGCGGACTCCGAGCAGATGATCTTCGATGCGCTGCATTGGGTCGGCCTGACCTGGGACGAGGGTCCCGACGTCGGCGGGCCGTTCGCGCCGTATCGCCAGAGCGAGCGCGCCCAGATCTACAAGGACCACGCCGGCATCCTGCTCGGGAACGGCCAGGCCTATCGCTGCTTCTGCACCGCGGACCGGCTCGCGAAGGTCCGGATCCAGCAGCAGGCGGAGAAGAAGAATCCGGGCTACGACCGACACTGCCGGGACCTCGATCCCGCGGAGGGTGCGCGGCGCGCTGGCCTTGGCGAGGCTCACGTCGTGCGCATGAAGGCGCCGCTCGCCGGCGACATCATCGTCCATGATCAGCTGCGCGGCCCGGTGACCATCAACGCGGACCAGGTCGATGACCAGGTGCTGCTCAAGTCCGATGGGCTCCCCACGTATCACCTCGCGAACGTCGTCGACGATCACCTGATGCAGATCACCCACGTGATCCGCGCGGAGGAGTGGATCTCGTCCACGCCGAAGCACGTCGTGCTGTACCAGGCGTTCGGGTGGGAGCCGCCGCAGTTCTTCCACATGCCGCTCCTGCGCAACAGCGATCAGTCGAAGATCAGCAAGCGCAAGAACCCGGTCTCGATCAACTACTACCGGGATATCGGCATCCTCCCGCACGCGCTCCTCAACTTCCTCGGGACGATGGGCTGGTCGTTCGGTGGTGACCGCGAGAAGTTCACGCTCGCCGAGATGATCGAGGTGTTCAGCTGGGAGCGGATGTCCCTCGGCGGACCGGTGTTCGGCCAGGACAAGCTCACCCACCTCAACGAGCTGTATCTGCACGAGCTCTCGCCCGAGCAACTGGTCGACACAGTGCTCGCCTGGCGGCTCAACCGCGACTACCTGCTGAAGCTCGCGCCGCTGTTTCAGAAGCGGATCAAGAAGCTCTCCGACGTGATGCCGGTGGTCGATCTGTTCTTCTGTGCCGACCTCGACTACGCGCACGTGCTCGGCGAGATGAAGATCCCCGACGTCGCGAACAAGGACGTCGGCAAGGCGTTGCTCGAGCTGATCGAGAAGCTGGAGGCGCGTGAGGGCTTTGAGCCCGCGATGCTCGAGGAGGTCGCGCGCCAGTGGGCCACGGTCCTCACCTGGAAACCGAAGCACGCCTTCATGCTGCTCCGGCTGGCGGTGACCGGGCGGACCGCGTCGCCAGGCCTGTTCGAGACGATGTCGGTGCTCGGCAAGGAGCTGACCCGCCGTCGCCTGCGCTCCGCCGCCGAGCTGATCGGCCGGACGCCCGACAAGACGCCCGACAAGACGCCGCCCGTTGGAGCCTAGATGGCGGGGAAGCGCGAGATCTCGGCGAAGCCGCCCACCCTCTCGACGCTCACGGTGATCCTTCGCCTCTTCGCCTCGTTCGCGGTGCTGGCGGCGGCGATCTACGGGCTGCGGATGACGACGGACTCGGAGTGGGGCGTCCGGATCGGGACCGTTGTCCTCGGGCTCGCCGAAGGCGGGTTCGTGCTGGGGCACGCGAAGGTCCGCGGCTGGCTCCGCGCCGTCTCGATCGATCAGTGGCGCGCGATCGATCGCGAGACCGTGCGCACCGCCGAGGAGGCTGGCACCACGAGCGTGAAGATCATGGCGATCCTCGTGACCGTCGCGATCTCGCTGACGTTGCAGGAGTACATCGGCAGCCACGATACGTACGTGCGGCTGTTCCCCCAGGATGGCTCGAAGTACTGGGAGCTGTGGGGCTTCGCGTGGTGGTCGGGCTGGCGCGTCCTTGGCTACGTGATCATCCCGATGGCCGTGCTCGCGTGCCTGCCCGGCGAGCGCATCTTCGACTATCACATCTCGCTTCGCGGGTTCTGGAAGCACCTGTGGATCTACGCGGCGCTGTTCGCGTGCATCCTGCCCGCCGTGATCATGGCGTCGACGACGAGCGCGTTCCGCCACACGTACCCGTTCTACCGGATGGCGAACCGCTCGCAGCTCGATCTGTGGGCGTGGCAGGCGCTGTACGCCGCACAGTTCGTGTCGCTCGAGTTCTTCTTCCGCGGCTTCTTGCTGCAGGGGCTGCGTCGCGCGCTCGGAGCGAATGCGATCTTCGTGATGATCGTCCCGTACTGCATGATCCACTACGGCAAGCCGATGCCGGAGACGCTCGGCGCGATCGGCGCGGGCCTGATCCTCGGCACACTCGCGATGCGTACGAAGTCGATCTGGGGTGGTGTCCTCATCCATATCTCCGTCGCAACCACGATGGACGTGCTCGCGCTCCGCGGCTGCCCGCCGATCGGCAGCGGGCGCTACTGCCACTGAGAGCGTCGGTCAGTCGTCGAGCCGGCGCCCGTTGGTCTCCTGCATCGGCGCCATGATCGCCAGTCCGATCACGCCGAACAGCATGATGTAGTACGCAGGCGCGAGCGGCTGGCCCAGCGTCTCGATCAGCCACGTCGACACCAGCGGCGCGGTGCCGCCCGCCAGCGCGAGGGTGACCGAGTACGCCACGCTCATCGAGGTCACCCGGGAGCGCAGCGGGAAGATCTCCACGACCATCGCTCCCTGGAGGCCGAGGGCCATGCCGAGCGGGATCGCGAGGAGGATCTGCCCGAGCATGAACTCGGTCGGCGTGCCGTACAGCATGATCCGCAGCGCGATGTAGACGAGGCTCATCGTCGCCACGGTCAGCCACATCATCAGGCGGCGCCGGCCCACCTTGTCGGACAGCCAGCCGCCGAGCGGCTTGGACAGCAACACCACGACGAGGCTGAGCGTGTTCGCGAGCAGGAACGCCGCGCCGCCTTCGCCGGTCATCGATTTCCGCCGCTCCACCGCAAACGTGAACGCGAGGTAGTACGCCGCGTTGGTCATCGCCACGATCCCGAACGTCTGGACGATGGGCCGCCAGTCCGCGAGGAGGGATGCGAGCACCGGCTTGCGCTCGCCCTTCGCCTTCTCCGCGACCTCGGACTCGGAGATCCCGCGGCGAAGCAGCCATCCGGCCACGCAGAACAGCACGCTGCCGATGAAGGGGATCCGCCAGCCCCAGGCCGAGGCCGCCTCCGCCCCGAGGCCGCGATTGACGCCCCACGCCGCGATCGAGCCGAGGATGAAGCCGATCGTGGTTCCGGCCGCGGTCGAGCTGCTGATCAGGCCGCGCAGCATCGGGGACGCGAGCTCCGTCGTGTAGACCATCGAGCCCGTGAACTCGCCGCCGAGGGAGAACCCCTGCACGAGCCGGAGCACCACCAGCAAGATCGGTGCAGCGACGCCGATCTGCTCGTAGGTCGGCAACAGGCCGATCGCCAGTGTGGCGCCGCCCATCAACGCGATCGAGACGGTCAGGAGGGCGCGGCGACCGATCCGATCGCCGACCATGCCGAGCACGATGCTGCCGATCGGGCGCGCCGCGAAGCCGAGTGCGAACACCGCGAGCGCGAGCAGCTGACGCGCGCTCGCGCTCGATTCGGGGAAGAACTGCTTGCCGATGTCGCTCGCGAAGTAGCCATAGACCGCGAAGTCAAACCACTCGAGGACGTTGCCGATCAGGCCGGCGGCGGCGGTCCGGATCGCAGACTGCTGGCTCATCGCCAAGCATCATGGCACGCGTTCGCGCGGCGTCGTGGCGCTGGTCGGTCCGGGGCTACGAGTGACAGTCCCGGGGGGCGCTGAACACATCGCACTTCGGCTTCACGGGCGGCGTGACGGGTGGCGTGACGGGTGGCTTGACGACCGCGGGAGGCTTCGGGACGGGCGGCCGGATCGGCCTCGGGCGGGCGGGCTTGGCGTCGGGTCTGGTCGGCTTGCTCGCGATCGTGGCGGCGCTGCCGTTCGGGCTGGCCAGTGCGGCGCTGGCGCTGCCGGAGTCACTCCCCATCGCCGGCTTCGCGGAGCCTGCGGCCACGTCGACCGGCGAAGCTCCCGAGCCGACCGTCACGTTGCGACCAGCCGCTGAGTCCGACAAGCCTGACGAGCCGTGGGCAGGCGCAGCGTCCGCTGGCTGGGCGCCCGCGGCGGCAGATCCGGCTTCAGGTGCCTCGGTCCTCGTCGCCTTGACGTAGGCGAGGGCGCCGCCGCCGCCGATCAGCGTGGCGAGGACCAGGCCGACGATCAGCCCGCGAGCCCCGCCCGAGGTCCGGCGCGATCCGGCGGTGGGGCGCACCGGGTCCTGCAGGGTCCGCTCCGCCGTCATGATCGTCGGCGTCGCGGGCGCGACGGCGGCCGCCATCGCTGCGGAGGCGGCGTCGTGGACCGCGGTCGGGGTCGGGCTCGAGCGAAGCGCGGGGTACGACGGTCGCAAGAACGGGCTCGAGTCCATCGACAGCGGAACTGCGAGGCCGAGCGTGCGATAGGCGCGCTTGACGTACCGACCGGCGGCGTCGGGCGTGCCCGCGAACGCACTGAGATCGCGCATCAGCTCGCCGACATGGGCATAGCGATCCGCGGGCTGCTTCGCGAGGCAGCGCAAGATGATCGGCTGCAGCTCCACGGCGTTGGTCATCCGCGCCGGAGGATCGACCGCGACCATCACGCACATCTCGGAGAACGACTCGGCCTGGAACGGCCGTCGTGCCTCCACCAGCTCGTAGAGCACCGTGCCGATCGACCAGATGTCCGTGCGTGCATCGACGCTGCGCGCCGATCGCATCTGCTCCGGAGACATGTATGCCGGTGTGCCGAGCATCGACTGGGTCTGGGTCAGCGACAGGTCGGACTGGTTCGCCGACTTCGAGATCCCGAAGTCGAGGACCTTCACGATCGCGGATTGGTCGGGCCGGAACGAGACGAACAGGTTGCTGGGCTTGAGGTCGCGGTGGACGATCCCGAGCGAGTGAGCTTCGACGATCGCGTCACAGGCCTGCAGCACGAGATCGACCGCGACGGGGGTGGTCATCGCGCCATGGGTGTCCACCATCTGGCCGAGATCGGCCCCCTGGAGGAACTCCATGACCATGAAGGGCAGGTCGTCCTCGAACGTCCCGACATCGAGCACTCGCGCCACGTGCTCGCTCTTGAGCTTGACGACGGACTGCGCCTCGCGGACGAAGCGCTGCACCGTCTCTTCGTCGACCGCAGCCGCGCGTTGCAGGACCTTGATCGCCACGTCCTCCTCGAGGGCGAGGTGGTACGCGCGATACACGGTCCCCATCCCGCCCTTACCCAGGACGGCGCCGATCCGGTACTTGCCGACCACGATGGTGCCGGCCTCAATACCCTCGATACCGCCTTCGGAAGGCCTCACTCCCTACCAGCGTAGCGCGAATCCAGCCCGAAAAAGGCGGAACGCAGAGGCTTGCGACCCCTGCGTTCCAAATGAGCACGACCGTCCAACCGTGAGGCGTTCCATCCCCTACGCGTTTGCGTAGGTGGGCTCCACATAGTCCTTCGGGCTTCCCGACGAGCGGGCGTGCACACCTAGATCAGAGGCAGATCCCTGGATAGCAGATGTAGGAGACAGTTTAGCCTCGGGTCTCGCATCAGACCGTCGGTGCTCAAGAACTAAGCTAGCGATCACGATCTCGATCGTCAACCGAAAAAGCGCCGACGATCACGATCCGAAAATCATCGCCGCCGATCCGGAGCAGCGCACTATTCGCTTGAACGGATCTCCGAAAAGATCCGTGTGACACGGACGCGCAGCTACTTGTCTTCGAGCGTCGGCAGCGCGCGCCAGTTCGGCCCCATGCCGCCCTGCTTCGCGATCGAGCGCACGCCGCGCTCCATCATCGACTCTTTGGTCTCGATCGCCATCGCACGATCCTCGACCGGCTTCGCGTGCTCCCCGGTATCCATGCGAATCGCGTCGCACGGGCAGGCCTCGACGCACAGGCCGCACACCACGCAGCGCAGCTCGTCGATCTCGAAGACCGCAGGGCGCTTCTCCACGCCCTTGTCGTCGGTCTCCGCGGGGATGATCGTGATGCAGTGCGCGGGGCACACCGTGGGGCAGCACATGCACGCCACGCAGCGAACGTTACCGTCGTCGCGCAACGTCAGCCGGTGGAGGCCGCGGAACCGCTCCGGGTACACGACCTTCTCCTCGGGGTACTGCACCGTCTCGATCTCGTTCCGCCACCACTCCCCATCGGCGGGCGCACCGGGAGCCGCGCGGACCTCGAGCTTCTTCTCGAACCCGAACAGGTTCTTGGCGAAGTGCTTCAGGGTGACGCCGAGGCCCTTCGCGGTGGCCGCGAGGAAGCTGACGTCCTCTGGCATCGGGCGCACGACCTGGATCGTGCGCGAGCGCGGGTGGCGATCGGCGACCGAGATGACCTTCGGCCCCGGGGCTTGTTCGACGACCTCTTCGTGGCCGGCAGACATCACGTACCTCCCATGAACAACAGCTTGATGAGCGCGGTGACCATGATGTTCGCGAGCGAGAGCGGCAGCAGCAGCTTCCAGCCGAGGTTCATCAGCTGATCGGCGCGGAACCGGGGCAGCGTCCAGCGGATCATCAGCTGGAACCAGCACAGCAGGATGGTCTTGAGGCCAAACGCCGCGAACTGGAGGCCGACGACCACCCCGTGCGGGAGGTGCAGGGCCCAGCCGCTGGTCGAGACGTGGTTCGGATCGATGTAGCCACCGAACCGGAAGCCATCGGCATCGAGGAATGGCACCTGCCACCCACCGAAGAACACCGTGGCGACCACGGCGCTGATGAACACGATCTCGATGAACTCGGCGAGGAAGAAGATGCCCCAGCGCATGCCGGAGTACTCGACGAAGTAACCGATGATCTCGGGCTCGCCCTCGGGGATATCGAACGGTGCACGCTTGGTCTCGGCGATCGCCGCCGTGAAGAACAGGAGGAGGCCGACCGGCTGCCACAGCCACAGCCAGTTGAGCGGGTTCGAGCCCGTCATGGTCTCGCTCGCACCGAACGCGGCGATCGCGCCCGGCTCGAGGGTGCCGACCACGAGGAACGCGCCCATCAGCGAGAGGCCCATCGCGACCTCGTACGACATCATCTGCGACGAGCTGCGGAGCCCGCCGAGCAGCGCCCACTTGTTGTAGGACGCCCAGCCGGCGATCGTGCCGCCGTAGTTCGCGAGCGTGAGCACCGCGAAGTAGAAGATCAGGCCGAAATCGACCTGGAACATCTGCATGCGGATCGAGTCCGCGAACAGCTCGTTCCCGGGTTGGGTCGCGAGCAGGTACGGATCGAACGTCTGACCGAGGGCGTGCGGGTAGATCGTAGGACCGAACGGGATGATCGCGAACGCGATCAACACCGGAGCGAGCGCGAGGATCGGCGCCAGCGTGAACAGCCCCTTGTGGACGTTCGCCGGGATGAAGTCCTCCTTGAAGATCATCTTCACCGCATCGGCGACGAAGTGGAGGATGCCCTTCAGCTTGATCGGGCCGATGTTCGCGCGGTTGGGACCGCGGCGATCCTGCATCATCGCGCTCTGGCGGCGCTCGGCCCAGGTGAGCAGCGAGGCGAGGGGCATCACGAGGACGAACACCAGGAACAGCCACTTGGTGCCCGGCCAGTCGAGGATGTCGTAGAGAGTCTTCCAGGTCATGGGTGCCTCTAGCCTCGGCTCCCGGCGAACCGGAGCGAGAGTGGCCGCGCGTCACGTGCCCAGGTCAGCGAGCTCCACGCGGGAACCGCGGCGACCATGTCCTTGAACACCTCGCGCGGGTGCGTCCACGACAGCTTGCTGCCGGTGGCCCCGGCGAGCCGCACGATGGCCTCCCACCCGGGGAGCGCCTGACCCGGCGGGCCGAACGCGGCGTGCATCCGCTGCACGAAGCCGTTGGTGTTGGTCACGGTCCCCGAGACCTCGGCCCAGTCCGCGACCGGCAGCGCGACCTTGGCGTGTGGGACCGGTCCGCGCTCGTGCGCGGCGATCGCCACGTACTCGAGGTCCTTGAGCTTCATCGGATCGAGGCCGGGCAGCACATCGCCGAGCGCGAGGAGCCCGCGGATGCTGGCATCGAGCTCGTAGATCGGCTTGGTGGTGAACCCGAGCGCTTCGGCGATCATCTTGACGCCGGTCATGTTCGGGTTGACGTCGGCCACGCGGAGCCGGCCATCCGCGCGCGCCGGCACCGGCGGCTTGCCCGCGATGTAGAGGTTGGTGACGCCCCACGCCTTCGCCAGCTTCGCGAGCGCGAAGTTGTCCTCGTTGCAGTGGAGGGCCGAGAGCACGAGCGCGAACTGTCCGGACGTCCGGCCCACGGCGAGCCGATCCGCGGCGGCCTTGACCGCACGGTCCCAGCCCGCGGGCAATCCGTCGACGGTTGCGGCCGCGAGGCGCTCCTCGCGAAGGTCGTGGTACGTGAACCGACCCTCGTCGCACATCCAGTAGTCGTTGACCTTGGCGTTGTGCCGCGGCACGAGGCGCCACGCGCGCTCGTTCTTGTGGTGGATCTCGATGTTGCAGCCGGTCGCGCAGCCGTTACAGATGCTCGGGGTCGACTCGAGCTCCCACGCGCGCATCGTGAACCGGAAGTCCTTCGCGGTCAGCGCGCCGACCGGGCAGACGTCCACCGTGTTCAGCGTGTACGGGTTGTCGAGCTGCTCGCCTGGCGCCGTGGTCAGGATCTCGTGGTCACCGCGGTGGGCGAACTCGAGCTGGTGCTGACCCGAGGTGTGATCACACGCGCGGATACAGCGCGAACACAGGATGCAGCGCTCCTGGTCGAGGACGATCGTCGGGCCGAGGTCCACGGCCTTGGCCTTGTGGACCTTGGGCGTGTCGATCCGCGAATCGTGGTTGTCGTGCTCGAAGTACAGCTTCTGCAGCGTGCACTCGCCCGCCTTGTCACAGATCGGGCAATCGATCGGGTGATTGACCAGCGTGAACTCGAGCTGCTGCTGGCGCGCCAGCGTCGATTGCTTGTCGGCGGTGTGAACCACCATACCCTCGCCGACCACCTGCTGGCAGCTCGGCTGGAGCTTCGGGTTCTTCTCGACCGAGACCAAGCACTGGCGGCACTGCGCCACGATCGGGAGCCCGGGGTGGTAGCAGAACGCCGAGATCTCGATGCCGAGGAGCTTGGCGGCCTCGAGGACGTTGGTGCCCTTGGGCACGGTGACCGCCTGACCGTCGATGGTCAGGTTGATCACGTCGCTCGGCGGTGCGGGCTTCGGCGGGATCTGGACGATCGGAGGAGGTGTCGTCGTACTCACTTGTCGCACTCCCCGCCGATCATGTTGATCATGCCGAAGATCGGAACGATGTCCGCGATCAGGTGGCCCTGGATGAGCCGCCCCGCGGTCGAGAGGTGCACGAACGAGGGCGATCGTACGTACGCCTTGTACGGACGGCCCGTGCCATCCGCGACGATGTAGAAGCCGAGCTCGCCGTTCCCGCCCTCGACGAACGTGTATGCCTCGCCGGCCGGGACCTTGATCCCGTCGACGATGTGCTTGAAGTGCCGGATCATCGACTCGATCGTGTTGTACGTGTCGGTCTTCGGCGGCAGGGCCACGCGCGGATCGGCGACGACCACCGGGCCATCGGGGATCTGCTTCAGGCACTGGTGCAGGATCCGGATCGACTGCTTCAGCTCCTCGATGCGGACGAGGTAGCGGTCGAAGCAATCACCGGTGGTGCCCACCGGCACATCGAACTCGAGCTCGGGATAGACCGAGTACGGATAGTCCTTGCGGACGTCGTAGTCGACGCCGCACGCCCGCGCGATCGGACCGACGCAGCCGGTGGCGATCGCGTCCTCCTTCGACAGCACGCCGATGCCGGCCATGCGATCGCGAAAGATCTTGTTGTTGTTGATCAGGGCATCGACCTCGACCATCACCTTCTCGATCTGA
>JAYVRN010000408.1:0-5270 GCA_043776275.1 Myxococcales bacterium | reverse complement strand
GACGATCGGCTCGGCGAGCACGATCACGGCGACGTCGAACGTGTGCTGGTACTCCGGGTACGCCTGAAAGCTCGCGATCGCGACCCGCTGCCCACCGGCGCCGTTGTAGTTGGTCGTGTTCGCGACGACTTCGGTCGGCTGGATCCCCTTGCAGTGACCGGCGGTGAGCACGACGTCGGGAGCGATCAGGGTCCCCGTACACGAGCCCTGCGGCCCGAGGATCGCCACCGCATCCGGCCACGTCCCCGGCGGCACCATCGTTCCGCCGACCACGGGGTTCGCCAGGGTGCCTGCGCTCACCGACGAGGCGAGGAGGACCATCAACCCGAAGACCGCGTGCGACCTCGACATCGCACGTACCTGCAGCATGGGTCGTACCAGGCTCGGTCGCGGCTCAGGAGGAGGCGCGGCAGGGGCGCGGCCGTGCTCGGGCGTGTTCGGGCGTGTTCGGCCGTGTTCCGGCCCGATTCGAGCGCGCTCTTCCTGTGTCGCAGGCGCCCGACGAGCGGCGAGGCCCGCACCTTCGTGCGGTGTCGGTGCCGGAGCACGCCGCACAGGATCCTCTCGGAGTTGTTCGGAGGGTCCGACGCTACTTCTTGCCTGCGGCCTTGCGAAACGGCGCCTCGAGCTTGTCGCTCCACGCCGGGGCTTCCTTGTCGCGCGGCGCGGTGAACGTGAGCCCGTTCGCGGTGACGTCCTTGGCCTTGGAGGTCACGTTGAGGACGATCGCGACCTTCTTGCCCTTCGGCGGATAGTTCCGCAGCGCCGTCGCGATCGTCGTCCAGTAGCGCAGCCACAGGCTGTTCTGCTGGACGTCGCAGTCATCGCCCTCGACATTGATCGTGATCGAGAACCGGGACTTGAACTTCTCCATGTCCTTCTCGACGAGGTCGCGGTTGAACTTCGGCTCGTTCGCGGTCTGGCTCTCGATCGCATCCCAGTCCTCTGCGCCGCTCGCCTTCGCGTACTCGTAGACATCGCGGGTCGCGAACGTGGCGGCGTGGACCGCACCGGCCTCCTTGTCGGACAGCTTGGCCCGGCACTTCTTGCCCACCTTGAACGTGTGGAGCTTGGTCAGGACCCACGCGGTGTAGTAGTGGCCGGTCGCTTCCTTGGTGACGTACGCGAAGTCATCCGGGATGCCCGCATCGAGCTGCTTGAACGGCCGCTCGAGCTTGTCGCTCCACGCCTTGGGCTCGATGTCCTTCGCCCCGGTGATCGTGAACGTCGTGCCGTCCTTGCTGACATCCACGAGGACGTCGCGCGCCTTGGAGCTGACGTTGAGGTTGATGATCGCCTTCCCGCTCGGCGGCGGGAAGTTCCGCACCGCCGTGGCCAGGGTGGACCAGTAGCGAATCCACATCGCGCTGCTCTTGCCATCGCAATCGTCGCCGTCGACGGAGATGTTGAACATGAACTTCGACTTGAAGGCCTCGATCATCGGCTCGATGAGGACCTTGTTGGCCTCGCGATCACTGTTGTTCTGGGTCTCGATCGCGCTCCAGTCATCGCCGCTCACGCGCTTGGCGTACGCCGCGACGTCGCGCGTGGCGAAGCCCGCCGCGTGGATCGCGCCGCCTTCCTTGTCCGGCAGCTTGGCCCAGCACTTCTTGCCGACCTTGAACGTGTGGAGCTTGGTCAGCACGTAGGTGGCGGTGTACTCGCCGGTGCTCTCCTTGAGCGCGGCGGCGAAGTCATCGACCTCCCCCGCGAGCGCGAGCCGCGGCGCGAGCCCTCCGAGAGTGGCCACGCCCAGCGTGACAGCGACGGCGGCGACGATCCGGACCTGCGAGCGATTCACCATGTACGTGCGACGCTAGCATCGGGGCTCGGGCCGCTGGCCCCCGACGATTGGTTTCTTCGGTACGATGCGCGCCGTGCAGCTCGCGTCGACCATCCGGGGCCAGGGCTACTGGTTCGGCTCCGTCAAGGAGGTGCTCGCGAAAGCGAACCCACCGAAGAGCGGCGATGACCTCGCCGGCGTCTCGGCCCGCGATGCGGTGGAGCGCGTCGCCGCGCGTGCAGTGCTCGCGAACCTCACGCTCCGCGAGATCCGCGAGAACCCGGTGGTCCCGTACGAACAGGACGAGCTGACCCGCCTCGTCGAGGACGAGCTGGACGACCAGGCGTTTCGCGCGATTGGCCACCTCACCGTCGGCCAGTTCCGCGAGTGGCTGCTCGATATCGAGACCACCGGGCCCACGCTGCGCGCGGTGGCGCCCGGCCTCACGCCCGAGATGGCGGCGGCGGTCTGCAAGCTGATGTCGAACTTCGATCTGATGACGGTCGGAGCGAAGTGCCTGGTCGTGGTCCGGGCGAACTCCACGCTGGGCCTACCCGGCCGGCTGTCCTCGCGGTGCCAGCCCAACCACCCCACCGACGACGTCCAGGGCATCCTGGCCTCCGCGCGTGAGGGCCTGTCGTACGGCTGCGGCGATGCCGTGATCGGGATCAATCCGGCGACCGATACGCCCGAGTCGACGGCCGAGATCCTGAAGGTGATCGACGATCTGCTGAAGCGCAACGACTGCCCGACCCAGCACTGCGTGCTCTCGCACATCACCGTGCAGATGAAGGCGATCGAGCTCGGTTGCCCGATGGACCTGATGTTCCAGTCCGTCGCCGGCACCGAGGCCGCGAACAAGGCGTTCGGGATCAGTGCGCAGCTGCTGCAGGACGGCTGGGATCTGATGAAGGAGCGCGGCACTGCGAAGGGCCCTAACCGGATGTACTTCGAGACCGGCCAGGGCTCGGCGCTCTCGAGCGCGGCGCATCACGGCGCGGATCAGGTGACGATCGAGGCGCGGGCGTACGGGCTCGCGCGGCGCTACAAGCCGTTCCTCGTCAACACCGTGGTCGGCTTCATCGGGCCCGAGTACCTCGAGGACGGGCCCCAGATCTCGCGCGCCGCGCTCGAGGATCACTTCATGGGCAAGCTGCTCGGCCTGCCGATGGGCTGCGATGCGTGCTTCACCTATCACGCGAAGATGTCGCAGGACGAGCTCGAGAGCCTGAAGGTCCTGCTCGGCATCGCGGGCTGCACATACCTCATGTCGCTGCCGGTCGGCGACGACATCATGCTGAACTACCAATCGACCAGCTATCACGACATCCCGACGGTGCGCCGCCTGGTCGGCAAGCGCCCGACGCCGGAGTTCGACGCGTGGCTCGACGCGAAGGGGATCTGGCGCGGCGATGGGCCGGGCCCGAAATTCGGCGACGTGGCAGCGGTCCGTTAGGGCGCCGCGACGTACGCGCGCGTGTCCCAGACCAGATCGAGGTTCGCGTCGTCGAACATGCCTTGGTAGGCAAAGCTTCCGGGCTCGGTCTGGATCACGCCGTTCTCGCACGTGACGTGACCGGTCTCGCCGACATCGGAGTGCCGCCAGGTGAACCGACTCTTCGTGCCGTCGACAGTCTCGAACGCGATGCTCCAGGTGCAGAGGCTGACGCCATCCGGCGTGAGCCCACACTCGCCCTGATCGACCGAGCGGAACGTCAAGCCCTCGAGCGCCGTGCAGGCGCCTCGCTTCTCGACCGGCGTGTGCGGATCCTCGGGCGGGAGCTGATCGAGGCAGCCGGCCCCGAACAGCAGCAGCACCGTGAGCCCCAAGGTACGCATCGAATCGAAATTCTACCGTGTCCCGGAGCGGACGGGGAGTCCCCTTGCACCGGTGCGCGGTGCATGGTCCTGTAGGTCGCCGTGAGCCGGACTCGCCAACTCATGGATGCACTTCGGGATGCGCTCGGGTCGTCCGACCCGCTCCCGCCCATCCCGGCGATGCCGCCGATCCCTACCCCGCCGGTCCGGGTGTACTCCCCGCGGCCCGAAAAGAGCTCGTTCGCGGCTGAAGCCGCCCGCCACACCACGGCGCTGGTCGGGATCGGACATGTCGGCACGCGCTACGCGACCGATGTGGTGCTCCAGTTCCAGGCGGAGCTCGCCGTGGCGCACGCCGCCGTCGGCGCCGAGCTGCCCGAGGGCTGGGCTGCGCAGCACGGCTTCGTCGGCGTCCGCTCGCGGGTGACCTCGCATCGCGAGTTCCTGCTGCGGCCCGATCTCGGCCGCCGCCTCGACGACGCCTCCGTGGAGACCATCCGCCGCTCGTGCAACCGGGGCATCGACGTCCAGGTGATCGTCGCCGATGGGCTGTCGGCGGTTGCCTGCATGCAGACCGGCAAGGCCCTGCACGATGCCGTGGTCCGCGCGTGCACCGCCCGCGGGCTGCGCACGGGCACACCGATCGCGGCGCGGTTCGCGCGGGTGTGGCTCGAGGACGAGATCGGGCAAGAGGTCGGCGCGAAGATCTCGATGATCCTGCTCGGCGAGCGCCCGGGCCTCGGCACCGGCGACGGCCTGTCTGCGTACGTGGTGTACGGTCCCAAGATCGGCAACACCGACGGTGAGCGCAACATGATCTCGAACATCCACCTGCGCGGGATCCCACCCGACGACGCCGCCCAGCGGCTCGCGGCACTCGCGGCGGCGATGATCGAGCAGCGGTGCAGCGGCGTGACGCTCGATCTGGCCCGGCTCGGCGAGATCGCCGGGGGCCGCGGCTATCGCGCCCCGCAGGTCCGCCAGAAGCTCGTCGGAGGCCCCTCGTGATCCTCGAGCGGATCGTGCCCACGGTGCTCTCGGTGCGCCGGCTCCAGCGCGCCGATCCCGCGCTCGTGATCGCCTACGGCGGAGATCCAGACAAGCACACGGCGCTCGGGCTCGTGACCTGCGATCAGGACGACGCGATGTACGTCGCGCTCGACGAGGCGACCAAGCACGCGGCCGTCGACGTGATCTTCGCGCGCAGCTTCTACGCAGGCGCCGCGCACGCGAGCGGGCGGCTGTCGGGCGAGATCCTCGGCGTGATCGGCGCGAGCGAGCCCGAGGCGATCGAGGCCGGGCTCGAGGCGCTGCTGCGCTGCCTCCAGCACGACGCGTGCTTCTACGACGCCGATGGCAAGCGGGGGGTGACCGTGTTCCCGCACGTGATCTCCTCGCTCGGCGAGTACCTGTCGCGGGAAGCCAAGCTCGCCCCCGGGACCCCGATGGCGTACCTCGTGGCGCCGCCCCTGGAGGCGACGCTCGGTCTCGACGCCGCGCTCAAGGCCGCCGATGTCACCGTGGTGAAGATCCAGCCGCCGCCGACCGAGACCAACTTCGCGTGCGCCTGGCTGACCGGGGATCTCGATGCCTGCGAGGCCGCCGCCGTGGCGTATGCCGCCGCGGTGGTCGAGGTCGCGGCCACCCCACGGCGCTGAGCCAGCGCGAT
>JAYVRN010000407.1:0-19900 GCA_043776275.1 Myxococcales bacterium | reverse complement strand
GGATGCAGTGGGACGGCGAGGTCCGGGTCTCGAAGGGCTCGATCGAGGTGCCGAGCCAGGGCGGGACCGAGCTGCTCGACGCCGCGGTCCCCGCGGATCTGATCTTCGTCGATCTGCCGATCCCGCGGCTCCCCTTCGCGTCACGTGCCCCCGAGCATCCGTGGCTGGTGGCGCACGTGCAGCTCGATCCGATGTTGATCACCGTCCCGGAGTTCGCCGTCGACGCGGTGGCGCGCGGCAAGGTCGCGGTCGCCGTCGGTGAGACCGTGGGGCTCGAAGGCGAGCTGCGGGTCGAGCGCGGGAGCGCCGATCTCTTCGGGCACCGCTATCGCGTGGAGCTCGGGCAGATCGTGTTCGATGGGACCACCGACGGACTCCTCGATCTGAAGCTCGCGCACGACTTCTCCGACCTCACGACGTTCGTGCGGTTCGCGGGCCGGATGAGCGAGCTCTCGGGCCAGGAGCCGGAGTTCTCCAGCGAGCCGGGCCTGTACTCGCAAGGTCAACTCCTCGGGTTCTTCCTCGGGGGCGAGCCGGGCGGCGACCCCTCGAAGCAGACCCGCGAGGCGGCGGCTGGGTTCGGCGCCGCGCTCGCGTCGAGCAAGATCGGCAAGCGGCTGAAGGAGTACCTCCCGATCGGGCTCGACGTGCTGCGCTGTGATCCCGGCGCGGGGACCACCGGGGCGTCGTGCACGCTCGGGACGTGGCTCACCCACGAGGTGTTCCTGTCGTACAAGCAGCGGCTGGAGGCGCGGTACGACGAGAACAGCGGCGAGGGAGCCGTCGAGTGGCACTTCCGCCCGAGCTGGGAGCTCGATCTCAGCGGCGGTGATCGCAACTACTACGGCGGTGACCTGCTCTGGCGACGTCGCTGGTGAGAGGATGTCGTCCGCATGCGTGCGGTCCTTCTCGTCGCCCTGTTCGGTTGTAGCGGCTGCAGCGCTCCGTCCGCGAAGCTGGCCCCGATGCCTCCGCCCGCGGCGCCGGGCGAGCTGCGGGCGCCGGCCTCGTTCGCGGTGATCTCCGATCGCGCGCTCCGCTCGCAGGCGATGTTCACGGAAATCGGGCGCGTGCTCACGCATCCGCGCTGCGTGAACTGTCACCCTCCGGATGATTCGCCGCGCCAGGGCGAGCTCCACGCGATGCACGATCCGCCCGTGGTGCGTGGCGCCGCGGGGCGCGGGCTCGCGGCGCTGCCGTGCGCGGGCTGCCATCAGGATCGCAACGTCGAGCTCGCGCGCGTGCCAGGCGCGGTGGACTGGCACCTGGCGCCGCCGCAGATGGTCTGGCTCGATCGCTCCGTCGGCGAGATCTGTACGCAGCTCGTCGATCCCGCGCGGAACGGTGGCAAGACGCTCGCGCAGCTGCACGAGCACCTCGCGCACGATGCGCTCGTCGCGTGGGGCTGGGCGCCCGGAGCGGATCGCACGCCCGCGCCGGGCACGCAGGCGCAGCTCGCCGCGCTGTTCCAGGCGTGGATCGACACGGGTGCGGTGTGCCCGCAGGAGGTGGTGAAGTGATCGTGCTCCAGATCAACGGGACGCAGCGCGAGGTCGAGGCCGATCCGGACATGCCCATGCTGTGGGTGATCCGCGATCTGCTCGGCCTCACCGGCACCAAGTACGGCTGCGGCGAGGCGCTGTGTGGTGCCTGCACGATCCACCTCGATGGCGAGCCGGTCCGTGCGTGCGTGACGCCGATCCGGCGCGCGCAGGGCAAGTCGGTCACCACGATCGAAGGGCTCTCCGCCACGGGCGATCATCCGCTGCAGAAGGCGTGGGTGGAGCTCGGCGTGCCGCAGTGCGGGTTCTGTCAGGCCGGCCAGATCATGAGCGCGGCCGCGCTGCTCGCGGCGAACGGAAGTCCGAGCGACGAGGACATCGATCGAGCGCTCGCGGGCAATCTGTGCCGCTGCGGGACCTACGTACGGATCCGCGCCGCGGTGAAGAAGGCGGCGAAGCCATGACGTTCGAGGTCACGCGCCGGGGCTTTCTCGCCGGCCTGGGAGCCGCGACCGCCGGGCTCGCGCTGGGCGTGCGGCTCGCCCAGGCCTCGAACAAGGGCCTGTTCATCCCGAATGCGTTCATCGAGATCGGTCACGACGGCCTCGTCGTGATCACGTGTCACCGCTCCGAGATGGGGCAGGGGATCCGCAGCTCGCTGCCCGTACTGATCGCCGACGAGCTCGGCGCCGACCTCTCGAAGATCGTGGTCCGTCAGGGCGACGGTGATCCGAAGTATGGCGACCAGAACACCGACGGCTCGACGAGCATCCGCAACTTCTTCGACATGATGCGATACGTGGCGGCGGTCGCGCGGACGATGCTCATCACCGCCGCGGCACAGCGCTGGAACATCGCCCCCGAGGCATTGAAGACCAAGGACGATGCGGTCCACGACTACGCGCGCAAGCGCTCGTTGCCGTTCGCCGAGCTCGCGCCGGGCGCCGGCCTCCTGCCCGTGCCGAAGCACGTCGAGCTTCGGCCCCGCTCGGAGCTGACCCATCTCGGCACCGAGCTGCCGCTCCGCGACGGGCCTGCGTACGTCACCGGCACCGCGGTGTTCGGCGCCGACGTGCGCCTCCCCGGCATGCTGATCGCCGTGATCGCCCGGCCGCCGGCGGTGTTTGGCAAGGTGAAGACGTTCGACGCCACGGCCGCGAAGGCGGTCTCGGGGGTACGCCAGATCCTCGAGCTGCCTTCGCCCATGCCCCCGGCCGACGCCAAGCCACTCGGCGGCGTGGCCGTGCTCGCGGATCACACCTGGGGTGCGATGCGCGGGCGCGCGAAGCTCGCGATCGAATGGGATGCGGGTCCGAACGGAGCGCATGACTCTGCGGACTACCAGAAGCTGTTGCTCGCGGCGGTACGGCAGCCCGGCCTCGTGCGGCGCTCCACCGGAGATGCTGCCGCGGGGCTGGCGAGCGCCGCGCGCGTGATCGAGGCGGAGTACCTGGTGCCTCACCTCGTGCACGCACCTATGGAACCGCCCGCGGCCGTCGCTACCTTCGATGCCGAGCGGGGCATCGCCGAGGTCTGGACCTGCACGCAGGATCCGCAGTCTGCACGCGAGGAGATCGCGAAGGCGCTCGGCGTGCCCGAGGCGCAGGTCGTGGTGCACGTGACGTTCCTCGGCGGCGGCTTTGGTCGCAAGTCGATCCCGGACTATGCCGTCGAGGCGGCGCTGCTCGCGCGCGCGGCGAAGGCGCCCGTGCGCGTGCAGTGGACGCGCGAGGACGAGATCCGTCACGCCTACTACCACACGGTCAGCGCCCAGCAGCTCACCGCGGGCCTCGACGGCGCGGGCAACGTGGTGGCGTGGCGCCATCGGCTCGCATACCCATCGATCAGCGCGACCTTCGATGCCAAGTCGGTGCACCCCAGCGCCGGGGAGCTCGGGCAGGGCGTGCTCGATCTGCCGCTCGCGATCCCGAACGTTCGCGTCGAGACCGGTGGCGCGCCGGCGCATGTGCGGATCGGCTGGATGCGCTCGGTCTGCAACATCCAGCAAGCGTTCGCCGTGCAATCGTTCATCGCGGAGCTGGCGCACGCCACGCAGCGCGACCCGCGCGACATGCTGATGACCGTGCTCGGGCCCGCGCGCACCGTGACCGCGAAGGATCAGGGCGTCGACAAGCTCGGCAACTACGGAGCGAAGCTCGACGTCCACCCGATCGATGTCGCGCGCTTCCACCGTGTGATCGAGCGGGTCACCACGGCCGCCGGCTGGGACACCGCGAAGGCGTCGGGGCGCGCGCTGGGCCTCGCCGTCCACCGCAGCTTCCTCACCTACATCGCGGTGGTCGCGGAGGTCAGCAAGGGGCCGCGCGGCGAGCTCCGGGTCGATGCGGCGTGGGTCGCGGCCGATGCGGGGACGATCCTCAACCTCGATCGCGTGAAAGCGCAGCTCGAGGGCGCGTTCGTGTTCGGTATGAGCGCGGCGCTCCACGGCGAGATCACGATCAAGGGCGGCGCGGTGGTGCAGCAGAACTTCCGGGACTATCCGATCGTGCGGATGACCGAGGCGCCGCGCGCCATCCACCTCGACGTGATCCCAAGCGAGGGACCGCCAGGAGGGATCGGCGAGCCCGGCGTGCCACCGGTCGCGCCCGCGATCATGAACGCATGGTTCGCGCTGACCGGAACGCGTGTGCGCGATCTGCCGCTCGTGCGCGCGCGCCTGCCGCGATAGCCGTGCGGCGCACGTAGTACCCTCGGTGGCATGCCGTCCACCGACTGGAGCGAGGTCATCCCCGACGACGAGCCTGCGCGGTTCGAGCGCCACGCGGAGCTGCTCGGGCAGCGCCAGAAGGAAGGGGCGAAGGAAGGGCCCAAGGAAGGGGCGAAGGGCGGCGCGATCGGCCGCGCGTTGCACGCCAAGGGCAACCTCGGCGTCGAGGCGGAGCTCGAGATCCTCGATGGGATCCCAGCGGAGACGCGGGTCGGGATGTTCGCGACGCCGCGAAAGTATCGGGCGCTCGCACGGTTCTCCAACGGCGCCCCTGGGCGGCAGTCGGACCGAAAGCTCGATGTTCGAGGTCTCGCGGTGAAGGTGTTCGGGGTGGAGGGCAGGAAGGTCATCCCCGGGATGGAAGACGAGACCACGCAGGACTTCCTCGCGATCCGGACGCCCGTCCTCCCGATCAAGGACGCCGAGGAGTTCATGACGATCGTGCGGGTCGGCAAGCCGCCGGCGCTGATGCCGTTCCGCATGCTCACCTCGCTCGGACTGCGGCGCGGCGTGGCCGTGATCCGCTCGGCGCTCGCGGGCCTCAAGGCTCCACAGTCGCCGCTCGCCGCCACGTCGTACTACAGTGCACTGCCGATCAAGTACGGGCCGTATGCCGTGCAGTACGCGTTCGCGGCACAGGAGCCGCCCGCGCCGATCCGGATCGCCGCCGCGGATGATCTCGGGGACGGGCTCGCCGCACGGCTGCGCACCGCGCCAGTGGTCTACGACTTCCAGATCCGGTTCTACACCGACGCCGCGGCGACGCCGATCGAAGATGCGTCGGTCGAGTGGAACAGCCCGTGGGCCACGGTCGGCAGGCTGACGCTGCCGGTTCAGGATCCGGCGTCGCCGCGAGGCCGTCGTGTCGCCGAGCTCGTCGAGACCCTCGCATTCGATCCGTGGCATGCGCGCGAGGATCTACGCCCGCTCGGCAACATCATGCGCGCGCGCAACGTGGCGTATCGCACGAGCACCCAGGCGCGCGGTGCGGTGCCGGAACCGCGCGAGGCCCCGCAGTTCGAGTAGGCGCTACGCCGCCATCAACCCGGCGAGCGCGGGGAGCGCGGCGATCACGAAGATCACGAGGTAGGCCACGCACGGTCGCCACGCGGCGAGCGCGGCCTGGCCGAGACCAGGCTGCCGTGGATCCTCGGTGCCGACGACGATCTCCGCACCATCGGCGATCGGCGCGATCGTGCCGCGGAACGGTGCTCCACCCGCAGGCTCGGACAGGCCGCAGAGTCCGACCACCGCGCCGCCGCGCAGCAGCACCGAGCCTTCACCGCGCCGCAGGACGCTGGTGGCGAGCGGCAGTGGCGCCGCGAGGATCGCGCCTGGAGGCACCGGGATCGATCCGTGCGCGGTCTCGACCTCGAAGCCGTGGACCACCACCTCCGGGCCACGGAGCCAGCTCCGGATCTCGACGCTCCCGATGATCTCGTCCTCGGCACCCGCGATCACCCCCGTGTACTGGCGGGCGGCGCGCGACACGAGGAAGCGATGCCGCCGTGCCGAGACCAGTCCGCTCAGCGAGAGCTGGACGATCGCGGCGACCGCCACCAGGCTCGAAGCCAGGAGCCACGGGAGGAGGTTGAGGTAGACCATCAACACCATCGCCGAGGCGTGCATGCGGAGCCCGATGCCGGCCACGAGCACGATGACCAGCGAGGCGACGACGAACGGCCGGAGCCGGGTCGCCCAGCGCGGCCGGCGGGTGACGATCGCGGTGTACAGGATCGCGCACGCGGTGGGTGGCACGAGGGCGACCGCGAGCATGCACGCCGGAGACGCGAGCATGCGGCTACCGGCGGTCCATTGCTCGGCGAGCCCGGCGGGCAGCACGAGGTGGCTCGCGATCGGCAACCACAGGCCGAGCAGCAGCACCTCGACGAGCGCGATCATCACGACGACGTGCACGACCTCGCGGCGACCGCGACGCGCGACCAGGTGCGCGGACACGACGATCACGGTCGCGAGCACCGCCACCACCGCGCTGATCGGGATCATATCCACCAGCGGCACCTGTTCGTGCGCGTGCGGGAGGCCCGGCCACAGCACGGTCCACCCCATCCACGCCGCCCCCATCACCACCAGGTGAACGAGCGGCAGCAAGATCGCGACCCGCGGCGCGGCGGCGACCGGCGATCGCGACGCGAAGGCGCTGGCGATCACGAGCGCGGCGATCACCGCCAGCCCGTAGCGCAGGCTGTCGTGGTCGAACCTGAGGTACGGATCGACCTGCAGCAGCAGCTGCGGTACGAGCATGGCGATCACGAGCGTGGTGATCGCCGCGGCGCCGACGAGACACCGCACCCACATCGCCACCTGGCCGTTCCGGGGACGACGGAGGTCAAACGCGGGGTCCATGACAGACGGACAACGACGCCCTCGCTCCGGTTGCAGGAACCGACCGCGACCGTCGAGTCACCGGGAACGTTCAGCGATTGCTGGGCTTGTCCCGCCGCCGGCCGAGGAGACCTCGCACGGCGGACCTCGCGCCGAGGCGCGGGAGCTGGGTCAGGACCCGAGCGAGCTGCAGGGCGAGCTGGAGGGGCGAGTCCCCGCGTGCCTCGAGCGTGGTGCGCTGGCCGCTCGCGACATCCTCGACCGCGCCGCGCGCGATCGTGCGCGAGCCGTCGCTGCGAATCTCGACCACCAGGCGCGCCACCACGGGCGGCTCGTTCGAGCGCTCGACCTCGACCGGCGCCTCCTTCACGAGCTCGGTCTTGAGCGGCGGCTTCACGGAACGAGCGTAGCACCCTCGACCGACGCGCGGCGAGATCGGGGATGGGACGGCGCGGTCGGTGGAGCTGGTGCAGGTCCTGGCTCCCTGAGTACAGTGCGCGGATGTCAGATCCGGATCTCTCGTCGCTGCGCGAACGTATCGAGCTGGTCGATCGACAGATCATCTCGCTCCTCGCCGAGCGGCTGAAGATCGTCGAGCACGTGGCGGCGGCCAAGCTGGCGAGTGCGGCGCCGTTTCGCGATCGCGAGCGCGAGGAGCTGCTGTTGCAGCGGCTGCGTGGGCAGGCCACCGCGGCCGGGATCGATCCTCACCAGATCGAGCGCATGTATCGCGTGGTGATGGACATGTCGGTGGCGCACCAGGAGGCGACGGTTCGCAGCCGCGAGGACGCCCCGCTCCGCATCACTTACCAAGGCGTCGAGGGCAGCTATAGCCACCTCGCCGCGCAGAAGCGGTACGCGGGACGCGTGGGCGGTGCGCTGCTGTCGGGGCACGATACCTTCCGCGGCGCCGCGGAGGCCGTGATCGCAGGGACCGCCGACCTCGCCCTCTTGCCGATCGAGAACACCACCGCGGGCAGCATCAACGAGACCTACGATCTGCTCGCCGGTGGCTCGCTCCACATCACCGGTGAAGTCGTGAGCGCGATCGAGCACTGCCTGCTCGCACTCCCCGGCGTCTCTCTCGACGAACTGCGCCTCGTGATGTCCCATCCGCAGGCGCTCGCGCAGTGCGCCGGGTTCTTCGCGCGGCATCCGAGCCTCGCTCCGCGGCCCGAGCTCGACACCGCGGGCTCGGCCCGGAAGGTCGCCGAGGGCAACGATCGTACGCACGCAGCGATCGCGAGCGCAGCCGCGGCCCAGCGCTATGGCCTCGCGATCCTGGCGACCGGGATCCAGACCGCGTCGGGCAACGCGACCCGGTTCGTGGAGATCGGGCTGCGTCCGGCCCCACTCGCCGAGGGCACGCCCGCGAAGACCTCCCTGGTGCTCTCGCTCGCGGATCGTCCAGGTGCGCTCGGCGAGATCCTGATGCGGTTCGCGGGCCGCGGGCTGTCGCTGACCAAGCTCGAGTCCCGCCCGATCCCCGACGCGCCGTTCACGTACCGGTTCTATGCGGACGTGCTCGGTCACGCGGCGAGCGAGCCGTTCCACGCTGCGCTCGACGACATCCGGCCGCTGACCACGGAGCTGCGGATCCTCGGCACGTACCCGGCCGCGTAGCGCGCATCTCTGAGATACTGCCGTGGTGCGGGTGTCCAGTGTCCTGTGGGGGGTGGCGCTCGTCGTCGCGACCTCGACACCCGCGTGGGCGCAGCCGTCCGAGGACGCACCGAGCCGGCCGACGGCTCCCGACGAGGAACCACCCGAGCCGCCGCGTCCGACCACCGGCACGATCACCGGCACGATCGAATCCCCGGATCTCGATGCTCCGCTCGCCGGGGTGACCGTCACGGTGATCGGAACCAAGGTCACCACGCTCACCGATGATGAGGGCCACTTCACGCTCGAGCTGCCGCCGGGCGCCGTCAAGCTGCGCGCCGAGTTCGCCGGGTTCAAGACCGAGGAGCGCTCTGTCGCGGTGGTGGCGGGCGAGGCCGCGAAGGTCGAGATCCCGCTGACCACGATCCCGCTGCTCAACGAGACCATCGTGGTGGTCGGCTCGCGCACCCCGCGCACCAACGTGGACTCGCCGGTGCCGGTCGACGTGGTGACCTCCGAGGAGATCGCGCGGAGTGGCCGCACCGAGACCGGGCGGATCCTGCACACGCTCGCGCCTTCGTTCATCTCGACACCGCAGACCATCGCCGATGGCAGCGACCACGTGGATCCGGCGAGCCTCCGCGGCCTCGGCCCCGATCAGGTGCTGATCCTGATCAATGGCAAGCGCCGTCATCGCACCGCGCTGATGCACGTCAACGGCACGTTCGGGCGTGGCACCGTGGGCACCGATCTCAACGCGATCCCCGCGGGATCGATCAAGCGGATCGAGATCCTCCGCGATGGCGCGGCCTCGCAGTACGGCTCCGATGCGATCGCCGGCGTGGTCAACATCGTCACCAAGGACATCACCGATCTCGTCGACATGACGACCGAGACCGGGATCACGGGATCGCGCGATGGTGCGCAGCTCAAGAGCTCGGCGAACTACGGGTTCAAGGTCGGGCAGAAGGGCTTCGTCAACGTCACCGGCGAGTTCCTCCAGCGCGAGGCGACCAACCGCGCCGGCACGTACACCGGCACGGTCTACACCGACGACCGCGCGCTGGACGACCAGATGCTCGCGGCCAACGGCCTGTCGCGGGAAGACTTCCGCATGAAGATCGGCGAGGCCTCGGTCACCGCCGGAATGGGCGCGTACAACCTGATGCTGCCGGTCTCGGACGTGGCGCAGTTCTACAGCTTCGGGGATGTCTCGCATCGCCGCGGCGCCGCCGCTGGGTTCTATCGGTTCCCGAAGCAGTCCTCGCAGAACGTGGGAGAGTTCTATCCCAACGGCTTTCTCCCCGAGATCCATCCCACGATCGATGACTCGGCGATCACCGTCGGCCTTCGGCGCAAGGGCGCGTGGAACGTCGATGCCAGCCTCACGCACGGCCGGAGCGCGTTCCAGTTTGACGTCGAGAACTCCGTCAACGCTTCGCTCGGCACCTCGAGCCCCACCACGTTCGACGCCGGCACACTGTCGTCGACCGAGACCGTCGCGAACCTCGACATCCTGCACAAGCTCGACGTCAAGGAGGTCAAGACGGTCTCGCTCGTGCTGGGGAGCGAGCTGCGGATCGAGAACTATCAGATCCACGCCGGCGACGAGGCGAGCTACAGCCTCGGCAGCGCGACGTTCGGCATGCCGCCTCAGCGCAAGCTGCCCGGCGCGCAGGTGTTCCCGGGCTACCAGCCGAGCAACGAGGTCGATCGCACGCGCGACTCGGCCGGCGTCTACGGCGGCCTCGAGAGCGAGCTCAACAAGCAGTTCGCGCTCGATCTCGGCGGCCGGTTCGAGAGCTACTCGGACTTCGGTCGCTCGTTGATCGCCAAGGCCGCCACGCGGGCGAAGCTCGGCGGAGGGCTGTCACTGCGCGGCGCGGTGAGCACGGGCTTCCGCGCGCCCTCGCTACAGCAGCTGTGGTTCTCCAACGTCTCGACGCTGTTCCTCCCGGACACCACCGGCGTGCTCCAGCCCGCGCAGGTGCTGACCTCCAATAACGAGAGTCCGGTGACCAAGGCGTTCGGGATCCCCAAGCTGAAGGAGGAGCGCTCGCTCAACTTCAGCGGCGGGTTGTCGTTCCGCCCGCGGGACAATCTCCTGATCACCGCCGACGGCTACTTCATCCGGCTGAAGGATCGGATCGTCCTCACCAGCCAGTTCACCAACGCGAATCCCGTGGTCGCCGACATCCTGCAGCCGTTCCCCGGTGTCAGCCAGGCACAGTTCTTCGCGAACGCCGTCGATACCGATACGCGCGGCATGGACGTGGTGATCGACTACTCGGTCGATGTCGGCCAGGGCAACCTGAGCCTCACCGCCTCGGCCAACTTCACCACGACCAAGGTGCAACGGGTCAACATCCCCCGCTCGCTCGAATCACGGTTCGGTGCGAACCCCGGTCAGCTCCGCACGTTCTTCTTCGGGCGGCTCGCCACCAACCGGCTCGAGGACTCGGTCCCCCACCAGAAGGGCACGGCGGGGCTGCGCTACGCGCTCGCCGGGCTCTCGACGCTGGTCCGCGCGAACTACTACGGTCGCGCTCGCTATCGCGCGGATGATCCGGCCGCCGACGAGGTGTTCGGCGCCAAGGTGCTGTTCGATCTCGACATCGGTTACCAGATCACCAAGAACGTCCTGGTCTCCGTGGGCGCAGACAACCTGCTCAACACGTTCCCCGATCGCGTTCGCAAGGACGCGAACTCGAGCTTCGGACGGTTCCTGTACAGCCGCAACGTCAGCCAGTTCGGCGAGAACGGCGGCTTCTACTACGGGAAGCTGGAGCTGACGCTGTTCTGAGCTGTCAGTTCGCCGCGGGCACGTGCCAGCGCAGCTGCGGGTGATCGAGCGGCGGCTTGCCCGCGACGCTGCCCTCGAGGACCCAGGTCCGCAGGGTCCCCGTGCAACCCGGATCTCCGACCGCGGTCGCCTTGAACCCGGTCGCGGTGCTCTCGAGGCCGTACTGGAAGTCCGACGGCTCGGTGATCGCGAACTCGAGCAGACTCCAGCCCGGGAGCTGCCACGCTGCGGGATCCGGCGCGCAGCGCTTGCCGGGCTGGGTGCAGCACGCGGCGGCCGGCGTGAGTGGTATTGCGATGCCGGGGTATGCGGTCTCCGTCGCGTACTCGACCTTGAGCGCCGCCCCGAGCTTCTTCAGCTGGAGCCCGGGCTCGCTGCTCGTCGATGGTTCGGGATCCCCTTCGGGCGCCGTGTTCGAGTCATACAGCGCGCGGTTCATGCAGTCCCCGATCGCCTGATCGTCCTTGGCTGCCACGACGCACGCGATGTCCTTGGCCTCGGTCTCGCTGACCTTGACCCGCTCGTGGCAGAGCTTGATCGCCTCTTCGAGCGCGCCCGCGGGCACGGTCTTGCGGGTCGCGCGGACGCCCATGTCCATGAGCTTCTTGTTCGCGATCTCGCAGTCATCCCCCGAGGGCTTGGACTTGCAGCCCAGGAGGCCGACCGCGAGGGCGAAGCTCATCGACAGCAGATCCAGCGGGGTACAACGCATGTGCCGCGATCGTACCCGACCCACCGAGGCTGCTGAGCCTCTCGATCGGCTGGTTTCTGTTACCGAATCCCCGGGGCGACGGGTATCCTGACCGCGCGCGTCCATGCCGGCCCTTCCGGACCCCAAGGCCACCGACGAGTTCGGTCCGTACGAGCTGTACGAGCGGCTCGGGCTCGGCGGCATGGCGACGGTGCATCGCGCGAAGAAGCGCGGCATCGAGGGCTTCGAGCGGATCGTCGCGCTGAAGCGGATGCTGTCGCACCTCGCCGAGGACGGATCGTTCGTCGATTCGTTCATCCGGGAGGCCAAGGTCGCGTCGCTGCTCCAGCACCCGAACATCGCCCAGATCTACGACTTCGGCCGGATCAGCGGCGTCTACTACATCGCGATGGAGCTGGTCTCCGGCTTCGATCTCCGCAAGCTGCTCCGCTACGCGAACAAGGCCAACGAATCGATCCCGCTCCCCGTGGTGCTCTCGATCCTCGGTGAGCTGTGTGATGCGCTCGAGTATGCGCACTCGTTCGTCGACGAGCAGGGCACGCACCTCCAGATCGTCCATCGCGACATCTCGCCGTCCAACCTGATCGTCGCGCACACCGGCCACCTCAAGGTCATCGATTTCGGGATCGCCAAGGCGAGCAGCCGCCAGCTCCACACGGAGAGCGGCCTCGTGAAGGGCAAGCTCGGCTACATGTCTCCCGAGGCCGCGCTCGGGATCCCGCTGACCCCGGTCGCCGATATCTTCTCGGTCGGCGTCGTGGCGTGGGAGCTGGTCACCGCATCGCCGCTGTTCTCGTCGCGGACGGACTTCGAGACGATGCGGCGGATCCGCGAGGCCGACATCGTGCCGCCCTCGCAGCGCAACCCGAGCTGCCCGCCGGAGCTGGATCACGTGATCCTGAGCGCCCTCGAGCGCGATCCCGACCGGCGGTTGCCCTCGGCGGGCGCGTTCCGCAACGCGATCGATCACATCGCCGCGCGTGCGGGCGTCCAGGCCACCGCGCGCACGGTCGCGGAGTGGTGCGCGCAGTACACGCAGCCCAGTGACTCGTGGGCAGCGTCGGCCTCGGGCCGCAGGCTCCCGTTGCCCGCCGAGCCGCCCACCGCGTTCTTGCGCCCGACGGGCCGGACCTCGTCGCGGCTCCGGCGCTCCACCGAGGACATCCAGCTCGCAGCGGAGATCTGGGGCGACGAGATCATGACCTCCGCGGCGCGCCCACCACAGGCCGACTTCAGCCACAACATCGCCACGCCGTCCCCGACGCAGGCACCTCCTCCCGCCATGGTGGTGACGGTCGCGCTGCCGACCGGCGTCCCCAGCTCGATGCCGTTGCCGGTGATCGCACCCGAAGCGGCGCCGGTGGTTCGCCGTCGCTCGCCGTGGATCGTGCTGGGCGTGCTCGCCGCGATCGCCGCCGCGCTCGGGATCTATCTGCTGGTCAAGCCGAAGGCCTCGCCGGTCACCACCACCGCCGCCATCACGTTCGCCGTCACGCCCGCGGATGCGATCATCGAGATCGGGGGCGCGATCTCGCCGGCGGCGAGCGAGCTGTCCGCGGGAGTCTATTCGGTCACCGTGCGCAAGGATGGGTTCCGCGGCTGGACCAGCTCGGTCACCGTGCACGCCGGCGAGCCGCAGACCGTCAACATCGCGCTGGAGGCCGAGCCCGTCGCGATCGAGATGCCGCCGGCCACCGCCACCAAGCCGCCGCGCCCCACCACCACGACGCCACCGGCGGCCACCCCCACCAAGCCGTCGCCGCCAAAGAAGGGCGACAAGGGCCGGCGCGATCCGGACATCAAGAAGCTCGAACCGACCCCACCCTCGGAGCCGACGCCGCCCGTCACCGTCGCGCGCCCGGAGCCCACGCCGCCGGTCACGCCGCCGGTGGTGGCGCCACCCGTGACGCCGCCGGTGACCACGCCCGTGACGCCCGCCAAGCCAGCGCGCACACCGGTGGTCGCCTCGACCGCGGTGCAGAAGCTGTCGGGCGAGGTACCGCAGCTCAAGGCCAAGGGCGCCGAGTCCAACGGGGACGTGCTCGTGAAGATGTGCATCGACGAGCGTGGGACGGTCACCTCGGTGAAGATCGTGAAGTCCACGGCCGACGTGACCGCCGAGCTGTCGCGCGCGCTCGGGACGTGGCGCTACAAGCCGTACGTCAACGCGGAGCAGAAGCCCTCGCCGGTGTGCTTCCCGCTGTCGCTCCGCCTCGTGTTCAAGCGCGCGGACTGAGTACACTGCGCGGCATGCGCGCCGTTCGTGTCCACGAGCTCACCGGCCCCTCCGCCCTCCGCGTCGACGATGGCGTCCCCGAGCCCACGGCAGGGGCGGGACAGATCGTGATCGACGTGAAGGCGGCGGGCGTGAATTTCCCCGACGTCCTGCTGTCGCGCGGGATGTATCAGTTCAAGCCGTCTCCGCCGTTCTCGCCGGGTGGTGAGGCCGCGGGGATCGTGAGCGCGGTCGGGAGCGGCGTGACCTCGGTCGCGGTGGGAGATCGTGTCGCCGCGACGCTCCTGTATGGCGCGTTCGCCGAGCGGATCGTCGCGCCCGAGCTCGCGGTCGTGAAGCTGCCCGACGCCGTCAGCTTCGAGATCGGCGCCGCCACGCTCCTCACCTATGCCACCACCTATCACGCGCTCCACGATCGCGCGGCGCTGCAGCCGGGAGAGACGTTGCTCGTGCTCGGCGCCGCGGGCGGCGTCGGGATCGCGGCGGTCGAGCTCGGCGTGCTGATGGGCGCGCGCGTGATCGCCGCGGCCTCGACGGACGACAAGCTCGCGTTCTGCAAGCGGCACGGCGCGACGGAGGTCATCAACTACGCGACCGAAGATCTGAAGGATCGGCTCAAGGCGCTCACCGGCGGCAACGGGGTCGACGTGGTCTACGATCCCGTCGGTGGCTCGCTCGCCGAGGCGGCGCTGCGCGGCACCGCGTGGAAGGGTCGCTACCTCGTCGTCGGATTCGCTTCGGGAGACATCCCGAAGATCCCGTTGAACCTCGTGCTCCTCAAGGGGTGTCAAATCGTCGGCGTGTTCTGGGGCTCGTTCGCGATGCGCGATCCCGCCGCCAACCGCGCGCACGCCGAGCGGATCTTCCGCTGGGTGGCCGAGGGCAAGCTGCATCCGGCGATCGACACGGTGTTGCCGTTCGACAAGGCCGCGGAAGCACTGGGCCGGCTCGACGCCCGCAAGGTCATGGGCAAGCTGGTCCTCACTCCGTGAGAGACTGCTCCATGCACGCAGTGCTGGCGCTCGCCCTGGCGGGATGTGGGTTTCACATCGGCGCGAGCGGTGATGTGGCTTCGGATGATCAGCCACCGGGGATCGACGCGGACATCGATGGCCCGTCGGTGGATGCGTGCGTCACGTTCTCCCACCACGTCGATACCTGCGCGCACACCGGCGGAGATCTCACGCTCGTGGGCATGAACCGGCTCGACACCGACAGCGGCGTGATGATGGCGGGCGCGACCACGGTCACCGTGACCACGGGGCTGGTCACCACCACGAGCAATGGCGTGCAGGTGCGCGTGCTCTACGTCGGCTCGCTGACGTTCGCGGCGAATGCTCAGCTCAGGGCGGTGGGCTCGCTGCCCCTCGTGATCGTGGCGACGGGCAAGGTCTCGCTCGCGATGGGCGCCATGATCGATGTCTCCGCCGGCGGAGCGGGCGCGCAGACGACGTGTAGTGGCGGACCGATGAAGGGCGAGGACAACACGTCGGGTGCAGCGGGTGGTGGCGGCGGCGGGTTTGGTGCCGCCGGCGGCAAGGGCGGTGACGGTGACAAGGATGGTGGCGGAAGTACGGGTGGTGCAGCAGGCCTCGCGACCACGTTGCCCGCCGGGCCGCGCGGTGGATGTCCCGGAGCGGCCGGAGGCATCGGCGGAGATCCGGGCGGCGAGGCAGGGCCCGGTGGCGGCGCGGTTTATGTGGTGAGCTCCACCGAGCTCGAGCTCGTCGCGGGTGCGGCGATCACCGCGGGCGGTGGTGGTGGTGCGGGTGGCAAGAAGCTGGGGAGTCAGTACGGTGATGCCGGCGGCGGCGGTGGTGGCAGCGGTGGGATGATCCTCCTCGAGGCGCCGAAGATCCGCAGCGCGGGTGTCCTTGCCGCCAATGGTGGTGGTGCCGGTGAGGGCTCCGGCAACGGCTCGGCGGGGAATCCCGGCACCACGGGGACCATCGGCACCACGCGCTCGAATGGCGGTGCGGGTGGCTCCCCGACGGGCACCGATGGCGGCAAGGGCGGCGCCGGTGCGATGACCATGGGCGATCCTCCGGGCGGTGCGCAGAACGGTGGGGCAGGTGGAGGCGGTGGTGGCGTGGGCTTCATCCGCGTGACGTCGCCCGATCAGATGCTCGGCGCGATGGTCTCGCCGGCGTTGAGCCCCTGACCGGGACCTCTCTCAGGTGCGCGGGCGTGCGGCGAGCCAATCGAGGATCGAGATCGCCTTCGCCTTGGTGAGCGCGCGCTCTTCCTTGTCGTGATCGCCCCGCTTCACGAGATCCCATGACACGTCTTGCTTGCAGCCCTCGAACCACGTGCGCAGCTCGCGCGCGAGGTAGTGGAGCGGATTCGCATCGCCGACGAGGAAGTACGCGGGCAACGCGCGTTGCGGGCAGTCCTCCGTCGGGGCTCGCCCACCACCGTGGATCACCACGCCGGCGAACTGCGCCGTCCACGCGGGTGCATGCATCGCGAGATACGTCGCCCCGCCGGACCACCCGGCGAGATAGATCCGTGTGGGATCGATCGCGGCCTTCTGCTGCACCGCGGTGACCTGGGCCATCACCCACGCGGGGTCGCCGTTCCACGCCCACCAGCTCCCCTTGCACCGCTCTGCAACGGGGCACTCGAGCGAGAGCAGCGCCCAGCCGCGGGCCTTCGCCGCGGCACGCCAGCGCACGGCTGTGGTGCGCGCGTGATCGCGATCGCCATGCAGCACCACGAGCAGCGGCACCGGCTCGTCCTGGGCGGCGGGCACGTCGAGCGTGCAGCTCGTGCACGGCGCCTTCGGTGATTCTGCGCGCGCGACGGACGCCGTCAGGACCAGCGAGCAGAGCAGGACCGTGCGCACGCGGTGATCATGGCTCGCCGAGGTCTCGATGACCACATTGTAGGTAACGCGATCGGACGCGGCGATGAATCGAAGCGCGACGAGCACATGACGCGCCGAAGCGCGAGATCGCGATGTGCGCCACCGCCACACAGCACGTGGTGCGGGTCACCCCGAAACACTTCGATAATGCTGTTTCTCGACGAGGGCGTCATCATGGAGGGATGAGATGGCAGTTGTTCGCCGTCGTGATCCTGGGATGCGCGGGCTCGTCGGCTCCGCGGACGGCTCGCACCACCGGCGCGATGGCGCCGACGGCGCAGGCCAGCGCCGAGCTGCGGTTCGCCTCGCGCGATCTCGCCACGCAGGTCACCTGCCCCGATGCAGCGGTTCGCGTCGACGGGTTGATGATCTGCGCGAACGAAGCTGCGGCCCAGGGCCTGACCATCGTCGACCTCGGAGATCAGTGGACGCCGACCTTGTTCGCGGCGCAGGCCGATGGCACAGCGCCGAACTTCCGCGCGACCTATCTCGCGCTCGCCAACGATCGAGGGCTCGATGGCAAGCCGCTCGGCGACACCGAGGAGCTCGCGGAGCTCTACGGCGTGGTGCCTTCGCTCGCGATCGCACGTACGCGGCTCGCCGATGACGAGCGGCACGCCTGCAACGATCAGGTGGTCGCCGCGCCGATCCTGCTGCTCGACAAGCCGTACGCGCAGGATCACAAGGACGCGATCGCCGCCGCGAATGCCACGCGCGCCGTCCTGGCCAGGCAGCTCGAGGCCGCGCGCGTGAAGCGGAACCTCCCCGATCTCGCCGCGCTCGCGAGCGTGCCGGAGCTCGCCGCCACCTATGCGCGCTGGACCAAGGTCGACGAACTTCACCGCGGCCTGATCGCCGCGCAGCAGCGCCTCGTGTGCGAGCACTTCCTCGGCTCCAAGGACGCCGATGGCAGCATGACGTGGCGGACCTCGAACGCCGTGGAGCTGTTCCAGCGCCGGAACTTCTTGATGCCGAACGAGCGCCTCGATCAGGAGACCCGAGAGGCGATGCAGCTCGATAGCCGCGAGCTCGATTTTCGGCTCGCGCTGCGGATCCTGCGCGAGCGCGTGGTGGATGCGACCGGCCTCATCGAGGACGGCACGGCGAGTGGCGGTCCGCAGCCGATCCTGGGGCGCATGCTCGATCCTTCGCCGATGCGCGCGGCGCGTGGAGGCGAGGCGCCGCTGCCTGATGGTGCGCCCGATCTGATCGGTGCGGCCACGGAGGCGGCGGCGAAGCAGCTCGGGTGGACGAGCCCCGCCGAGGTCCGCGCGTTCTTCGAGCGCCACCCTGCCGGGCT
This sequence comes from Myxococcales bacterium, assembly GCA_043776275.1. Lineage (GTDB taxonomy): Bacteria > Myxococcota_A > Polyangia > Haliangiales > Haliangiaceae > JABFXX01. The sequence continues at coordinate 1,805 of JAYVRN010000407.1, read as the reverse complement.
GCGCGTCGCGATCTCACTCCCCGCAGCGCCGGCGTACCACTCGACGCACATGGATCTCTCGGCCGAGGTCGATCGTGGTGACATCTGGTACGACGAGGTCCCGATCGCGCGCAACGTCAAGCACCGTCCCACGCTCACGCTGTTCGTGACCGAGAACGGCAAGCGCCGTCCGCTGATCCGCTGGCCGACCACGATCGGTGGCTGGTCCGATGTGCGGATGGGCGATGGCTACGTGGTGCGCAAGTGGAAGGAGTCCGACGTCGGCCCGCGCGTGTGGCGCGACCTCTATGCGGCGCCGACCTGGATGCCGCCGCCGACCACGCCGGATCGCGACCTCGTGAAGAACAACTACAACGGGACGTGGTCGCTGAAGACCGACATCATGGGACCGGGGCCTCACGCGGCGTTCGGCATGACGCTGCTCGTGCACCACCAGGTGGTGAAGCTCAAGGACGGCACCGAGCGGTTCGATGACAACGGGATCGGAACGCATGGCTCGGCGAGCGTCACCTCGATCGTCAACGGCACCAGCCACGGGTGCCACCGCCTCTACAACCAGCTCGCCGTGCGGCTCTCGGACTTCCTGCTCCACCACCGCGATCACCTGGTGAAGGGCGAGACCCCCGAGTTCTACCAACGGATCGTGCGCCACAAGGGCACGTTCGTCGCGAAGATCAAGACGCGTGGCTACCTCTACGAGATGACCCCGCCGGTGCCGGTGTCCGTGAAGCTCGGCAACATCAAGTCCGCGCGCAAGGTCCCGCCGCGCGACTCGGCGCCCGCCCGCCCGGACTGATCCCGAGGCTACGGGCGGCGGAGCCGGTCGAACCGCTCCAGCAGGTCGTGCTCGTCGAGCGCCTGCTGGAGGAGTGCGACGAGCTCGAGGATGTGCGGCACGTCGAGCGTGTCTCGGTTGGTGGCCACGAGCTCGCGGATATCTTCGAGATCCTTGGGCCGGCCCGCGAGGAGCTTGGTGACGATCAGGTTCTCGACCGAGATCACGGGGATCTTGCGCCTGCCGATCGCCTGGAGCGTCACCTCGTCGAGGAACCGCTCCTCGAGCCCCGGGCCCGCGAGCACGACATCGACGGGGAGCTTGCTCGCGCGATGGACGATCGGGATCACCCGCGTGGCGGCGATGAAGGCCGCATCCGCGAACCGCGCGACGAAGCCCGCGCGCTGAAGCGCTGCCAGCAACCGCTCGGCCGACACGTCGCCGAGCTCGATCGTGAGATCGAGATCAGCCGTGGCGCGCGGGAAGCCGTAGAGGTTGACCGCCTGCGCACCGAACACGTACCACCGCAGGCCGAGGCGCTTCGCGACGTCAGCGAACGCGACGAGGACGTTCTCGACGCCTGGTCGTCGTGCGGGTGATCGTACCGCCGGTCGTGCCGGTCGGGCTGGCCGTGCTCGCGAGGGCTTGGGCGACGCGGCGGTGCGTTTCGAGGTCTTCTTCACGGTGCTGCTCCGTCGAGCCGATGCGTAGTTGTTCGGTGATCTCGAGCGCCTCGACCAGGCCGCCGCGCGCGAGCCGGGCCTGCCAGTACGCACGCTTGTGTGCACGGACCTGCGCCCAGTCGCGTGCCAGGTAGGCACGAACCGACGCGGGATCGAGCGAACGGGCCACGCGCCATCATAGCGCAGCGGCCAGGTCCCCGAGGGGAAGGGTGGCTGCGCGGGCCGCGCGCAACCCCGGTGCGACGCGAGGTGTCCTCGTAGGCGTGCGGCGTACCCTGGTCTGGATCGCGATGGTCGGCGCGCTCGGCGTGCTCGCGATCCGCGTGTGGCCAGCCCCGGAGGCCGAT
>JAYVRN010000406.1:0-5273 GCA_043776275.1 Myxococcales bacterium | reverse complement strand
GGCTGGGGCGGCATGGCGGCCTGGTTCTTCAAGAACGTGGCGATCTGGGTCGTCGTCTTGTCGATCAGGATCACCTGCTCCTTGGCCTCGGCCTTGTCCGCCTCGTCCCCGGTCTTGTCCTGGAACTGCCGGAAGTAGTCCTTCGCGGTGGCGTAGGTCCCGAGCGACGCCTTCATCTCCTCCTTGGAGGCCCGGAAGTCCTTATAGAGGACGCCGAGGTTGTAGTAGGCCTCGCCGCGGCGCGGGTCGATGTCCTTGGCCTTCTTGTACTGGGCCTCGGCGCCCTCGAGATCCTTGAGGCCGCGGAGCGCCGCGCCCAGGCCGATGTACGCGTCGTACCGCTTGGCATCGAGCTCGATGACCTTCGAGAACTGCTCCTTCGACGTCGGATAGTTCCGGAACCCGAGGGTCGTCAGGCCGACGTTCATCCGCGCCTCAATGAACTTCGGATCGGCCTCGACGGCCGCCTGGAAGTTCTGGAGCGCGAGCGAGAGCGCGTTGCGGCGCATGTAGTACAGGCCGTACGCGTTCTGGAGCGGCGCGTACTTCTCGTTGCGCTTCTTCGCCTCATCGAGGAGGAGCTTGGCGAGATCGAGCCGGTTCTTGTTCTTCTGGTAGCCCTCCATGTAGACGAGGCCGTACACGGTGTACGCCTCGAAGCTATCGGAGTTCACGCCGAGGACGTTGGACAGGTTGAACCGCGCGTCCTCCTCGAGCTTCTTCCACTCGGGGCTCTTCTCCCCGACCTTGCGCATTTGCTCGAGCTCGAGCGTGGCGAGGTTGATGCGGGCGGCGATCAGCTTGCCGTTCGCCTTCACCGCGCTCTCCCAGTACTGCTTCGCGCCGTCGAGCTTCCCCGCGCGGTAATAGATCTCGCCGAGGTTCGAGAGCGACATCGCGATCTTCGTGGCGTCGCCCTTCATCCGCGAGGCGGCCTGGTAGGCCCCTTCCGCGTCCTTGAGGAGATTGCAGCGGTGGTAGGACAGCCCCACCATGAACTGCGCCTCGACGAGATCGGCGTGCTCGCGCACGACCGCGGCGAACCGATCGGCCGAGCCGCGGCACGCGCTCTCGTTCCACGCGCCCTTGTCGTTGTTGGCGAAGTTCGCCATCGCCGACTCGTAGTCCTTCTTCGCGTCCTGGCTGACTTCGCGCTTCGGCTCGGTCTTGCCCGGGGTGCTGGTGTCGTTCTTGAGCACGACGGGCGGCGGCGGGACGTCCTTGCCCGAGCCGAGGCCCGAGCCCTTCTTCTGCCCACCGCCGCAGGCGCCGGTGGCGAGCGCCAGCATCGCCGCGAAGATGATCGTGTTGGTGTTCGTCATGTTCGTTCTCCTCAATCCAGCTTCTGAACGGGGGGCTCGACGGCGATCACCGGCGCGACCAGCGTGGGGTCGGCGCGGAGCTCGGCGGCCGACGGGTACTCTTCCGGCTTGATCTGCCCGAGCTCGCGCTCGCACATCTTCGACCACTCGCTGAACCAGCCGAGCTCGGTCGACTTCGACAGGCACACGCCGTACGCGTTGAGCGACGCCGCCTCGAGAGGCTCGGCGACCTCGGTCATCCGGTCACAGAACGCCTCGACCTTCTCATCGGCGAACTCGCCGGTGCGGACGTCCTTCGGGATCTCGGCGGTGAACAGGGCGTCCGAGAAGTTCTGCGAGATCTGACCGAGGCGGGCTGCCGCGGTGATCGAGTTCGCCGCGTCCTTGATCGCGAGCACCTCGGTGTACTTCGAGGTGGCGCTGCCGCCGACCTTCTTCTTCTGCTCGACCCAGTCGTTGAACCGCTTGAGGCTCTTGGCCGTCTCCGCCTTCTTCTTCGGATCCGGATCGAAGTTCAGGTTCGCAGGGAACTGGAGCGCGAGGTACGCCTCAAAGTCCTTGTCGGCCTCGGCGACCTTCGACAGGCCGTAGTAGTAGCGCGCGCCGCCCTCATCTCCGCCGGTCTTGCCCTGGCTCTTCTCGAAGATCTTGCCAGCCGCCGCATACGCCGCGAGGGCTTCCTTCATCTTGCGATCGTCGCGCTTCACGACGGTCAGCTTGATCTTGGAGTCCGGACCGCACTGCGTGGGCTGATCGTTGCCGCCCTTGCCGCGCTTCTTCTTCTTCATGTTGATGGCGCGCTCACGGATGATCTTCACGCACGAGCCATCGACCTGCTTCACGGGGCAGCTCTGCTCCCAGAGGATCGCGCCGATCTTGGCGTTCGCGATCACGAGGCGATCATCGCCACCCTTCGGATAGCTGCGGATGTAGTCGCGGAGGTGCTTGATGACCGCCTCCTTGTCGCCCTGCTTCTCGTAGACCGAGGTCAGCGAGAACTTGGCGTTGGCGGCCTCGGCCGGCTTCTTGCTGCCGAACGTCTTGATGAAGTAGTTCGTGTTCTCGATCGCCTTGGCGTCGTCGCCGATGCCCTTGCGGTAGAACACTGCGTCGGACATCGCGTCGTACGCGTCCTTCTCGCCGGCGTACTTCTTGGCGTACTCCTCGAGCTTCTCCGAAGCCTTGTCGTAGAACGCGATGTCGCCGTAGGCCTTGCCGATGCGGGCGATCGCCTTGGCGGTCAGCTTGCTCGACGCGTAGTACTTCTGGAGCAGGTTGAACGCCTGGATCGCGGCGCCGATCGACTTGCCTTCCTCGTAGCAGACACCTGCGTTGTAGAGGACCTCGTCGTTCTTCTTGTTCTCGGGGTCGCGGTTGTAGATGTCGAAGTAGGCCTGGCCGCACTGGACGTACATGCCGAAGTCCTTCGTGTCCTTCGCCTTCTTCTCGAAGCTCTCCGCCTTCTTGCGCATCGACTGCGCCTTCAGGGTGTTCAGGGTCTCCTTGAGGTCATCCTTGCCCTCGAGGAACTTCTGGTCGCCGTCGAGCTTCTCGACCAGCGAGATCATCTCGTCGAACTTCTGCGTGCGGTTGTAGGTATCGAGCAGGAGGTTCGCGGCGAACTCCGCGGTCTCGTGCTGACGGTGGTGATCGAGGATGTCGAGGAACAGCGGGATCGCCTTGTCGAACTGGTTGTAGCGGCGATAGATGTTCGCCTTCAGGAACTTCATCCCGACCAGCTCGTCGTCCTTCGGGTCCTTGATGTAGTTGATGTAGATGTCGAACGCCGCGAGCATCTTCTCCTCGCGCGGCGGGATCGGCTTCGGCTCCGGAACCTTGTCGTAGTCCTTGGTCGGGTCCTCGACCTTGTCGGCCTGCTGCTTGACGCGCGGGTCGACGTTGAGCGCGTTCTTCCAGCCGAGGACGGAGGCGTACGCGGCTTCCTTCATCAGCTTGGGCTCGACCTTGCCGCCCTTGACGACATCGGTGAACGCGACCGCGGCGTTCTCCCACAGCTCGGTCTGGAGGCGCGGGTTCTTCTCGTTCTCCGCCCGGCTCCAGATCAGCTCTGCGTAGAAGTACTGGGTCTGCGCGTAGTCCTCCGCGTCCGTGAACACGTCGAGGTAGACCTTGTAGAGCTTCTCGGCGTACGCGAGCGTCTCCGGGTTCTTGGTCTTCGCGGACTCCGAGTGATACGCGCGGGCCAGCTCGCCACTCATCGCGGCGGCGTTGTCGTGGCACTCCTGCGCCTCGGCGGCGGGGAGCACCTTCTTGGGCTTGAGCGCGCCCCACAGCCGGACGAGGTTCTCGATCTCCTTGACCTTGTCGCCGTTGACGGCGCCCGGCATCGAGAGCATCGCGTGCGAGATGTTGTACTGCCAGAGACAGACGTTCTTGTCCGTCGGGGCCGTCTTCATCAGCTCCTGGTAGACGTAGATCGCCTTGTCGCTCTTGCCCTGCGCGAGATAGAGGTCCGCGAGGATCTGGAGCATGTTGAACGCGTACTTGTTGTCGACGCGCTGGAACGCGGCGTAGGCCTTGTCGGCCTTACCGATCTCGGCGTAGGCGCGGACGAAGTCCTTCTTCGAAGCGCGGTTCAGGGTCTCCTGCTTCTTGTCGTTCTTCGTCGCCTGCGCGACCTGGAAGAACGTCTCGAGCGCGTCCTGGAACCGCTGGAGGTTGAGATGGATCCAGCCCATCTTGTACATCGCGTACCAGTACGCCGACGACTTCGGGAACTTGAGCACCATCTTGTAGCGGCTCTCGGCGTCCGCGAGCTGCCCGGCCTCGAAGTAGTAGTCGGCGAACGCGAGGTGCGCCTCGGGGACGTACTTGCTGTTCGGGTAGTTCTTGAGGAGCTTGTCGTAGACTGCCCGCGCCTCCTTCATGTACTTGCCGCCCTGCAGCGTGTACCCGTAGTAGAACAGCGCCATATCCATCTTGGGATAGTTGCGGAAGGCGTCGTTGTCGGTGAGGCCCTTGTAGGTCTTCACCGCCTTCAGCAGATAGTCCTTGGCCTTCGCCCCGCCGGCCGCGGCTTCCTTCTGCAGCTTCGCCTTGTCGCCACCCTTGGCGCTGTCGGCTTTGATCTGCATCTCGACGCCCTTCAGGCGCCAGTACCGCTGCTGCTTGGCGTAGAGCTCGCCCAGGCGGAAGTAGGCGTCCGACTTCTCGTCGACGTCCGAGTCCGGCGTGTTGGCGATGATCTGCGCGAGGATCTGCTCCTGCTCGCCGCGGATGTTTCCGACCAGGCCCTCGATCGAGAGCACGTCGTCAGCCGAGAGCGTCGGCTGCGTGGTCTTCGGATCGGTGGGCGCCTGGACGATCGGCTTCACGCGGTCCGACAGCTTGACGTCGATCTTCACGTCTTGCTGCCGGGTGTACTTGGCCTTCTGGGCCACTGCGGAGGTGCTCAGGACGAGCACTCCGAGGATCGCGAGCTTCAGTTTGGACATTGCGATTCCTTGTCTTGACGACGGGCGAACTTTAGAAAAATTGCTGGCGAGGCATTCGAACCCTAGCGAAGTCGTTCGAACGAGTCGTCACGGGTTTGTCATTGGGACATCGTGGGGGCCGAAAACGACCGCGAGCCCGACATAAGGTCCGGGCTCGCCTCGGGATTCAAGCGTTCATTTCGGGCACCGCGAACGGATCTTGAACCGGTAGTAACCCAGCTCGTCCTTCCAGTACTCACCGTTGAACTTCCACTGGAAGTGCTCGTCGTCGACGACGATCGGCTCTTCCTTGTGATCGGCCGAGACGCGACCGGCCTTGGAGATCGACTCGGCGGACAGCTTCTCCGCCTTGCCGTTCAAGATCTCGAACTTGATCTTGAGGCCGTCGTTCGACAGCGTGCGCAGCTCGCGCGCGAGCCGCTCGACGCGGTCACGGGCGACCTTGCCGGCATCGGCCGCGGCGACCGACTGCTGCACCGTGAGCTCCTGGAGGACC
>JAYVRN010000405.1:0-5273 GCA_043776275.1 Myxococcales bacterium | reverse complement strand
TACCCGTCGGTCACGACCTCGAAGCGCTATGTCGGCACCGACGAGAGCGGTCGGCCGATCGACATGATGAGCTGGCCGGCGGGCGGCGATGCGGCGCGCGTGTGGGCGGTCAATCCGAGCGCCTGGGGCTTCGACACGAACCTGGTCGGCCCGACCGTCTACCAGCCCGTGCTGTTCGCGGGGCAGTATCAGGATCCCGAGACCACGGCGTACCTCGACGATGGCGTGACCGTGCATCGACCCGCGCTGGCGCTGAACGGCTTCAGGACATACGATCCGTTCGTGGGCGGCTACCTTCAGGTCGATCCGTTGGTGCCTGAGACCTGGAATGGCTATGGGTACTGCGAAAGCGACCCAGTCGGGAAGGATGACCCAGATGGACGAAAGTGGGACGGCGGGAAAATGACGCCGCCCGAGGAGGTGAGGATGGAGGGCACGGCTCCTCCACTGTGGGATGGCTGGGGCGGATTTGGATTTGGAGTTGGTACGCTTCCTCCAATCTGCCTAACTCCCAGTTGCCTTGGCGGTGGGGGTGGCGGTGGCGGTGGTGGTGGTGGTGGTCCTCCACCTCCGCCGTCCTGTGGGTTCTGGTGTCAAATGCTCCAGAAGGTGAAGGAGCAGGCAATCCTCGACCAGGGTTGCAGTCGTCCTGCCTCGGCGACCCTGGAGCGTTGCACGGCCTGCAAGGCCGAGTGCGCGCGGGCCACGGAGCAAATGCTCGGTGAGCTGAAATGCGAAGACCGTCAGTGCTCTCCACTCTTTGAGGAGTTCGCAGCAAGTTGCGTCGAGAACAAGTGTCGTTCGGGGCTCAATCCGTCGTGTTTTCTCCCATGCTTCCAACTCCGGCCAGAGCCTCAGGCTCCCCTGCGCTAGAAAATCCTCTCAGGTTGGGACCAGAGGCACCATGGGGTATACCTACCGACGTATGCATGCGTTGACCAGACTCCTGTTCCTGTTCGTGGCGGCATGCGGTACCGGTTCCGACACAACGAGGCTCCGGACCCAAGATCGGCCGAGCCCGATGGCTGATCCTACAACTGGGACGCTTGCGGCGCCTCCCGTGTCTACGCGGCCACCGGCGGACGCTGGGTACCCCCAGGCCACGGTTCGCGATGGTGTTGTGGACGCTGCGATCTATGACAATCGGTGCCAGAGCAACCCACTGACGCCCGGATGTATGTAGCTCAGCGTCATGAGCGCAGGTCGAGCCCACCCGCACGTGCTGAGGTCGCCGGATCGGAGCGAGAGGTCGAGAGAAGGAGCGCGGGGTGGCGGATCGTGACGAGCTGGTGCCGCGAGGCCCTACGAGGCGGCGAGAAGATGTCCGCGCAACGAGGCACGCGCGCTCGCGAGGTTCACTTCGCCTTGGAGCCGGCGTCGACGATCAGGAGCTTCTCGGGCTGCAGGTACTTCTTCGCCACGCGCGCCACGTCGGCCACGGTGACCGCCTTGATCTTGGCGCGGAGCTCGGTGTCCTCGCGCGTGGTGCGCCCGCGGTAGGCCTGGGTGGCGAGCTCGTTGGTCACGTAGCTGTCGTTGCCGAGGTTGGTGTCTTGGGCCTTGGTCCACGCGTCCTTGGCGCGTGACAGCTCGGCCTCGGTGACGCCGCCTGTGGACAGCTTGGTGATCTCCTCGAGCAGCGACGCCTTGGCCTTCGCGAGGTTCTGCGGCGCGACGATCGCATAGGCGCCGAAGCTGCCCACGTCGTCGAGCGCGCCGGCCGAGGTCCAGGCACCCGCACCGTACGAGAGCCCCTCGGCCTCGCGCAGGCGCATCCAGATCCGCGAGCCGGTGTCGCCGCCGAGCACCTGCCCGGTGAGCAGCCACGCCGCGTAGTCCGGATCGGCGTCGCGCAGCGAGAGATCGTGCATCAGCGCGAGCTGGGTCATCTCCTTGTCCTTGATCTCGACGGTCTTCGAGGCCCCGGGGACGCCGAACACCTTGTCGGCGAGGCGGGCGTACGGCTTCTTGCTGACCCAGCCGCCGAACAGCTTCTCGACCTGCGCGGTCATCGCGGCCGCATCGAAGTCGCCGACGATCGCGAGCTCGCCGTGGCCCGCGCCGACGAACTCCTTGTAGAACGCCTTGAGGTCACCGATCTGGACCTTCTTGATCGCCTCGATCTGCTCGGCGGCGCTCATCGGGTACCGCGGATCGGTCTTCGGCCACGGGTTGGCGAGCTGCGAGAGCACCACCCACGCCACCGCCTGCGGATCCTGGAGCTGCTGCTCGAGCGCCGCGAGCTGCTCCTGCTTGATCAGCTCGAGCTCCTTCTCGGGGAAGCTCGGGGAGGTCAGCATCTCGGCCGCGAGATCGAGCGCCGCGGGGAGCTGGTCGCGGAAGCTCTCGATGTGGAGCGAGTACCCGCCCGCGCCACCGCTGATCGCGATCGAGCTCTTGAGGATGTTCTTCTGGTCCTGGAGGTCCTGGTAGCTCCGCTTGGTGGTGCCGCGCGCGAGCAGCTCGGCCGCGAGGTCGGCGGCGACCTGCTTGCCCTGGAGGGACTTCTCGTCGCCGAAGTGCAGGCGCAGCCGGAGCTCCACCTTGCCGCCGCGGGTCTTCTTCGGCAGCAGGGCCGCCTTGATCCCGCCCTTGAGCTCCTTGCGGGTGGTGCGCGCCTCGATGTTGTCGAACGTGCCGGCGAACACCTCGCCCTGATCCTTGACCGCGCCGTTCTCGATGCCCTTCACGGCGGCGGCGATGTCGGGCGTCTCGGTGAGCGGCGCGCGATCCGCGTCCTTGGTCGGGATGAACCGGCCCGTGGTGCGGTTCGACGCCTTGAAGTAGGCCTTGGCCACGCGCTGCACATCGGCCGCGGTGATCTTCGCGATCCGATCGCGGTACGCGAAGATCGCGCGCCAATCACCGAGCGCCGCGAACTCGGAGAGCTCCACCGCGATCAGCTGGCTGTCTGCCATCGATTGGTCGAGCTGCTTCTGCGTGGCCGCGCGCCAGCGCGCGATCTCCTTGTCCTCGATCTTCCCGGCGCCGATCGCCTCGATCTCGGCCGTCATCGTCTGCTCGACCTTGTCGAGGTTCTTGCCGTCGCGGACCTCGGCGAGCACGACCGCGAGGTACGGATCGCGGAACGGCGTCTGGTCCGCGCTGATCGAGGCGGCCAGCTTGGTCTCGACGAGCTTCTTGTACAGGCGCCCCGACGGCTCGCGATCGAGCAGATCGAGCAGCGCCTGGACCGCCGGGAAGTCCGGGGAGGCCGCGCCGACGGTGTGGTACGCCACGCCGACCGCGGAGATGTCGCCGTTGCGGCGCAGCGTGACGGAGCGCTCGCCATCCTGCACGGGCTCGACAGTGTACGAGGGGCTCAGCGTGCGCTTGGGCCGCGGCAGGGTGCCGAACAGCTTCTCGATGCTCGCGAGGGCGGCCGCGTCCTCGAACTTGCCGGACACCACGAGGACGGAGTTGTCGGGCTGGTAGTACTTCTCGTAGAACGCGCGGAGCGCCGGGACGGGGACGCGCTCGATGTCCGTGCGCGAGCCGATCGTGCCCTTGCCGTAGTTGTGCCAGAGGAACGCGGACGAGATCATCCGCTCTTCGAGGATCCCGAGCGGGTTGTTCTCGCCCATCTCGAACTCGTTGCGTACCACCGAGAACTCGGTCTTGAGGTCATCCGGCGAGATCGACGCGTTGATCATCCGGTCGGCCTCGAGATCGAGCGCCCAGTCGAGGTTGTCCTGCGAGGCGGGCAGGGTCTCGTAGTAGTTCGTGCGATCGGTCCACGTGGTGCCGTTCGCCTGGCCACCGCGCTCGTCGAGGAGCTTCAGCACGTTGCGGTGACGCGGCGAGCCCTTGAACATCATGTGCTCGAGCAGGTGCGCCATGCCGGTCTCGCCATAGCCCTCGAGCCGCGAGCCCACGAGGTACGTGATGTTGACCGTCACGGTGGACTGCGTGGTATCGGGGAACAGCAGCACCTGCATGCCATTGGGCAGCGTGTACTCCGTGATGCCCTCGACGCTGCGGACCTTGGTCGCCTTCGGGGGAGCCTCGGCCGTCGTCGGATCCTTGCCGGCGGTCAGGACCTCGGGCTCCATGTTGACGGTGCTGGTCGGCGGGGCCGGCATCGTGGTCACCGGCTTCGCACCACCACACGAGGCGGCCAACAGGGACGACACCAGACCCGAGACCAGCGCAACTCGATGGAGCATGCCGTGGGCGTACCACGGGCGCCGGAGTCCGTGGGCGCGTGGCGTCAGTGGTACGGGTCGAACGCGGCCCGGGAGCGGCGGTGCGCGTTCAGGCGAGCGAGCTCCTCGGCGGTGAAGCCGTCGGCCCCGCGCAGCTTGACCTGCACGAACCGCTCGAGCAGCGTGCGCGCCTTGGCGCCGCCCTCGACGATCGCGGCGTCCCCGGTCTCGGCGCACTCTTCCCACAGCTCGAACACGGCCTGCTTGCGCGCACTGACGTCGGGCACCGAGGCCCACAGCCGATCGAGGTTCGTGGCCATCAGCTTCGCGGACTGCGCGAGCTGCTCCTTGCGATAGGCCTTGCCGATCTCCACGCGCTGGTCGCGGGTGCGATCGAGGTACTCGCGCTTCGCGCTCGCGTAGGGATCCATGCCCTGGCGGCGCATCAACCAGTCGGTGGTGTCGAACGTCGCGCCGAGGCCGTTGCGCCGGAGGTTCGCCTTGTCGGTGAGCTTGACGGTGCCATCCTTCGCGACCTCGGCGACGAACGTCGTCTTGTCGGTGCGGTGCGTGCCGTCCTTCTGGAGCTTCAGCTCCTGCTCGTGCTGCTCGTCCTCGAGCGCGACGATCTCGCCGAGCGCCTCCGGATCGCCACCGCGCAGCCGGTGGCGCGCCGCATCGAGGGCCGCCCCGGTGCGGAGGCCCGGGTAGTCGGGGAGCTGGGTGGCGTCTGGACGCGAGAGCACAAGGCTGGCGCGCTGCTCGCCCACCGGCGTGATCTCGGGTCCGCGCATCATCAGGTGGCGCACGACAGGCGGCTTCCCGGGGATCGGCTCGGGCGGATGCTCGGGCTGGGCGGGGACAACCTCGGTCCGCGTCGGCCGCGTCGGGCCGGTGGCCGCCGTGATGGCCGTCCGCCTCGGTGTGCCGGCGGGGGCCACCGTGGTGTCGTCACCACGCCCATGCGCAGGGACGGGGGCGGCGTTGGGGATGAGGTCCACGAACGTCAGCTCGGCCTCGAGCGGGGCGGGGGTGGTGACCGCAACCACGGGTAGTGGCTCGGGTTTTGGGTCGTGCAACACCCACGCGAGCGCCGCGCCGTGCACCACGAGCGAGAGCACAGCCGTC
>JAYVRN010000404.1:0-5276 GCA_043776275.1 Myxococcales bacterium | reverse complement strand
TGTCGTTGATCTTCTTGAAGTGATCGATGTCGACCATGAGCAGGGCGAGCTGCGTTTTCTGCCGCACCGAGACCGCGAGCTCGCGCTCGAGGAAATCGAGGAAGTAGCGCTTGTTATGGACGTTGGTCAGACCGTCCATGATCGACATCCGATAGATCTCTTCGTGGTACGCGGCCTCGATGTTGTCGCCCGAGAGGAACTTGCAGATCGCGACGCCGCACCGGATGAGGTCACCGTCGTTGAGGAGCTGCCGGGTCGCCTTGAGGTCGTTGACGTGCGTGCCGTTGGTCGATCCAAGATCCTCGATCCACCAGCCGTACATGTCGCGATAGATCCGCGCGTGGCGGCGGGACAGGCCCTCGCCTTCGAGCGGGATGTCGAGATCTTCGAGGCGTCCCACGAAGTGCTCCGACTTGTTGAGCGCGAACCTGCGTCCCATTCCGGAGCCGGTGGGATAGATCGCCACGAGGACGGCATCGGCATTGCCAGCGCCGGTCTTCCTGGGGAGGACCGGAGCCTGGAGGAATGCGGTTTTTTCCTTCTCGTTGGACATGCGCGGGGACTGCCTGACGCTACTTCGTGCAGTGCGGGGCGGCAACAGGGGAAGTCGTGCCCGCGACCGGATCTACGAGGATCAGGCCGTCTGAGACGATCGCCACCCGGCCATCCGCGAGCTTGCCGGCGATCACCTTGCCGTTCTGGCCCCCGGCGAGCTTGATGGTCTTCTTCAGCTTCCCGGTGCTGACGTCCACGACATAGAGCCTGGGATCGAAGCCCGCGAACAGCCAGACCTTGTCATCGAGGGCCGTGGCCCACGGCTCGATCTCGGTCCCGGGCTTGACGACGTCGGCGAGCCGCTTGCCCTTGCGCGGCTCGTACAGGCGCGCGGCCGAGCTCACCGGCGTCCAGGACTCCCAGACCGCGAGCGTCTTGCCCACGAACTTCGCGCCCTGAAACACGGCGTTCTTGGCCGGGCCCATCGGGGACTTCCAGCCCTTGATCGTGGTCAGCCGCTTGCTCGACGCGAGCTCATAGATGTCGACCGTCGGCCCGCGATACACGGCGAGGAGCGCGAGATCGTCGGAGGCCACGCCCGCTCCACCGTCGGCGTACGCGGTGGTCGCGAGCTTCTTGCACGTCTTGCCGTCGGCCGCACACGCGGTGACCTCGGTGGGCGTGATGGTGACCGCAGCCTCGGTCGCCATCGGCTGGGTGGACCAGGTGCCTTTGGGGACATCGAGTGCCCAGCAGCTCCGGGTCGCGACGTCACAGAACGCGAGCGTGTTGCCGGATACCTGCGCGGACCGGTTGAATACATCGTCGGGAGGGCACGGGGCCGCGCGCGCGACGGAGGCCAGGCTCCCGAGGACGGCGAGGGCCCCGAGCACGCGTGCGATCACGAACATCGCGCCAGCGTGCCACGAAACATCGCGCGGTGGCGTGACGCGGCGCGCGCCGATGCTCGACCATGGAGGCGTGAAGTCTTCCGCTCGCATCCTCTCCCTCTGGTCTACCGCCGTGCTCGGGCTCCTCTCGGCTTGCGGCGGCGGCCAGCGCGCCTCGGCTCCTGCCTCGAACCACAGCACCGCGGCCGCGGGCGAGCTGCCGCCCGCTTACGCTGGGCTGTTCGTCGCGCGGGAGCTGTCGTTCCCGGCCGAGCATGTCGTCTCGATCTATGGAGATCACGGCCCCGAGCAGACGTCGACCAAGGGCACCGTCGCGTGCACGATCTCGGACGTCCGCCCGGTCGCCGACGGCAAGGCGATGACGCTCGTGTGCACCAGCGCTCTCGAGCTTCCAGACTCGCCCGCAGGGACCTACGTGGGGACCAGCCTCGGCCTGTGGCGAGTCACCGACGGGGACGTGACCAAGCTCGATCCCGCGCGCCGTCTGCTGCCAGCCCAGCCCGTCGCGGCACGCGTCGAGCACAAGGACCCGGATCCGGACATGGAGGCCGGCGACGCGATCATCGTCGAACCACACGGCAAGGACTGGTGCGTCACGCTGGCGAGCTTTGGCGGCGACGAAGGCGGGTGGACGCTGTGCGTGCGCGAAGGCGCGGGCCTCGTCGGCGGCCACGGCTACTTCGCCGGCGGCTCCTCGCGTGATCTCTACTTCGGTGACGTGAAGCGAAACTAGTTCGTCGTGCTCGGCGTGGGAGACACCACGCCCGACACCTCGAGCATGCCGTAGACCCGAAGCACGCCGACCGCGCCACCGCCGCCGCCGCCACCCGCGAGCGCCGCGGGGGGGCCACCTGCCGTCGCGCCGGCCTCCGCAGCGCCTCCAGCGCCACCGGCGCCGCCGTTGGTGCCGCTGTTGCCACCCGGCGCCACGGCCCCGGTCGATTCCGCCCCCCCCGCGCCATCGGATCCGCTGCCACCTTCTCCTCCACCGCCGCCGTTCGCGAACACGATGCCCGAGACCTTGATGGCCGGGCTGTCGAGCACGATCAACCCGCCCGAGCCACCGCCGCCACCGCCACGGGAACCGACGGCGCTCATGCCACCCTTGCCGCTGCCGCCCGAGGCGTTGATCGCACCCGGGATGTCGATCCGCGATCCCGCGATCAACACGACGATCCCACCGCCGCGACCACCTTGTGCGCCGCCGAAGCTCCCGCTGCAGCCACCTCGCAACACCGCGGCGGCCTCGACGGGGCCGGAGGTGCCGCCGGCACCACCGGTCGGCCCCGCTCCGCCACTCCCACCACGCCCGCCGAAGCTTCCACCCGCCGCGCCAGCGTCCACACCCGCCGTGGTTCCTCCGCAGGTGGCATTGAGGCCCGCGCCCGCACCGAGGACACCAGCGCTCCGGCTCGCCGCAGCCAGGGTCTGGTTGACATGGAGCGTCGTGGCCGCGACCACGACGAGCGCGCGGTTGCCGGTGGCCGTCAGATCGCCGATGTCGACTTGATCGGCGGCCACCAGGCAGATCTGTGGAGGTCCCTGGTAGGCGGTACTCGCCGCGCATCGCGGATCGGTCGACGTGTCGATGGCGCCCGCGAGGACGATCATGCCGCTCGGTGGCGCCATCGTGCACACGTTGACGAGGCCGGTCCCGAAGCAGGATGCAGCGTCGATGCCTGCTTCGAGCGGGCCGACGTCTGGAGGAGCATCCACCGGCGTGGACGCCGTGATCCCGAACACGCCGTCACATCCACCGAGGAAGACGAGGATCGCGCGCCACATCACACGACCAGTATGCACGCGCGCTCGCCCGGGTGCTCGGTCAAGCGTTCAGCGCGAGGCCGCGAACGAGAACGTCACGCCCCACGGCACCGCGGACATCGGGTTCGGCAACCAGGAGCCCGTGCCCGAGAGCGTCAACGTGGTCCCGGTCTGCGTGCCGGTCACGTTGTAGACGCGGTGCGCGGAGCTCGGCGAATCGTAGACGTGATCGACGGTGCCGGTCACGTGGCCCGAGGGATCGACGCTCGCCTTGAGCGTCACGGTCTGGTTGTGCATGAACCCGCCGAGGCTGCCCGTATACGCGCAGGTGAACGTGCCCTGGAGGGCAGGGCTGCGGCCGAGGACGAGCGCTCCCGAGCCCGTGCCGTTGCAGTTCATCTGGTTGACGATCGTCGAGCCGACGCGCTCGTCGGTGTGGTGCGTGTACGTGCCGGTGTACGTGCCCACGAGGGCGGTGCACTGGTTCGGTGCGGCCGCGGTGCCGTCGGTGCCGCCATCGCAGTCGTTGTCGGCGCCGTCGCAGACCTCGATGCCACCCGGGTGCGCGGTCGCGTTGGCGTCGTTGCAGTCGCCGGCCGCGGCCACATAGCTGGCGGGCGGCGAGCAGGCGAACGTCGCGGCGCCGGTGCCGTAGTTGTCGTGGTCGGCGTCGAGGTAGTAGGCGTGCTTCATCGCGGGATCGAGGCTGGTGTCGGCGGCGTCGACGAGCGCATCGCAGTCGTTGTCGATGCCGTCGCAGATCTCGGGGGCGCCCGGGTTGACCGAGGCGCTCGCATCGTTGCAGTCATTCCCCACCGCCGCGAAGCCCATCGGCTGGGCGCACGTGCGGACCATCGTCTGCGTGCCGAAGCCGTCACCATCCGCGTCCCGGTAGAACGTGGTGGCCGTGCTCTTGTCGACCGCGCCATCCGCGTCATCGGCGAGCCCATTGCAGTCGTTGTCGAACGTGTCGCAGATCTCGACGGCACCTGGGTGGCTCGACGGATCACCGTCACGGCAATCGCCGCCCTTCGCGATGTAGCCGACTGGCGCGGCGCACAGGTCCACGCCCTTGGCCATGTCACCGAACCCATCGCCGTCGGTGTCCGGATAGAACTTCTGGGTGGCGCACGCGGCATCGGGCATCCCGTCGTCCCCTCCTTGCTCGTCGCCCGAGCACGCGGCTCCCAAGACGAGGGTGGCGAGGGTGGCGAGGGTGGCGAGGGTGGCGAGGGCGGGGAGGCTGATCGCGGCGAGCAGGCTGCGGCGGACGACTGACGGGTGGTTCATGCCCCGGGAACGCAGGACCGCCGCCGAGTGCGCACATTCATTTCGGTCACGATCGGCCCTGGCCGTCGAATCGGTGGCCATGCGCCCGCAACCACCTGGAACCGCGCCGCAACCCGCGCCGGGTGCCGCGCCCGTTTTCATTTGTCGTCGATTCCGTTCGCGTGTAAGACGAGTGCGTTCCCCTCGGGACCCAGTCATGCGCAGGACGTTGCCGGTTGGGGTTCGGATCGCATGCGCACTGGTCGTGCTGCTTGGGACCCACACCGCCGCGTTCGCCGAGCAGCGCTACGCCCTGGTGATCGGTTCGAACCCGGGCTGGTCTCAAGATCGCCCCCTCCGCTACGCCGAGAATGATGCGGAGCGGGTGCGCGAGGTACTGGTCTCCCTCGGTGGATTCGCGCCCGATCGCGTGGAGGTGCTCCGCGATCCTGACACCGCCGTCGTGCGTGCATCGCTGCGCAAGCTCGCGCAGACCGCGCACGACTCGAGCGCCGAGGACACGCTCGTGTTCGTCTACTACTCGGGGCACGCCGACGATCGGTTCCTGCACCTGCGCGGCGAGCCGCTCTCGCACAAGGAGCTGCAGGACACACTGCGCAGCTTGCCTGCGACCATCAAGCTCGGCGTCATCGATGCGTGCAAGTCCGGCGCGGTCACCCGCAAGGGCGGGACGGCCGTGGAGGAGTTCGCTCTCGACCTCGTCAACCCGAAGCTGTCGGGCATGGCGCTGCTGACGAGCAGCGGCGCCGACGAGCTCTCGCAGGAGTCACGGGCGCTGCAGGGCTCGGTGTTCACCCACCACTTCGTCTCGGGCCT
>JAYVRN010000403.1:0-5288 GCA_043776275.1 Myxococcales bacterium | reverse complement strand
ACCTCACGCGCGCTCGCCCACATGGCCGACGATGAAGACGACGACGAGGGACTCGCGGCCACCGACGCCGGCGCCCCTGCCGATCCGAGGTAGAGTGCACGCCATGAGACCGCTGCCGAGCCTGGTGAGCCTGGTGAGCCTCGTGAGCGTCGTGAGCCTCGGATGCTCGTCGCCGCCGGCGAAGCCCGATCGTGGCCCGCGGCCGCCACCGCAGCGCAAGGCGGGCACCGTCACGCTCTCGATCATCGGGACCAACGATCTCCACGGCGCCCTCGAGCGCCTGCCGCTGCTCGCCGGATTCGTCACCAACCTGCGCGCGGCGCGGGCCGCGGATGGAGGTGGGGTGCTGCTCGTCGATGCGGGCGACATGTTCCAGGGCACGCTCGAATCGAACATCAACGAGGGCGCCGAGGTGGTCCGCGCGTACAACGCGATGGGGTACTCGGCCTCGGCCGTCGGCAACCACGAGTTCGATTTCGGCCCCGAAGGACCGGCGACCACGCCGCAATCGATCGAGGACGATGCCCGCGGTGCGCTCAAGGCGCGGGCGCGCGAGGCGAAGTTCCCGATGCTGGTCTCGAACATCTCGGACGCGCAGAGCGGCGTGCGGATCAAGTGGCCGAACATGCCGGCATCTGCGCTGATCGATGTCGCGGGGATCAAGGTCGGGATCATCGGGGCCTCCACGGAGTCCACGCCGTTCACCACGATGCCCGCGAACTTCGTCGGCCTCGTGATGAAGCCGCCCCCGGCGGTCGCGATCGGGACCGAGGCGGCACAGCTGCGGACGGCCGGCGCGCAGCTGATCGTGGTCACCGCCCACATCGGCAGCAAGTGCACCGACCTCGATCACCCGAACGATGCGTCGTCGTGCGATCAGCACGAGGAGCTGTTCAAGCTGATCGGCGATCTCCCCAAGGGCGCGGTCGACGTGATCATCGCGGGCCACACGCACGCGGGCATCGCGCACCGGATCAACGACATCGCCGTGATCGAGTCGTTCTCGTCGGGCCGGGCGTTCGGTCGGATCGACGTGCGGATCGCGGCCGATGGCCGGGTCACCGCGGTCTCGATCCAGAAGCCGCACCCGGTGTGCGCGGGTGAGACCGCCGATGCGCCGGTCGCGATCGCCGCGTGCAAGCCCGGAGACTACGAGGGCAAGCCGGTCACCGCCGAGCCCGCGGTCCAGACCATCGTCGACGAGGCCCTCGCCAAGGCCGACGTCCGTCGCAAGGAGAAGCTCGGCGTCACGTTGACCGCGAAGGTCGAGAAGTCGTACGGATCGGAGTCCCCCGAGGGCAACTGGTTCACGGACCTGATGCTCGCGGCGCGCCCCGACGCGCAGGTCGCGGTGACCAACGGCGGCGGCCTGCGCGCCGACATGCCCGCTGGCGATCTGACGTATGGCCAGCTGTTCGAGGCGATGCCGTTCGACAACCGGTTCGCGCTCGTCGAGGTCAAGGGCTCGCACTTGCGGAGCCTGATCTCGACGAACATGCAGCGCGGCGGCGGCATCCTGTCGTGGGGCGGGCTGACCGCGAAGGGGCGCTGCAAGGCGGGCAAGCTCGACCTATCCGTGGCGGTCGGGGGCAAGCCGCTCGACGACAAGCAGACCTACAAGCTGGTCACCAGCGACTTCCTCGCCTCGGGCGGGGACGGGCTGATCGGACGCCTCAAGCTGCCGGAGGGCGCGATCCAGCCGACGGATGTGATCATCCGCGATGCGATCGCGGCGCTGCTGCGCAAGCAGAAGGGCGGCCGGATCGATCCCGGGAAGTTGTTCTCGACGACGATCAAGCGGCTCGACTTCGAGGGCAAGCGCCCGGTCGAGTGCGCGGTCAAGACGCAGAAGGGTCCGACGGACCAGGAGCCGCCCGAATGACGTGGTCACCCACGAGCTGGAAGCAGAAGCCGGCGACGCAGCAGGTCGGGTATGGGGATCCCGAGGTGCTCGCCCGCGTCCTCGAGGAGATGGGGCGCCTGCCGCCCCTCGTGACCTCGTGGGAGATCGAGAACCTGCGCGGCGAGCTCGCGCGTGCGGCGCGCGGCGAGGCGTTCGTGCTCCAGGGCGGCGACTGCGCCGAGAGCTTCGATGATTGCCGCTCCGAGCCGATCGCCGCGAAGCTGAAGATCCTGCTGCAGATGAGCCTCGTGCTCGTGCACGGCACACGCAAGCCGATCGTCCGGATCGGTCGGATCGCCGGGCAGTACGCCAAGCCGCGCTCCGCCGACAACGAGACCCGCGGTGACGTGACGCTGCCCGCCTATCGCGGCGACATCATCAACCGGGATGCCTTCACCGCGGCGGATCGCGAGCCGGATCCGACGCTGATGCTCCGCGCGTACGAGCGCGCCGGCCTGACCCTCAACTTCATCCGCGCGCTCACCGACGGTGGGTTCGCGGATCTCCACCACCCGGAGTACTGGGACGTCTCGTTCGCGCAGGGCGCCGCGCGCGCGCAGTACGAGCAGATCGTGCAGACGATCCGCGAGTCGCTCGATTTCGTCTCGGCGATCACCGGCGTCGAGTCCGAGGTGCTGCGCCGGGTCGACGTCTACACCAGCCACGAGGCGCTCGCGCTGCCCTACGAGCAGGCGCAGACGCGGCAGGTCCCGCGCCGCGAGGGTTGGTACAACCTGTCCACGCACTTCCCGTGGATCGGGATGCGCACCGCGCAGCTCGATGGTGCGCACGTCGAGTTCCATCGCGGGATCCGCAATCCGCTCGGCATCAAGGTCGGCCCGGCGATGACCAACGACTGGCTGGTCGGCTTGCTCGACGCGCTCGATCCGGATCGGCTGCCGGGCAAGATCACGCTGATCCACCGGATGGGCGCCGCGAACGTCCAGACCAAGCTGCCCCCGCTGCTCGAGGCCGTGCAGCGCACGGGGCGCACCGTGCTGTGGGTGTGCGATCCGATGCACGGCAACACCGAGACCACGCCGCAGGGCATCAAGACCCGGCGGTTCGACAACATCGTCAGCGAGCTCGAGCAGAGCTTCGAGCTGCACACCCGCCTTGGCTCGCGCCTGGGCGGCGTGCACGTCGAGCTGACGGGCGAGGACGTCACCGAGTGCATGGGCGGCGCGCGCGGGCTCGCGGAGATCGACCTCGAGCGTGCGTACAAGAGCCGCGTCGATCCCCGCCTCAACTACGAGCAGGCGCTGGAGATGGCGATGCGGATCGCGCGCCACCTGCGAGGATCGCCCGCGTGATCGATCCGCCGGCACCTCGGGCGAGCTGGCTCGACGCGGCGTGGCGCGTGCTCCAGGTCTGGGGCGTGCCCGTCGGGATGAGCGGCGCGTACCTCGTGCTGATGTGGTCCGCCGACACCGACATCGCCGGCAAGGCGTGGATGGCGATCGGCCTCGGCTTCGTGTTCGTGATCTGGTTCGTGTTCCGGATGCTCACGCAGGACGCCGCCCTCGCGCGGGCGATCGCGCTGGGGGATGCCCCACGGATCCTCGAGGTCTCGAAGCGCTACCTCGAGACTCACCGCGCGGCCAAGGCACGCGCGCCGTACCTGGTCGCCCGCGGCTTCGCACACGAGCTGCGCGGCGAGTGGGCAGCGGCGCTCGCCGCGCTCGACGAGGCGAAGCTCGAGACGATGCCGGCCGCCAAGCGCGCCCCGTGGCAGCTCCGCGCGGCGTCGACCCGGATCGCGGCGCTGCTCGCGACCGGCGAGCTGATCCGCGCCCGCGAGGTGCTCGAGCGAGATCTCGCACCCGACGCCGCCCACCGCGTGCACTCCGATCCGTACCTCGTGGCGAACCTCGCGGCCGGCCGGGTGCTCGCGGCCGAGGGCAAGCGCGCGGAGGCCGCGGCGCGGCTCGCCCTGGTGCGCGACGACATCCGCGCGACCACGGCGATGCGTGCGGCCGTGCAGACCGCGCTCGCCTGACGGGTCGGTGCGAACGCCATGAGGGGAGCGTGGGACCCGAGCGCGTCGCGCTCGTGGAAGGCAGGCAGATCTATGTGGCGGGTGGGGCGACGTTCGAGCCCCGCGGGGACCGTGTCGTGTGAACGTGCCGCCGCCACCGCATGCGGCAGCGTGGGACCCGAGCGCGTCGCGCTCGCGGAAGCTCGGGCAGCGTGAGGTCGAGTGGATGGTGCTCGAGCCCCGCGGGGACTGGGCAGCGAGGGAGGTCGCGTGTCGTGAGTGGGGACGTCATCGATGACGAGCCGTCCACATGGTCGGGACTCAGCTCCCGACGGTAGGAAGTCGGGTGTTGGTGTTCGAGCCCGACCACGCGGCGAGCGGCGCAGGTGCGTGACCTCCGGACCCGAGCACGTTGCGCTCGGAGAAGCTCCCGGCGGCAGGGAGTTCTGCCGGGCGGGTGGAGGTGGTTCCGTTCGAGCCCCGCAGCGACGAGTTGAAGAACACCGGCGTAGTGGGCGGTGCGTACCGTTGGCCTCCGGACCCGAGCACGCTGCGCTCGCGGAAGCCCGACGGCAGGAAGTCGGGTGTTGTGTTCGAGCCCGACCACGCGGCGAGCGGCGCAGGTGCGTGACCTCCGGACCCGAGCACGTTGCGCTCGCAGAAGCTCCCGGCGGCAGGGAGTTCTGCCGGGCGGGTGGAGGTGGTTCCGTTCGAGCCCCGCGGGGACTGGGTTGCGATCGAGAAAGTGTGTGTGGCGCGTGCACGCCCGAGCGCGTTGCGCTCGCGGAAGCGCCGGACGGCAGGACGTTCTGCCGTCCGGGTGGAGGTTCCGTTCGAGAACCAACTCGTGTGTGACCTGAGCTCAGTCCCCGCGGGGACTGGGTCGGGAGACGAGCCGCCTGGCCGGACACGCATGCTGTCCGATAACCGGACGAAGAGTCCTCGGCGAGTTGCTCGCTCGTCGAATTCCTGTGCTTTGTGCTTGACCGATTCCGGCGTGCATCACGCGCCCCTTCGACGAGGTGCGCGATCTTGGCGTCGAGGACGCGCGCTCGTGAGTGCTGCGCGCAGGTGGCGCACCCGATCGATCTTCGTGGGTTTTCGGCCTCCGGCGCACGCACGGCGCAGCACAGAGCCTCCGAAAACCCAGTGCTAGAAGGGATCGTGCGCGTGACCACCACGCGCCAACCACAGGAGGTCGTCGTGTTCGACAGCGCAACCACGGACGTGTTCCAGTCGCAGCTCGCAGATGCCTATGCGGTCACGTGCCGCGAACGGGACTGGCTTGCGTTGCACGACGAGATCACCTCGGTCGGCAGGCAGATCGTGTGCCTCGAGGCGCGCGAGATCGACCTGCTGCTCGAGGCCGAGGACACCAAGCTGTACCGGCGCATGGGGTTCCCGACG
>JAYVRN010000402.1:0-5295 GCA_043776275.1 Myxococcales bacterium | reverse complement strand
GCGTTCCCGCCTTCCCGAGCTTCCGCGGCTCCGGCCGGCAGGGAGATCGAGCCCGACGACAGAGCGCTCGGCGCCTGCGCTGGCCTCCGGACCCGAGCACGTCGCGCTCGCCGAAGCTCCGGACGGCAGCAAGTTCTGCGGTTGCACGGATCGTGTTCGAGCCCCGCGGGGACTGAGTCGTGCGCGATCGAGAGCGCTCGGCGCCTGCGCTGGCCTCCGGACCCAGCGCGTCGCGCTCGCGGACGGCAGGGGGGCTGCGGGCAACGTTCGAGCCCTGTGGGGACTGAGTCGCGATCGATCGAGAGCGTGCGTGCGGCGCCTGCGTGCGGACCTGCGCTGGCCTCCGGACCCGAGCGCGTCGCGCTCACGGAAGCTCTGGGCAGGGAGTTCTGCGGTTGGGCGGATCGTGTTCGAGCCCTGCGGGGACTGAGTCGCGATCGAACGAGAGCGTGCGTGCGGACCTGTGCTGGCCTCCGGACCCGAGCGCGTCACGCTCGCGGACGGCAGCAAGTTATGCGGTTGCGCGGATCGTGTTCGAGCCCCGCCGCTCCGAGTCGCGAACCAACGCCCGTATGACCTGAGCTCAGTCCCTGCGGGGACTGGGTCGGGAGACTGGCTCGCTTGATCCGACACGCACTCTGTCCGACAACCGGACGAAGAGATCTCTGCGCTCGTCGAATTCTTCGAATCTTCTTGACGAGTTCTGCATGCGAGTGCTCGCCGCGTCGTCGATGGACGCGATCTTGGCTGCGAGGACGCGCTCTCGTGTGCACAGCGCGCAGAGAGCGCATTCGACCGATCTTCGTCGGTTTTCTTGCCTCCGGCGCACCCACAGCGCAGCACGGAGCCTCCGAAAACTCAGTGGTAGAAGTGATCGTGCACGTGACCACCACGCGCCAACATCAGGAGGTCGTCGTGTTCGACAGCGCAACCACGGACGCGTTCCAGTCGTTGCTCGCAGATGCCTATGCGGTCACGTGCCGCGAACGGGACTGGCTCGCGCTGCACGAGGAGATCAGCTCGGTCGGCAGGCAGATCGTCTGTCTCGAGGCGCGCGAGATCGATCTGCTGCTCGAGGCCGAGGAGACCAAGCTGTATCGACGCATGGGGTTTCCGACGATCTACGCGTACATCGAGGGCGTGCTGCAGCACTCGCATCACGTGGCGACCGAGCGCATGCGCGTGGCGCACGAGCTGCTCAAGCTGCCAGGGATCGCGGCGCAGTTCCGGGCGGGGGAGCTGGCGTGGACGAGTGTCCGCGAGCTGACGCGCGTGGCGACCCGCACCACCGAGGATGCGTGGCTCGACGCGGCCGAGGGCAAGATCTCGACGGAGATCCAGCAGCTGGTCCGCGGCAAGGCCAAGGGCGACCTGCCCACGGATCCGGTGGATCCAAAGAAGATCCGGCATCGCATCGTGCTGGAGAACCTCTCCGAAGAAGCGATCATGCTGTTCAAGCAGGCGAGGAACGCCGCCGCAGATGCGCAGGGCGCCAGCTGCACCGACGACCAGCTGGTGCGGGCGCTGGCGGCGGCCGTGCTCGAGCCGGCCCAGGACCATGCCGGCAAGCCGCGGCATCAGATCGCGACGACGACTTGCCGTGCGTGCAAGCAGGCGCATCGCGTCGGGGCCGGGATGGAGATCGCGGTCTCGCCGGCGGAACTCGACCGCGCGCTGTGCGACTCCGAACATATCGGCGATCTCGAGAAGGAAGAACCCGGGCGCAGAATTCAGAAGTCGATTCCGGCGGCCACGCGCAGGAAGGTCTTCGCGCGCGACAAGCATCGATGCACGGTGCCAGGTTGCCGCTCGACCCGGTTTCTCGAGGCGCACCACATCAAGCCACGCTCCGAGGGCGGGGGGCACGAGCTGCGTCAGATTATCCTGTTGTGCGATGGTCACCACGTTTTGCTCCACGAGGGCGTGATCGCGATCCGCGGCACGGCTCCCGATCACCTCGTGTTCGAGATCCCGCTCGCGCACCGCGGGGACTGAACGGAGATCAGTCCCTGCGGGGCTCGGTTGGGAGCCTCTCTGACAATCGAACAGCTGAACGAAGCAGGCCAGTGGCGCGTGGGCGGCGCAGGCTCGCGACCAGCGCGATCGGCTCAGGTCCGGAGGTGACGCGCGTGCTCCGCAGGCGGATGGCGCTGCGTCCCGATCATCTGCGAGAGCGCCTCGGTCCCCGCGGGGCTCGAACACGATCCGCTCCCGAAACGCACAAGTCGCGCCTGAAGCGCGCCTCTAGCCGTCCAGCTTGACGAGCCGGGCTACTGGATGCCGGTCGGGCGCACGAACACCTCGACCCAGTTGTTGTCGAAGGGATCCGCGCTCGGCTGGTTGATGACCCAGGTGGACATCACCAGCTCGTTGGGACGCTGGTCGCTCGAGGCGAAGAAGCCGTACGCGCCCGGCCACGGATCGCCCGCGCCTGCGACGTTGGTGTGCGTCCAGGTGCCGTTCTGCTGCTTGGTGGCGAGCAGCAGCTCCTGCGTGGTGGCGTCCTGGTACGCGACCATCGGGAACATGCCGTTCGCGAGGATCAGCGACGCATCGTCGCCGACGAAGTGGAACTCCGGCTTCGGCAGACCATCGACGGTCTGGCCGACGATCCGGTAGCCATCGTCGATCACCTCGGGGACCGCGTTCAGCGCATCGGTGACGTACTTCAGGTCATCCTTGGTCGAGCCGACGTACGCGACGTGGACCACGCCGGTCGCATCGACCTGCACCGAGGGAGACCAGCCCGCGTCGATGTTCGCGCTGCCATCGAGGAGCTTCGGCGCGCCGAACTGACCCGACGTGGCGTTGAACTTCGAGAGCTTGAGATCGCCGTGGACGCGATCGTAGTAGACGACGACCGGCGCCTGGTTCGGCTGGCGGGCGGAGTCGATGAACAGACCGAGCGAGTTCGGCAGGGGATAGACCTCCGGGTTCTGCGGGTCATCGGGCGGCAGCGGCGCCGAATCGACCTTCCAGATCTGCCAGTCGCCGGGGGCGGTCGGGTTCGCGGTCTGGGCCGCGGCGTAGCGGACCTCGGCGCGGGCGCCCATCGTGTCGCGGACGTGAACGAGGTACGCGACGCCGGGGCGGCCGTCATCGGCGCGCAGGGTGAGCGAGGTGTACATGCCAATCAGCTCGCCGGACTCGCCGAGCGTCATGCCGGTGCCGGTCTGGATCGTGTGCTTGACCCACACGTCGTTGACCTTCTGCGCGAACTTGAGCGAGCCGGTGTCGCGATCGAAGTACGTGACGCTCGGCTGGCCATTCCCGTTGACCGCGATGCTCGTGTACATGCCGACGTCGGCGCCCGCGGCATCGATGCCACCGCGGATGTGCGAATCGGGGACGACCACCGGACCATCCGGCACGCCATCGACCCACTCCCACGCCTCGTTCGGGACGCGACCCGGATCGACGCGCGCGACGACGAGGTCGCCGTGCGACTGGGCGTAGGCGGAGACCCAGATCGAGCCGTCCTTGCCCGCGGCGACATCCGAGTACGGACCGACGCGGCCGGCCGGGATGTCATCCGAGCACACGCACTGGTTGTCGATGCAGTAGGGCAGCTCGCCCTTGGCGCAGAAGTCCGGGCCGCAGTCCGCGGCGGTCTCGCACGACTTGTCAGAGGGGTTGCCACACGAGCAACCGGGCGCGAGCGAGATCACCACCGAGACGCCGAACCACACCACGACCTGCGCGGTGAGGTGACCGGCGCGGCTGCGGGCGAACGCCTTCAGCGAGCGAACCACGGTGCGGCGGCGACGGCGACCGAGCACCACCAGGCCGACCACGAGGGTCAGCGCGAGGCCACCGGCCGACGGGCCACCCGTGCTCTGGCACGCGCAGCCCGAGCTGCCCGACTGGCCGTGGAACGGCGAGACCAGTGCGATCGTCAGGTTGCCGGCCTCGTCCTTCGCGAACACGACGAGCTCGTCATTGACGACGTACTCGGCGAGCTCCTCACGCGAGAGCCGGACCTGCGAGCCGACGAACCACGACGAGCGCGGCGAATCCTCGCCGGGCTTGCCGAGCGCGTAGGTGACCTTGCGCTCGCTGACGATGTCCCACAGCGGGAGGGTCAGCGTGTCCTCGTCCCAGGTCAGCTTGTCGGTGAGGACCTTGGGGCCAACCGAGTCGATGATCACCGGGGTCTGGGTCTCGTCCGAGGCCGTGCGGTAGTCGCCCTTGACGCGCGACTTGAGGCCGATGAGGTACTTGCCCTGCCACGCGAACGCCGGGTCCTTGACCACGAGCTGGCCGGTCGACACCTGCGTGTACGGGTGCCACATGCCACCGTTGAGGTTGTACTGCCACTCGAGCGTGCGGCCGTGCGCGTCGATGCGATCGACATCGAACACGACCTCGGGCATCTCGCCGCCCTTCTTCTTGGTGAGCGCGGCGCGGATCTTCTCGGGTGCCGGGGTGGTGGCGCGGATCAGCTTGGCGACGCCGTGTGACTGCGACGGTGCCGGGCCGACCTGCTGGTCCATCATCATCACCGACTGGCGCGCGACGGCGTCCGTGCCGGCGAGCTGGCGAGCGAGCATGCTCGGACCGAGCGTGGCGTACAGCGCGAGGAAGTCATCCTGCGTGGTCGTCACGTGCTGGATCGAGAGGTTGTTCAGCGAGAGCCCCGCGAACGACGGCACGTTGATCGGCGGGATGTTGCCGAGCAACGGGGTCACGAGATCGAACACCGACGGCAGCACCATCTCGAGGTGCTGCGCGGACTCGGCGACGAACTCGCTGTTCAGCACCTTGACCGTCACGCTCTGCGACGAGATGCCGACCAGCGTGGGCTTGATCACCGCGGGCTGACCCGGCATCTGCTCGAACTCGAGGTTGAGGCCGACGTTCATCGTCAGATCGAGGGTGAACGCGCGGACGTAGCGCTCGTAGAGGAACGCGTAGAAGTCGACCTCCATGTGATCGATCTTGATGGTGAGCGCGGGCGACGCAGCGGTGTTCTCGCCGATCGTGAAATCGAGCGCGCGCTGCGGGCGCGTGACGAGGAGCAGCGGATCGTTGCCGTGGTCGGACTGGAGATCCGCGAGCGAGGGGACGAGGAGGCCGATGGTGCCGACGTTGAGCTGCGCGATCAGGCTGGTGCCGACGCCGAGGCACATCGCGCCGGACGTCACCGCGTGGTGACCGGCGAGATCGAGCGTGGTCTCGGAGATGCCCATCGCGATGTCGGCCGCCGGATCGGGCGCGCCGTTGAACTGGTTCGCCGGCGCGAGGCCGAACGTGTTGCGCGTGGTGATCGGCAGGCTCGCCGGCGCCAACGAGAAG
>JAYVRN010000401.1:0-20063 GCA_043776275.1 Myxococcales bacterium | reverse complement strand
TGATCGCCGCCAACGCCTACGCGGGTGATCGCACCACGCGGTTCTCATGCGTCCGCTACGGGAACGTGATGGGCTCCGCGGGCAGCGTGATCCCACTGTTTCGCGCCCAGCAGAAGCGCGGTCAGATCACGATCACCGATCGCCGGATGACGCGGTTCTGGATCGAGATGAGCGAGGCCGTCGCGCTCGTGCTGCGCGGGATCGAGCTGATGAACGGCGGCGAGATCTTCATCCCGAAGCTCCCGACCTCGGACATCGAGACGCTCGCCGAGGCCGTCGCCCCGGGGATCCCCCGCTCGCAGGTCGGCATCCGCCCCGGTGAAAAGCTCCACGAGACCCTGGTCTCCGTCGAGGAGGCGCGCCGGACCAGCGACCTCGGTGATGTCCTCGTGATCTGGCCCGAGTTTCAGTTCCACCAGACCCTGCAAGGCGTTCGGCCGGGGATCCCGGTGCCGGATGGCTTCGTGTACTCGAGCGATTGCGCCGAGCCGCGGCTCGACCTCGACGCGACGCGCGCCATGGTCGACCGTGTCGCATGAGCCCTGACCGCATCCTGTTCCGGGCCGACGCATCGCATGCGATCGGCTTTGGTCACGTGGCGCGGGTGTGTGCGTTGATCGAGGAGGCGTCGAGCGCTGGCCTCGAACCGATCGCCATGTTCGCGGGGGATGCTGTGGCGATCCGCGCGTGGGCGAGCGATCGAAGTCTCGCCGTCGATGTTCGCGAATGGACCAGCTCGATGGTTGCGCGGGCCGCCGAGGACACCCGGGTGCGCGCCGTGGTGGTGGACGGTCCCCGCCTCGCCGCCGAGCTCGTGCCGAAGCTCCCGCCCCACGTGCGCGCGATCGTGATCGACGACGCAGGCAAGTGCGCGCTGCCGGCCGCGGCGGTGGTCAACCACAACTTCCACGCGCCTGACCTCGCGGCCACGTATCCCGGTGCACAACTCCGCCTCCTCGGCCGCCAGTATCTGATGCTGCGCCGTGACATCCGCCGCTTCACGCGGGGCTCGTGTCGCCCGCGGGCCGGGGCACGTCTCCGGGTGCTCGTGACGTTCGGCGGCAGCGATCCCGTGGGCGCCACCGTGCGCACGCTCGGGCTGATCCCGCCGGATCGGCCGCTCGAGCTCGTGGTGATCGCCGGCCCGGGGTTTCGTGGTGAGGACGAGCTGCGCGCGGCCGTGGCACTCGCGATCGCCGCGGGACACACCGTCGATGTCCGTCGCGGGCCCCAGGACCCAGGCGAGCTGTTCGTCAGCGCGGATGCCGCGATCTGCTCGGCGGGGGGCACGCTCGGCGAGCTCGCCTTCCTCGGATGTCCCGCGATCGCCTACGCGATCGTCGCGGATCAGGTGATCCCGGCGCGCCGACAGGTCCGCGAGGGGCTGATCTCGGGTGGGCGGCGCTGGGAAGAGACCGATGACGACACGCTGCGCTCCGATCTGCTCGCGTTCCTCCTCGGCGACCAGCTGCGGCTCGAGCAACGTCAGCGTGCACTCTCCACCGCCGACGCCGATGGACCGCGCCGGATCCTCGAAGCGATCACGGGGTAGTGGCATCATCGCTGTGTGCCGAGCCCCAAGAAGCCAGCCGCCAGGAAGCCAGCCAAGAAGCCCGTGGCCAAGAAGCCCAAGGCCACGAAGCCGGCCGCCAAGAAGCCCGCGCCGCGCGCGGATCTCGGCGCTCCGATCGAGGGCTTCTTCAAGAAGCAGGGACCGGCCACGCGTCCGATCCTCGAGGCCCTGCGCAGCCTCGTCGAGCTGACCGTGCCCGCTGCGAAGTCCGCGCTGAAGTGGGGCATGCCGTTCTACACGATCGATGACAACATCGTGTGTGCACTCGGCGGTCACAAGGCGCACGTCAACCTGATCCTGTCCGGACCGCCCGGGACCTACGACGATCCCGAGGGGCTCCTCGTCGGTGACGGCAAGACCGGCAGGCACCTGAAGCTGACCTCGCTCGCACAGCTCCCACGCGACGCGGTGAAGGGCTGGTTGCTCACCGCAGCGGCGCGCGCGAGGAAGTAGGCCGATCCGTCGACGCGCACATAGCGCTTCGACGCCACCCCGGTATCATCCGCGCATGCAGTGGACCCGGGTCGGAGCGCTCGTCGCCATCCTCGGGTGTCATCACGCGGCTCCCACGCCGCCGATCGCGAAGCCCCCCGAGGCGCCACCGCCGCCGGCGGGCTTCGACAACGCAGACTTCGTGACGCTCGAGGCCACCGGGGCGCTCACCGCGTGGCAGCTCGCGGAGGGCCATGCGGTACGGCTCGGCAGCATACCGCTCGGAGCGGCGCTCACGCTCGATTCGGATCAGGCGCGGGCCCTCGCGGTGCCGATGCACGGTGACTGGGCCGATGCCGATCACCTGTTCGTCCGCGTCGGCCCCGGGGTGGTCAAGCTGGTGACGACCAAGGGCATCTTCGACGTCGTGCTCCCGGATCTCAGCGCGCAGGTCCCGATGCCCGACGACGCGATCAAGACGTCCGTCGGTGCCAAGCCCTACACGCGGATCGATCTCGTGGTCGCGCGTGGCGAAGCGTGGTGGTCGCAGTGCCCGTGGACCACCGGGCCCGATGGTGGCGGCTGCGCGGGTTGGGTCAGCGCGCAGCTGTGGCCGATCTCGACGAAAGTCGTGCAAGCGTTGATCGAACCGCGGCAGTTCTCGTGGGAGCCGGTCGGCCCGCCGCAAGGGTATGCGCTCAAGCACGAGGGCATCGTCAGCTGCAATCGCCCGGATGGTGGCTCGAGCACCGTGGCCCCGACACCCGACGATGGCGACGTGATCTTCGATGCACGGTGGGTGTCGGCGAATCCGCCGCAATACCTCGTGCTGTTCGGAGCGGACCACGAGTCCGACGAGGTGGTGGCAGAGCGCTGGGTGCTGTCCGATTGCGCGGACCACCGCATCACCGGCACCGATCCGCAGCCCGGGCCGAATGGCCTGTGGGCTGGCGCCGCGACCGACGAGATCGTGATCCGGCGCGGCGCTACTGTGGTCGGCCGGCTCCCGGTCAAGGATCCGCACTTCGCGCGCGTGCTGTTCCGCCCGATCCGGTAGGCCGCTGTGGAATCCTGACGAACGGTGCGCTCTCACATGGACGTTGCTCAGCGTCTATGCGGCGCCGACGCCGGTGCCTTCGGTGCACGCACGTCGCCTCCGGACCCGAGCGCGTTGCGACGTGCGATCACGCACGACACGCCAGTCCCCGTAGGGCTTGAACACCATCCACCCGCCCCCCGGAGCTTCCGCGAGCGCAGCGCGCTCAGGTCCGGAGGCCACGTGCGATCACGGTCGGCCCTCGTGCGTGCCGCTGTGTCGAGACCGGACCCACCCCTGCTCGCGAAATCCGACCCGGTGTGTGGCTCGGGATCGCTGGGCTGCTTCGACGGAGAGTGAGTGATGAGGGCGGCAGCGGTCGCAGAGGTCGCAATGCCCTCGGAGCGCGAGCAACGAGCTCATCGTGGCTTGCGGGTCGGCCGGGCTCCAGTCTTGTCAGGGCGTCTTGGTAGCGGCGAGCGACTGCGCGATGTGCATGGCCATCGCGGCGTCCTCTTCCTCATCGAAGTAGATCGAGGCCTGCACGTGGCCGGCGTCTCCGATGACGATCGTCGTGACCGTCTTGACGCCGTCCTCGAGCAGGCGGTAGGTCAGCCGGGTGAGACCACCTGCGGAGTCCTCCCGCACGCTCGTCGCATTGGGAGACATGATGTCCTTCGTGATGGCGAGGCGCTCCGCCTGCGACTCACGATGGGTGTTGTTGAAGGCGAGGATCCAGAGCGTGAGTCCCGGGCGCCACAACACGAGCGAACCATCCTCGATCCGGCGTGCGAACGGCGAAGGCAGCGTGATCGACCACGAGCTGGTCAACGCGTGCTCGCCTTGGACGATCGGGAAGCCGGGCGGGGGCCACTTCGCGCCGCGTCGCGATTCCCGCTGATCGGCGGCCAGGTCATTGGCGTCCCCTGGCGTCCAGTCCGTTCCCTCGCACGGCTCGAGGTCACCCTCGTTCCCGGGGCGCTCGAACGAGGAGCCTGGCGGTGCGCTGAGGAATGGGATGATGTCGCGATCGTAGTTCGCGATCGTATTGACGTCGTAGACCTCGAAGTTTGCGGGGTCATCCATGTAGGCCTGTGATTCGGTGCCCGAGGTGAAGACCCAACCGCTGTCTTCTGCTTGCGAGGGCTGCTCGCGAATCATGTACGCGACGCGCAGTCCCTCGACGGTGATCTTGTCGGACGCGATGCATCCACCGAGTCCCGAGACCAGAGCGCCGATCTCTCCCGCCTTCAGCTTGAACCGTTTGCCGTTCGCCACGGCGAGCTTGTATCACAGCCGTCCGTCGATCTCTCAGTGCGGCTGTTCGGCCGGCGGCGGCTCGGCGGTCGCCGGGCGATCTTCGCGACTGACCCACAGCGGCATCGTCTGCTGCTGGCGCGCTTCACCGCGCAGGCGGCCGAGGTCGGCCTCGAGGACCGTGCGCGCGAGGGCGCGGAACGAAGCGAAGCTCTCGTCGCTCGAAGTGGCGATCGTCCCGGTGCCCGCTCGCAGCCCACCGCCCAGCGAGTTGGTGCGGCGGATCGCGGCGAGGACCGGGGCGGAGACGCGCAGGTGGTCGTTGATCAGGGGCGACATGCGGGTCATCGCACCGACCTCGGAGTCCGACGACAGCATGTTGCCGACGAGGCCCGCTCCGAACCGAGACAGGGTGTCCTCGATCAGGTCGACCAGCCCCGGATCCATGGGACGGAGCACCGCGAGCAGCTGGACGATCGTGCGCGCCCGCGTCTCGTTCGCGAGCGCGGAATCGATCAAGTTGATCTGGGTCTCGTCGTCCGACAGCTTCCGGACCACGCGATGGACACAGGCCTTCAGCAAGGCGTACGCGTTGTGGAGGGAGGGGAGCTGAGGCGCGACGACGAACAGCTTCAGATCGGACGCGCCGACCAGATCGACGACGGTGTACGAGGTCCCGGCACCCACATCGACCACGATGCAGTCGGCATCGAGGCGTGCGATCGCACGGATCAGCCGGAGCTTCTGGGCGACGGGGAGGTTCGCAGAGCCCGGGCGGGAGGCCCCCGGAACGAGGTCCACATTCGGCGCGACGTTCAGGCGGACCTCGTCGAGGTTGTCGACGTTGTGATCGAGGAAGTCAGCGAGCGATGCGCGCGGGTGGAGCGCGCCCATCATCGTGTGGAGGTTGGCCGCGCCGAGGTCGGCATCGACGATCGCGACGCGGTGCCCGAGGCGGCCGATCGCGAGCGCGAGGTTGGCGGCGACGGTGCTCTTGCCGACGCCACCCTTACCGCCCGCGATCGCGATGATCCGCGGGACGGACTTCTTACGCGGCGCGGCCATGCTGCCCCTTTGGTGTGAGCTGGGCGAGCGCGCGGGTGATGGCGGGCTCGAGTTGATCGATCACCGAATCGAGGGTGGTCATCAGCGCGACCGACGCGGCGAGGTAGTCCGCCTCGGTGCCCTGGCGACGCGAGGTGTCATCGGCACGTTCGAGCTCGCGCTGTGCGAGCAGCGAGGCGATCGCGAGGGGGCGCATGGTGGTGGCGAGGGCTCGTTCGACGCGCTTGAGCCGCGGGCCGGCGTGGCCGCGCGCGATCTGCGTGCGTGCGATCGCACCGAGCCGTTTCGCCCTGCGCAGGCCCTGGGCGAAGCCGGCGAGGTGATCGACCAGCCGGGTGTGGCGCTCGCCATCGAGCCGCGCGGTGGCATCTGCGAGGATGGCGCGCACGTCGATCTCACGCTCGAAGCCTGGCGTCACCGTTGCGAGCGGGACGTGCTCCATCCCCTCGATGAACGCTCCACCCTCGGTACAGTTGAAGACCTTGGTGTCGGTGACCATCGCCATCCGCTCCACGAACCAGCGGTGGAACAACCCGAACATGAAGCTCGAAGGAACGGTGCCACCATGCCAGCCCGGCAGCTCGACGCTGCGCTCGGGGACGGCCGAGGGACCACCACCGGCCTTCATCGCCTGGAAGTCCTTGCTCCAGCCTTCGACGCGCATCACGCCGCTGGCATCCACGTTGGCGCGCGCGCCTCCGTCCGTGGAGGTCGAGACGTAGTACTCGCCGCCCGGAAACGAGAGATCGAGCCCCACGAACACGATCGGATCGCACCGCCACTTGAGCGCGAGCGAGAACGCCGAAGTCGCGACCGAACCGCCGCCCGGGACCAGCGCGTCGACGCCGAGGCTGTCGAAGATCCAGTCATCGATGGCGGAGTTCGCGGACAGCGTGAGGAAGTTCCGGGCCGGCAACTCGAACAGCGAGGGGTGCACGGTGGCCGCGTTGACCACGCAGGTCTCCGAGACGTCACACCCGGCGAAGTGGTAGCGCACGTCCTGCGGATCGACGGTGAGGACCAGATCGGGCACGACCCCGGCGGCGAGCACCGGCTTGAGCGAGTGGCTGAAGGCCACGATGATCGCGCGGCCCTTGAGGGCACGGAGCTGTGCCGAGTTGCGCTTGAGCGAAGGTCCGGGCGCGACGATCACCATCGGGACGCCGGCGAACGCGTCGCCGACCTCGGCGATCGAAGGCCACCGCGCGAGCGCGGGGAGGTTGGCCAGGCCTTGCTCCACCCAGGTGCGCGAGAAGGCGAGCACGGTGTTGCGGTGGATCCGCAGGTCCGACAGCGCGTTGCGCGTGGCCTCGGCGATGTCGTTGACGAAGGTCGCGTCGGTGCCGACGTAGGCTCGCACCGCGAACTGGGTGGGCGGACCGGGGACGAGCGTGCGTGTCGCCGGAGACAGCTCCTCGATCGACCGGACACAGATCGCGCGCGATGCGGTGACGTCCCCGACGATCACGATGCGCTTCTGGCCGAGGTCCGCGAGGATCTCGGCCACCGGCGCGAGCTCGGCGCCGACCAGGACCACGAGATCGCATTCGAAGTCCCACGAGGCGGGGAGCAGCGCATCGGCGAGCACCGCCACCCCGAGCGGGGAGGCGAGGAGCCGTGCGTCGCCCGGGATCGAGCGTTCGAGCCAGCGCGCCATCATCGCCTCGGCGGCACGCGCGGACACGACATGCGAGAGCACATCGCGCATCGCGTGGAGCTCGGCGAGCTCGCCCTTGATCATCATCGGAGCCTCCACGCGGCTGAGCGAGGATCGGACCGCGCGGAGCTGCATCATCGCCGAGATCGCGCCGACCACGTCGTCGCGCTCGATCGCCTGGCTCAGTGCATCGCCGAGCTGGCCGAGGTCGATGAGCAGAGAGCGCCAGGTTGCGAGGACATCAAGCGACACGGACGCTCCTTTGCACGACGTGGGCGTTGATCGCGACGAGCTCGGGGCGGGCGCGCACGATCCGGACCAGCTCCTGGTACGGACGTGGACCGCGGTCGAGGTCGAGCAGATCGTAGAGGGTGCGGACCAGTGCGAGATCGTCCGGAGCATCGACGGTCCAGCGCAGGTCCGAATCATCGACGGTGGCGCAGACCTGGCGCGTGGTGAACAGCTCGGGCCGCTCGAGCAGGAACGCGGTCACGTGCTCACGCGCTGGCTCCGAGGTGGCGTAGCGCGCCATGCGTTCGATTGTGTCGCGGTGGAAGGCCTCGACGTCGAGGCCCCGCGGATAGGTCCGCGTGTGCGTGTTGGAGACGTAGTCGAGCCCGGGCGTGAGGGCGCGGACGACGACGTCGATCACGCTGGGATCGAGGAGCGGGCAGTCCGAGGTCACGCGCACGATCGCGCCGGCCTCGAACTCGCGAGCGGCTCCCAGGTAACGTGAGAGCACGTCGGTCTCGGAGCCGCGGTGGACGCCGCAGCCGAGCCGCACGGCCTCCCGGACGACGGCGTCGTCGATCTCGGCCTTCGTGGTGGCGATCACGACCTGGTCGATCGAGCGCGCGGCGCGTACCCGCTGCACCACGCGGGCGAGCATGGTGTCGCCAGCGAGATCGCGGAGCACCTTGCCGGGGAGCCGGCTCGAGCCCATGCGGGTCTGGATGATCGCGATGGTGCGCATCAGGGCTTCTCGAACAGGTGCGCCGTGCAATCGTCGTAGCCATCGGTCGCCGAGAGCTCGATGCGGCGGACGAGGCGGAGATCGGGATGGCGTGCCATCCACATTCCCCCGTGGTCGCGCTTCCACAGCGCGCCGTCGTGGCCGCGGTAGTTGATCTCGGTCTCGGCGGGGGCGTCGTACTCGATCGCGACGATCCAGCGCCTGGACACGCGATAGATCTCGTCGAGGGCCGCACCCACGGTCTCCGGAGAGATGTGGATCAGCACGCCGCTCGTGAAGGCGAGGTCGAACCAGCCGTCCTTGAACGGGAGATCGAACGCGGTGCCCTGCACCACGCCGAACTGCGGCCCGCGCCAGCGCGCGCGCTCCACGGCATACAGCTGGGGCTCGATGCCGTACAGCTCGGAGACGCCGAGCCGGCGAAGGTATTCGAGGTTCCAGCCGACATTGCAGCCGACCTCGAGGGCGCGCGTGGGCACGAGCCCGTCGAGCAGTCGCTGCCATGAGGTCACCCGTTCGGGCTTCTCGCGGTCATTGCGATCGGTGTAGTCGCGCCCGAACTCGGAGCGCCAGAGGTTGAGCTGAGAGGTCTGCATCACGGACTCCATCGGTAGGTGACGAGGTCGCCGGTGACCGACGTCAAGGTGAAGCCGGAGGCCTCGAAGCAGGCGCGGCTCGCGGCGTTGGTGGCGCGAATGGTGGCGTGAATCGGTTGCTGGTACGCCTCGCAGGCGGCGCGGATCGCGCGACGGCCGATGCCGCGGCCGCGTGCTTCGGGAGCGAGTGCGATCGAGATCCAGGTGACGTCGCCACCCGGATCGAGCCGCACCACGCCGACGGGTGCGCCGGCATCTTCGACGATCCACATCGGGCCGCTGCGGAGGCGGCGCTGGAACCAGCGGGTGTGGTCCGCGAGCTCGATGATCCTGGGATCACCTGACAGCGCGCGCACCTCGGGGGCGCAGTTCCAGGCGAACACGCGCTCGCAATCGTCGAGCTGCGCGTCGCGCATCGTGATCATCTCGCTCACCCGATCAGCTCCCACGCGAGCGGTGTACCGCGGGCGATCTGAACCTTGGCGCGCTTGCCGATCACGGTGGGCAGCTCGCGCGGCGGGAGGCCGAAGCCGGGGCGGATCGAGCGGATGTTGCTGCGGGTCAGGACCTGGCCCTCGGCGATGTCGACCGCCGCGTAGAGCGACCGGCGGAACCGGCGCGAGCCATCCTCCGCCTTCGGACGACGGGAGCTGCCATCGCCGAGCGCGGACCAGGCGAGGGCGCACGAGCGGACCACCTCGCTCATCTCCTGCGGCTCGAGGGAGAACCCGGCATCGGGCCCGCCGTCGGTGCGCGCCAGAGTCAGGTGCTTCTCGATGATCGTGGCGCCACGCGAGACCGCGGCGATCGGAACGATCGCACCCGGCGAATGGTCCGAGATGCCGATCACCGTGCCGTAGCTCGCGAGCTGCTCCATGCGGCGCAGGTTGGTCTGCGCGATCGGTGCCGGGTAGCCGGAGATGCAGTGGAGCAGGGCCACGCCGCCGTTGCCGGCAGAGCGCGCCGTCTCGAGCGCTTCTCCCACCTCCGCATCCGAGGCCATGCCGGTGGACATGATCAGGGGCTTGTTGGTGCGCGCGGCGGCTCGGATCAGCTCGAGATCCACGAGCTCGAACGACGCGATCTTGAACGCGGGTGCCCCGAGGTGATCGAGGCGCTGGACGGCCTCCTCGTCGAACGGCGTCGAGAACGCGACCACGCCCCTCGCGGCGGCGTGCGCGAACAATGGCGCGTGCCATTCCCATGGCGTGTGTGCTTCGTCGTAGAGGTCCCATAGCGAGCGGCCCTTCCACGGCCCGTCGGGGATGTGGAAGTCGCCGTCGGTGGACTCGAGGGTCATCGAGCTCGGGGTGAAGGTCTGCAGCTTGATCGCGTCGCACCCGGCGTCGGAGGCGGCGTCGATGATCGCGATGGCGCGTTCGAGCTTGCCGAGGTGGTTGGCCGAGAGCTCGGCGATCACGTAGGGACGTTGATCGGCGCCGATGGGGCGGCCGATCACGATCGAGGGGAGTGGCGGAGATGTGCTCACAGGTCGGTCCTCACTGCACCATGAACTCTTGGAAGAACATCCGGCGCACGCTGTGGGCACCGACGATCGGCTCGAGCTTCTTCATCAGATCGGTGCGCAGCTTGTCCTTGGCAGCCGCGCCGAGCGTGTCGGCGAGCTTCAGGCCCGAGAGGTGGCTCAGGATCGTGTCGCGCACGACCTGCTTGCTCTTCTCGAGCGGCGCCTCCGCCTCCTTGGACACCAGCTCGAGCTGGAGCGTGACCTTGAGGTAGCGAGCCTGCCCCGGTTCGTCGAGGTTGACGACGAACGGCTCGAGCGCCACGACGGGTCCGACGATCTCGGCGCCCGTGGGCGCTGCCGCCTCGTGGCTCGCGGCAGCGGGCGCGGCCTTCGCGGTGGCGAGCTTGAAGGCGCCGAACCCACTCGCGCCCAGGTTCAGGATCAGGAGGATCGGGATGATCTTCGAAGACTTTCCGCCGGCTTTCTCGGCCGGCTTCGGATCTGGCTCGGGTGCGTCGCTCATGTCGCTTCCTGCAGCAACGTCCGTGCCGTCGTAACTCTGTGATCTCTCGGTGCGCCGGCCCCGCGCGACGTCAACCTTGGCGTCAGCCAGTTCATCGATCCATGGGCTGCGCGCAGAGTCATCGCAACTCCTGGTTCGGCCGAAGCCTCGATCAGTTCACCGTCGGCGAGGTTGACGGGGGATCGAGGGTTCTCGGTGTGGGATCGAGCGCGCGGGAGTCGTCAACCACGCGAGGTTGTTCGATCGGGCGCGGTCCCAGCTCGTGGCACGTCGCTCGCAGCAGGAGCCACCGTGTCGATACCGCTACCCTCCATGATCACTGGCACCGGCGAGTTCGCCGCGCTCGCTCCATCCGGTGTCCGGATGCTGGTGGTCGACGACGACCCACGTGTGCGCCGCGCGATCGCCAACGCAATGATGCGCAGCGGCTTCCACGTGTTCAGCGCGGAGGACGGGCTCCCGGCGCTGATGATCGCGGAGCAGACGCCTCCCGATCTCGTGATCATTGACTACAACATGCCGACGCCCGGACTCGATGTCGTCCGCAAGCTCAAGGCGGTGCACGGTCCTGCGATCTGGATCGCCGTGCTGTCAGGGCAGGATGACGAGACCACGCGCTCGGAGTGCTTCGACGCTGGCGCCGACGATGTGATGACCAAGCCCGCTCAGATCGGCGAGCTCAAGCGCCGGATGGTGGCCGCGGCGCGAACCCAGCAGGCGTTCGTCGAGGCGCGCCTCAATGTCGAGCGCAACGATCGCCTCCTCGCCTACGGTGCCGAGGCCGCGGCGATGCTCGCGCACGATCTCAACAACGGCCTCGCCGTCGCGCTGGGCAACATGATGTACATCCAGGACGTGGTGACCCTCGGAGACGAGGAGTCCAAGGCCCTCGGCGCCACGGTCCGCGCGCTCAAGCGCATGTCGGGCCTGGTCGCGAACTTTGTCGATATCGCCCGGTTCGAGGATGCGGCCGTGAAGCCGAAGGTCGAGCCCACCAACGTGCGCGCGCTGATCCACGAGGTGGTGGACGTCCACGCGGTGGGGACCAGCACGGTGCGGTTCGAGATCGATTGTGATCCCGCGCTGGTCGGGAGCTTCGATGGCGCGCTGATCGAGCGCGTGATGCACAACCTGGTCGGCAACGCGCTCCGCTACTGCAACAAGCACGGGGTGATCCGGATCTCCGGGAAGAGCTCGGACCTGCTCGATGGTCCAGGCGTGGAGATCTGCGTGTTCAACAGCGGCCCGCCGGTCCCCGAGACACTCCGTGATCGCCTGTTCGCGAAGTACGCGAAGGGCTCGAACGGCAAACGCGGCTTCGGGCTCTACTTCTGCCGCCTCGCCTGCGAAGCGCACGGTGGGTCGATCTCCTACGACGCGCGCGATGACGGCTCTGCGTTCGGCGTTCGGCTGCCCGGTCGTCGCTAAACATTCGTGTCGCGGTGCACTCGACCGGGCCGCCACCCGGTCGATCTTGCGTTTCGGGATCGGTGATCTTCCGATCCGAGATCGGCTGACACCGATCGCCGGTCCTGACGGCAGTCCGGAGTGGTTTCGCGAGGTTGGAGCTGTAGTTTGTGTGGCCCAACCCACTCCGACGTGGGTATCGAAATACCCCATGGGTAGACCAGCGAGGCGATAGCGATGATGTGGGTTTCGCTACCTATTTCAAATCTATGGTTGAGGCTTTCGTAAGATACCCCACGCCTAACCCTGGAAGTGATGGCACCACATTCGCAGTGAAGCTTGGTCGATGCAGCCCTCCTCGCTTACCGCCTGGCGTTCGCAGTTCGCCGCAGAGATCGTCGGCGAATCTCCCTCGATGCTCGAAGCACTCGAGACGATCCAGTACGTCGCGGGGACCGACTGCAACATCCTCATCACAGGCGAGACCGGCACCGGCAAGGAGCTGTTCGCCCGCGCCGCGCATCGCGCCTCGGCGCGCCGCGGCCGCCCGTTCATCCCGGTCAACTGCGCTGCGATCCCGGAGACGCTACTCGAGACCGAGCTGTTCGGTCACGTCAAGGGCGCCTTCACGGGTGCGAACAACGCGCGCCCGGGCCGCTTCATGTCGGCGAACGAGGGCACGATCTTCCTCGACGAGATCGGTGACCTGCCGCTCGCCGCGCAGGCCAAGCTGCTCCGCGTGCTCGAGGAGCGCACGGTGTCGCCGGTCGGCTCCGATGTCGAGGTGCCCGTCGATGTCCGCATCATCGCGGCCACGCACCGCAACCTCGAGGAGATGGTCGCGCAGGGCACATTCCGCGCGGACCTCTACTTCCGCCTCGCGGTCGTCCCGGTCTCGCTGCCGGCGCTGCGCGAGCGCTCCGATGACATCATCCAGATCGCCGAGCTCTGCATCGCGCGAGTGCGCGACCGGATCGGCCGCAACGTCGAAGGTCTCGATGAATCGGGCAAGGCCGCGCTGATCGCGTATCACTGGCCGGGCAACGTCCGCGAGCTCTCGCACCTGATCGAGCGCGCAGTTCTTCTCGCTCGTCGTACGCGCCTCGGCGCCGCGGACCTCACGATCCCCGGCCAGAAGGTGAAGTTCGCGCGCGGGACCGAGCACCAGCTCGCGAGCTATCCGGCGCCTGCAGCGCTCGCGAGTGGGAGCAGCCCGGCGATCGCTCGCGGCTCGCTCCCCGAGATGCCCACCACCGACACCCTCGACCTCCGCGCCGCCCTCGAGCACCTCGAGCGCGACCTGATCGACCGCGCCCTCACCAAGTCCGGCGGCAACCGCACGGAAGCAGCCGCGCTCCTCGGTCTCAACCGCACCACGCTCGTCGAGAAGCTCCGCAAGTACGCGGCCTGAGCGCGCCTACCGGAAGCCGGTGGCGTCGATCTCGTGGCGCTGCAGAAGACGGCGGAAGTTCGTGCGATCGATGCCCGCGAGCCGCGCCGCCTCGGAGATCGAGCCCTTGGCGATCCACATGACCCGCACCAGATAGTCGCGCTCGAACGCGGCCGCAGCGCGCTTCTTGCCCTCGGCGAGGGACACGATCTCCTCGTCGTCGCGCAGGAAGATCGGGCGCGTGCCCTTCGCCCGGGGAGCGATGCTCTCTGGAAGCGCCTCGGCACCGATCTCGCCGCCGCTGCGGAGCGCGATCGCGTGGAGCATGGCGTTCTCGAGCTCACGTACGTTGCCGGGCCACCGGTAGGCGACCAGGGACTCGAGGGCATCCGGCGAGATCGAGATCTGCTCCCGTGCGTGCTTGTGCAGGAAGTGCGCGGCGAGCATCGGCAGATCATCGAGCCGGTCGCGCAGCGGTGGCACGGGGATGGTCACCACGTTGAGGCGGAACAGCAGGTCCTGCCGGAACCGGCCGTGCTCCACGGCGGCCTCGAGATCGACGTTGGTGGCGGCGACCACGCGGACGTCGACCTTGCGGATCCCGCTCGATCCGACCGCGCGGACCTCGCCCTCCTGGAGCACGCGGAGCAGGCGACCCTGGACCGCCATCGGCATGTCGCCGATCTCGTCGAGGAACAGCGTGCCGTGATCGGCCTCCACGAACACGCCCGCGCGATCGGAGATCGCACCGGTGAACGAGCCCTTGGTGTGCCCGAACAGCTCGGAATCGATCAGCGTGTCGGGAATCGCACCGCAGTTGAGGGCGATGAACGGCCCTGACGCGCGGGGGCCACGCTCGTGCAACGCGCGCGCGATCAGCTCCTTGCCGGTGCCGCTCTCACCGCGGATCAGGATCGAAAGGTCCTGCTTCGCGAGCCGAGCGATCCCGGCGCGCAGGGTCCGGAGCGGTGCCGACACGCCCACCAGCAGCTTGTCCGAGGAGTCATCCAGGGGCTCGCGTCGGGAGCTGTGCGCCCGCAGCCGGGCATACCGGCCGGCGGACTCCACGATCGCCATCAGCTCCACGGGCCGAAACGGCTTGGTCAGGTAGTAGAAGGCGCCCGCGCGCATACATGCCGTCGCCGTGCGCGCCGAATCATCACCGGTCAGCATCACCACCGAGGCCAGGGAGCCCGCCGCCCGGAAGCGCTCGAGCACCTCGATCCCGCTCATCCCGGGCAGGTTGACGTCGAGTAGGACCACGTCCCACAGAGTTTTTCCTGCAGCAATTTGCTGCACCACCATGTGGGGATCGGCGGTCATCTCGACCGCGTGGGAGTTGCCCTCGAGTTTTCGGGCGATCGCCGCCGCCACGTCGAGGTCATCCTCGACGACGAGCACGCGTAACCGGGCCTCCTCCTCCACCACGAACGATCACAGAGTAGCGATCTCGTCGGCGCGGATCCAGATCCGACGCGCTCGGTTCACGGCTGTTTGCTGGGCCGAAGATTGCCGAGCGGGGTGCTGGCATTTGGATACGCGGTTCCGCGAACTTTCACGGGAACGCCGCCCTGGATGGCATCGATGTCGAGCGG
This sequence comes from Myxococcales bacterium, assembly GCA_043776275.1. Classification (GTDB taxonomy): domain Bacteria; phylum Myxococcota_A; class Polyangia; order Haliangiales; family Haliangiaceae; genus JABFXX01. The sequence goes on along the minus strand of JAYVRN010000401.1, from coordinate 5,091 downwards.
AGACGCCGAGTCCGCATCACCCAGGATGATCGCGGGCTTCGCCTCGCTGACATTGAAGGTCAACGGATAGTGCGCCAGCGTCTGATCATCGGCGTTCACGGCGAAGTCGGGGAACGGCACGGCGAGGCCATACGCCGCATCCTTCAGGCAGCTCTCGAAGGTGGGACCGCCGGGTCCGGTCAAGGTGACCTCGGTGATCTCGCCGCGGCCGAGGTGCAGCTCGAACAGCACCGTCCCCGCGAGCTTCGGATCTGTGCCGAGGGCGCGCTGGTAGCACGCGTATGCCTTCGGCTGGAGCTGATCGCGGAACAGCCGCTCGAGCGTGAGCTTCGCGATCGCCGACGGCTGGGGGCGGTAGATCGGCGCACGCACCGTGCTCCCCGCGCCACCTTCGCTCGGATCATCCACCGCGGTGATCCGTTCGTAGGGCCCACCGCCCTTGACCATCGCGATGCGGTTCCTGGCGATCTTGCCCTGCGTGGTCAGCACGGCGAGTGCGAGCCGATCGCGCACGTACGGGTGCGTCGCGAGCGCGTGTGCCAGCACTCGTTCCCCGCGCGCTCGTTCGTCGAAGTCCGGATCGGGTTGCGTGAAGAACGGGGAGGCGTCCTCGCGGAGCTCCGCGAGGGCCACGGTGGCGACCTGCGCACTCGGGCCCAGGCGAGACGCAACCTTGAGCGCCGCGTCGCCGTGTCCGGTCAGCACCAGCTTGGAGAGTGCGCCACGATGGATCACGGTGCGCGTGAGGCCACTGCCGGCGCGCAGCGATCCGGGGATCTCGAGATCTCCGAGTGCCAGCTCGAGCCACGATGGACGGAGCCACTCGTCCACCACCAGCAGTGCATCGTCGATCTGCTCGACCGAGAGCTCGATGAACGAGCCACCATAGAGGTTGACCGGCGAGCGCAGCACCGACGCTCCGGGGCTCTCGGTCTTGCCCGGATCGAGCACCACCGCGATCACGTCGACGGTGCTGGTCGTGAGATCGAGCGCCCGGGTCAGGTCCTGACCGGTGACCTCACCGAGGACACCATCGCTGATCAAGATCACCATGGTCTGGGCGCGCGCGCCATCCGTGATCGCGGTGTGCGCGAGCTCGAACGCGCTCGTGATCGAACTCCCGTTCTGCGGGACATGACGGGTGACGGCGCTCTGGATCTCGGCGATCGTGGCCGCGGTGTCGGGCTTCCAGCCCTTGAACACGCGCTGGGCGACCCGGTCGTACACGATGCCCTCGAGCTCCACGTTCGCCGGCAGCGCACTCGCGATCGTCCCGATCACCTGGGACACGTGCTGCTTCCCGACGAGCTCCATGCTGCGCGAACCATCGATCACGAACAGCGCACGGCGCGCCTGCACCGTGGTGGTCTTGATCGACGGCGCCGCCACCGTCACGAGCGTCGCGGCCCAGCCGTCCGCGAGCGGCTGCGTCTGGGTCCACACCACGGGCTCCTTGCCGGCGAAGGCGAGGTTCGCATCGATCACGAGGTCCGTCGCGTCGAGGACGAAGGCCGCCGTGGACCGCGCGACCGCCGTCTGGCCGATCCGGATGCCGGCGATCCTCGCGCCTGGGCCTGCGCTCGCGCGGACCACACCCCGGCAGGCGGTGAGCTTGCCGCTGGCAGCGCGCCCCGGCAGCACCACGCGGATCGCGCTCGATCGGATCTCGCCGATCATCGAGTACCGCGTGGTGACCAGCACCTCGTGGTTCGGTGCGATCGGCTGGAGGCGCAGGCGGTACTGGGCTGCGGCGTCGGGTCCCAGCGCGGTGAGCAGCGCGGGATCCGCACCGAGGACGGCGCGTGCGCTGACGTCGACCGCGCTGAACGCTCCGGGGATCGCGATCGCCGCCTCGGCCGGCCCATCGCCGCGGAGCGAGAGCCCGGTGATCGTCGCGCCTTTGGGAAGATCGAACTCGTAGGTGGCGGCCATCTCCTCGGGCCCGGGGTTCACGATCCGCTGCCGCACCGCGACGTCGACGAACACGCCGTGGAGATCGACCTCGAGATCACACGCGGCCTCGAAGATCTGCGCGGTGGGCGCCGCGGGGAACCGCTGGTTGTCTTCGGTGAACGAGGTCTCGGCCAGGGCCGCGGGGACGCCGAGCAGCGCGGTGCACAGGAGCGCGGCAGGCGCGGCGAGCTTCATGGAAGGTTGGACAGCCACACCCCCGGTTCGGTTGCAGTTACAATGAGATCGGTGCAATCGCCCACATCTCGGCAACGGATCGGCATGGTCCTCTCGGGCGGCGGGTCGCGCGGCGCGTACGAAGCCGGAATCATTCACTACCTGCGGACCGATCTCGCGAAGAAGCTCGGGCGCCACGTCCCGATCGACATCGTGACCGGCACTTCGGTGGGGGCCATCAATGCCGCGTTCGTCGCGGCCACGATGAGCGATCCCGCGTCGCAGGCCGAGCAGATCAACTCGGCATGGCGCGCACTCCGGCTCGAAGAGCTGATCAGCCTGCGCGCGAAGGACGTGCTGCGCGCGACCAAGCTGCTCCTCGGTGGAGATCCACCACCGCCGGCGCCCGGGAGCTTCCGCTACGGCGGCCTGCTCGACACCAGCGGGCTCGAGCGGTTCGTGATCCGCACGATCCCGTGGCGCGGCATCGATCGCAGCCTGCGCGAGCGTCACCTCCACGCGATCAGCGTCTCGGCCACCCACGTCGGCACCGGGCACACGGTGGTGTTCCTCTCGAGCGCCGAGCCCGTCCCGCGCGAGTGGAGCCGCGATCCGTTCGTGCGCCATCGCGCGGCCCGGATCGGTCCTCGGCACGTGCTCGCCTCGGCGGCGATCCCGATGTTGTTCCCCGCCGTGAAGATCGGCGAGGAGTACTTCACCGATGGTGGCCTCCGCCAGAACACGCCGATGTCACCCGCGATCCGGCTCGGCGCCGATCGTCTGCTGTTGATCTCGCTGCGCCACCTGGCCACCGAACCGCAAACGATCCAGCGCGAGCGGACCGAGGCCTATCCGAAGCCGCTGTTCCTCGCCGGCAAGGCACTCAATGCGTTGCTCCTCGATCACACCGAATACGATCTCCAGCGCATGCAGCGGATCAACCTGATCCTCGAGGCCGGCCACAGCTCGTTCGGCGACAAGTTCGAGACGATGATGAACCACGAGCTCGTACGCCTCCGTGGCGCGCCGCTGCGGCGGATCCAGGCGGTGCATATCAGGCCCTCCGAGGACATCGGTGCGCTCGCCGCGCAGTTCGTGGCGGCCGGTCGGATGAAGGTCAACGGGCTGATCGCGCGGAAGTTGATCCAGCGGCTCGCCGATGGGGAGGCGCGCCACGAGAGTGACCTCCTGTCCTATCTGCTGTTCGATGGCGACTTCGCGGCGGAGCTGATCGAGCTCGGTCGGCGCGATGCGGCGAAGAAGGAGGACGAGCTCGCGTCGCTGTTCGACGTGCTGTCTCAGATCCCGAACGCCCCCCGGGCCTGAGTTAGAGCTGCGCTACGAGCCAGATCCGGTCGATCGCGCGACGCGCGCGTGGCACTGTCCCGCCATGATCAGCCGACGTCTACTCACACTCGCCCTCGCGACGCTGTTCGCGTGCGGCGGCTCGAAGCCGACCACCACGAGCGGGGGCGGCGGCACGGGGAATGGCACGGGCTTGGTCACGGTCGCCGGCACGCCGACGGGCGGCGGCACGCCCGCGACCGGCGACGATGCGGTGCTGCCGCTGTGGCCCAAGGTCAAGAAGGGCACCCTGCCCAACGGCCTCACGTACTACATCTTGCCCCACGGCAAGCCGGAGAACCGTGCGTTCATGTGGCTCGCCGTCAACGCGGGCTCGATCCTCGAGGACGATGATCAGAAGGGCCTCGCGCACTTCGACGAGCACATGGCGTTCAACGGGACCACGCGGTTCCCGAAGGCCGACATCGTCAACTACCTCGAGAAGATCGGCATGCGGTTCGGCGCGGACCTCAACGCGTACACGAACTTCGACGAGACCGTCTATCAGCTCGAGGTCCCGACCGACAAGCCGGAGTTCGTGGGCAAGGGCCTCGACATCCTGCGCGACTGGGCCGGCAACGTCAGCTACGACAAGGCCGAGGTCGAGAAGGAGCGCGGCGTGGTGCTCGAGGAGTGGCGCCTCGGGCGCGGCGCGTTCGAGCGCCTGCGCACCAAGACCTCGAAGGTGATCTACAAGGGCTCGCGCTATGCGGAGCGCGACACCATCGGCGATCCCGAGATCCTCAAGAAGGCGCCGCGCGACACGCTGTACCGGTTCTACAAGGACTGGTACCGCCCCGACCTGATGGCGGTGGTGATCGTCGGTGACATCGATCCCGCGAAGATCGAGAAGGAGGTCACGGCACGGTTCGGCGATCTACCGCGCGTCGCCAAGCCGCGCCCGCGGATCCACGGCGAGGTCCCGAAGGCCGATGGGACGCGCGTCTCGATCGTGACCGACAAGGAGCTCCCGTTCTCACTCGTCGCCGTGACGAACATGTTCGCGCACCGGCCGGAGTCCACGCACCGGGACTTCCGTCGGATCGTCGCCGAGCAGCTCTACGGCCAGATCATCAACGAGCGTCTCGCCTCGGTGGCGCGGCGTCCGGATGCACCGTTCGCGGGCGCGCAGGTCGGCGTGCAGAGCGACACGCGAGAGATCGATCAGTTCTCGCGCCAGGCGCAGGCCAAGGGCGGCAAGGAGGAGGACACGCTGCGCGCGCTGTTCACCGAGGTGCTGCGCGTGGAGAAGCACGGCTTCACCCAGACCGAGCTCGATCGTGCGCGTACCAACATCGCGCGCATCTACGAGCAGAACGCGGATGCCGAGGCCACCTCGGACTCGAGCGACTACACCGCGGAGATCACGCGGAACTTCTTCGAGGGCGAGTTCATGATCGGCCGTGCGGCCGAGCGCGATCTCACGCTCAAGGCGCTGCCGGAGATCACGGTGGCGGAGCTGAACAAGCTCGCGCAGAGCTTCGGCGGCGCCGAGAATCGCGCGATCGTCCTCGCCGGGCCCGCGGGCAAGCCGCTTCCGGACGAGAAGCGGATCCTCGCGATCATCGCCGAGGTCGAGAAGTCGAAGATCGATCCGTGGGAGGACAAGGCGGTCTCCAC
>JAYVRN010000400.1:0-5311 GCA_043776275.1 Myxococcales bacterium | reverse complement strand
GTTCGAGCACCGGGTGGAGCGCGAGCTCCGGGATCCTCGGCGTCGCCTCGGCGGACAACTTCTGCGGCGTGACGGAGCGCGGGATCGCGTTCGTGTTCGCCACCAATCACCGCGGGATCCAGCGCGCCGATGACGAGCTGTGCGCCACGATCGCGCACGAGGTCGGTCACCTGCTCGCGCTCGAGCACGAGGTCGCGCCGAAAGACACGATGTCGTACACGCCGATCGCGAGCTCGGTGACCAAGGCGTTCCTCGATCAGAACGCGCAGTGCGGGACGATGCCGAACCAGCCGCAGCAGTGCTCGTGCCAGACCGCCGCGGCGAGCATGACGAACTCCGGTTCGCGCCTGCGCCAGTTCCTCGGGCTGCGCTCGACGGAGACCGTGCCGCCGACCCTCGACGTGATGTCGCCCGGCGAGGGCACCCAGCTGCCCCCCACGTTCACGATCAGCGCGAAGGCCACGGACAACGAGCTGGTCGCCGATGTCACGGCCTACCTCGATGGCGTGGCCGTGGCCTCCGACACCACGGGGGAGGCGGACCTGTTCTCGCTGTCCGTGACCGGCGCCGCGGAAGGCGCACACACCCTCGAGGTCAAGGCGACCGATGCTGCCGGCAACGTGACCGCGCGCTCGATGCCGATCACGATCGCTCTCTCGTCGACCGGCGACACCTGCGCCGTCAACGGCGAGTGCCACGGCAACCTGTGCGCCACGGCGACCGGAGGGAACTTCTGCACCGAGACCTGCGACATGGCGAACGACGCCTGCCCGGACGGGTTCGCCTGCGACGCGGTGGGTGGTCAGACGATCTGCGTGCCGCACGACGATGGCACCTGCAACGCCGCCGGTGGCGCGCACGGCGGGCGCGGCGGGGTGGCGTGGATGCTGGGCGCTCTCGTGGTCGGCCTCGTGCTCCGTCGCCGCCACCGCTGAGACGCATCGCGCGCGGATCTTGCGCGACGTGCGCACGCGTGCGCATCACCCCTGCGTGCTCGTGGAGGCGCTCTGTCACGAGGCGTTAGCGCGCGTCGACCCCCATGGGCCGGCGCGTGGTCGATGCTGCCTGGCATGAAGTGCCTCGCCTTCGCCCTCGTCCTCGCCTCGTCACCAGCGATCGCGGGATCACTCGAGCATCCGATCCTCGGTGGGACGCAGGCCACGCCGGATCAGTTCCCGAGCGTGGTCGCGATCGAGCTCGGTGGCGGCCTGTGCAGCGGGACGTTGATCACCAAGGACTGGGTGCTCACCGCGGCGCACTGCGTGTCGCCGGCCGTGATCGGCATGAGCCAGAGCCAGATCACCGCCAGCGTCAAGGTCCACTTCGGGACCGTCAACATCCGCACCGCGCCGGGGACGATCGTCCGCGCCTCCGAGACCATCCCGCACACCGGCTTCGACATCAACAACCTCGGCATTCACGACATCGGCCTGATCAAGCTCGCCACCCCGGTCACCAACGTGACGCCGTTGCCGGTCAACCTCGTGACTGCGGATGCGCCGGTGGGGATGGCGCTGACCATGGTCGGCTTCGGCGCGACCGCCCAGGGTGGCGGCGGCTCGGTTGGCATCGAGTACGTCGTCGCGCAGACCTCGATCGCGTGCGCCGCGAACGTCGGCACCGATGCGAACCTCCTGTGCTTCAACCAGCTCAGCGGCAAGGGCAAGTGCGAGGGGGACTCCGGTGGTCCTTCGTTCGCCGCGATCCGCGGGGCGCAGGTCCAGGTCGGGATCACCTCGTTCGGCGATCAGAACTGTGCGCAGTTCGGCGCCGACACGCGGGTCGATGCGGAGAAGGCGTTCCTGCTCCAGCATGTGCCCGAGCTCGAGTGCTCGGTCGACACCGATTGCCCCGAGATGAAGGCGTGCTTCCAGCACCGCTGCATGGCGCAGCCGTTCTCGCCGATGGGGCTCGGCACCGCGTGCACGGGCAACGCCGAGTGTGACTCCGGGACCTGCGCGCAGAGCACCGATGGCGGCAAGTGCAGCATGAGCTGCACCGTGGGCGCCGCCGAGACCTGTCCGTCGGGCTTCGACTGCATCGCCTCGGGCGGCGGTGGGGCGTGCTGGCCGACGGCGAAGGACGACAGCGGCTGCAGTGCGGGTGGGGATGCGCACGCGCCCACGCTGCTGCTCGGCCTGGGCGTGGTGGTGCTCGCGGCGCGCCGTCGTCGGCGCTCGTAGGCGATGCGACCGCAGGCCGCGCGGCGGTCAGGCGGTGCCAACGGGCCAAGGGCTCTGATTGACAGGCGGGGGCCAGATCTGGAGGTATCATCCCGCTGTGCCTCGCTGGTTGTTGCCGCTCGTCGCCGTGCTCGCGCTCTGCGGCCGCACCGTGACCGCATTCGCCTCGGCGGGCTGGGTGGGCAACACGGCGTGCTGCTGCCCGAACCCGGCGACCTGCAAGTGCCACGATCATCAGGGCAAGCACGGCTCGAACGATGTGCTGAAGCGCTGCGGTGGGGATGCGAAGCTGGTCGCCCCGGAGCAGGCCGGCATCATGGTCCCCGCGCCCGTGCCCGTGATCACCGCGAGCGTGCTCGTGATGGTGGTCGAGCTCGCGCCGCCGTCGCTCGTGTCCGCGATTCCTGTCCCGCCCGAGCCACCTCCGATCTAGCGACGCGCGATCTCCTCGATCCGCTGTCCCGTTGCTAGCTCTTCAGATCGGCGATCCGTCCGGATCGCCGGGAGGTGTTTCCCATGCGCTCTCTCTCTCTCTGCGTCCTGCTCACGACCCTGTTCCTGTCCACGCGTGCCGAAGCGCACGTCTCGATCTCCAGCGGGCCCGCTGCCGCCAACAAGAGTCAGAAGATCACGTTCGGTGTGGGCCATGGCTGCACCGGCGCCGATACGCTGAAGATCCGCGTCGAGATCCCGGCAGGAATCTCGAGTGTCCGCGCCCTCTACAGTGATTTCGGCAAGCCCTCGATCGAGGGTACGGCCGCCGCGGTCACCGCCGTCACGTGGACCAAGGACCTCGCCGATCTACAGGCCGAGGACTTCGGCTACTACGAGCTGACGATCCGCGCGCGGGTCGCGGACGTGCCGTTCTCGACGATCCTGTTCAACGTCTACCAGACGTGCCGCACCGCCGCCGGCGTGGAGACCACGGTTCCGTGGACCGAGCCACCGGGCACCGTGGGCGGCACGGGTGACACGGCACCTGGGCTGATCGTCGTGCCGGCGCGGATCCCCGGCTGGAACAAGTACACGCTCGCCGCGGCGGTGCCGTTCGCGAGCGTCCCGACCTACCTCGGCGACGCGCAGATCGTGTGGAAGGGCAACGCCGCGTACAGCTCGAGCGCCGCCCTGGCGCCGATGATCGCGAACACGCCAGGCGTCACGGCGCTGTCCGCCGATCTCGCCGCCGGCGACGAGCTCTGGGTGAAGTACTGATGCGGGCCGCGCTCCTCGTGGCCACGAGCCTCGTGCTCGGGGGCTGCGGCGACAACCTCAAGCCCGCACGACACGACGCCGCGATCGACGACGCCACGCCCGATGGCGCTCCCGACGCGACGGAGACCAACGCGATCGGCCCGTGCCTTGATCGACCCACGCACGTGGTCACCGCGCCCTCGAACCAGCTCCCATGCGAGCTGATCTCACCAGGAGTTCACCCATGAAGAGCTTCATCCCGGGGCTCATCGTCGTCGTCACCGTACTCATCCTGGGTCTCGCTGCCTGTGGCGATGATGGCGCCCAGGTCCCCGACGCCGCACCTGCGGCGGACGCCGACACCAGCGTGGATGCGGCACCACCACGCGAGACGATCATGGCGACCCAGTCGATGGTCCCCTCGGAGCTGGTCGAGGGCATCATGACCGGTGGTCCGAGCGATCTGGCGTTGATCCACCTCGAGGCCCCGAACAGCGAGCTCGACTGGAACATCCACGGCCATGCCGGTGGCGGGACCCAGATGGTGTACGAGGAGCTCAACAAGATGACGATCGACTACGCGTTCATCCCGAGCGCGCAGGGCGACTGGTGGTTGCTGCTGCGCAACAGCGGGCCGATCTCGATCGACGTCAAGGTCACCGTGAAGCTGTACGGCAACATGCAGTGGAGATGGCAATGAAGGCAGGACTCAGCGGGCTGTTGATGCTGCTCGCGGTCACCGCGGGCTGCCCCTCCGATCCGTTGTTCGGTCCCCCCACCGAGGCGGAGTGCCCGCCGGCGGGCTCGACGTTGACCTACGGCAACTTCGGCAAGCCGTTCATGGAGTCGTACTGCACGCGGTGCCACTCGAGCGAGCTGGTGGGCTCGGCGCGGAAGGGCGCGCCCTCGTTCCACGACTTCGATTCGCTGTTCGGGGTCAAGGCAGTCAGCGAGCACGTCGACGAGACCACGGCCTCGGGCCCGGCGTCGACGAACACCGGGATGCCGCCCGATGGTGCGAAGCCCACGGCGGCAGAGCGCAAGCAGCTCGGTGAGTGGATCGCCTGCGGCATGCCGTAGGCGCTACTCGTTGTAGGCGCTACTCGCGGTAGGCGCTCACTCGCCGCCGGCGTCCGGATCTTCGTCGCCCTTGCCGCCCTTCTTGACCGGGGCGCGGGTCTTCGGCTTCGGCGCCACCTTGGACTCCGTGGCCATCGGGGCAGGGGCAGGGGCAGCCGCGGGCTCGGGCTTCGCCATCTCGACGGCCTCGGCCGGTGCCTCGCCGTCGGCGGGTGCCGTGGCGCCGCCGCCGCCGCCGCCGGGAGCGGTCATCTCGGTCGCGGGCGACTTCGGCGCCGCCTTGCTACCGCCACACGCCACCAGTGCGAGACACAGCGCGAGTCGTTCGATCCTCATGGCCGGGAAGCGTAGCGCAGCCTCGATGCTCGTGCCCGTGTTACGACAGGTCCCATGCGCCTCTCGTACGTCGCCGCCGTCGCCGTCGCGCTGCTCGCTCTGACCTTCGGCTCGCCCGCGGGAGCGGTACCGAAGACGCCGACGAAGTCGGAGCAGGCGGTGATCGACAAGCTCGACAAGGAGCTGACGCAGCACCAGCTCAAGCAGGCGACCTTCGCGGCGCTCAAGGTCGCGAAGCAGGTCTACGACCTGACCAAGAAGGGCTGGGGTGATGACGCACCGCAGACCATCCGCATCGCGCAGACGCTCGCCGGCCTCCTCACGCAGACCGGTGACTACGCCGGTTCGCTGGCGATGTACAAGGAGGTGCTCGCGATCACCGAGAGGAAGCACGGCGTCGATTCGCGCGAGGCGATGTATGCGCTGATGCCCTTGATCGGACCGTACTGGGCGCAGAACCGTCTCGACGAGCTCGAGCCGCTCTACCTGCGCATGCTGACGATGTCGAAGAAGCTCGATGG
>JAYVRN010000399.1:0-5312 GCA_043776275.1 Myxococcales bacterium | reverse complement strand
TGTGATAGAGCGTCGGGCCGTTCTTGATCGCGATCACGAAGCCGCCCGGATTGCCGCCCGGCTTGACGTTCGGCGCCTCGCCGACGCTCGAGCTGTGGACCGCCGGAACGAACGTGATCATCACCTCACCATCGAGGACCGGGATCGTCCCGCCGAAGTTCCCGCCGGTGTCGAACCCGAACTGATCCTTGGGGTAGCCGGAGGCGACCATCGCGCCGCCGAGATCGAACGTGGCGACCAGCTTGGCCTTGGTGCGCTTGCCGATCTCGTTGGCGTCACCGATGTGATCGAAGTGACCGTGCGTGACGAGGATCAGGTCCGCCTTGACCGACTTCACGTCGTCCTTGCCGGTGGGGTTCGTCGGGTTCTGCAGCCACGGATCGATCAGGATCGACTTGCCGCTCGGCGTCTCGATCTTGAACGCGGCGTGGCCGTACCAGGTCACCGTGGTCTTGGCCGCCGGGGGCGCGGGCTTTGAGGCGGCGGGCGCGGGCTTGGCCGCGGCGGGCGCGGGCTGCGCGTCCGCGAGCGTCGCTGCACACAGGACGAGCGAGAGGGAGAGGAGGCTGCTGGTTCGCATGCAGCGTGGATCGCACTGCCGCGCGCGATCCGCGAGGGCTTGCGCCGACAACTCACTGTCTCATCTCACTGTCCTTCACTCTCCTCTCACTCCCCTCTCACTCCCCTCGGGCCGAAAACGACCAGGCCCCCAGAATCGGGGGCCTGCTTCGTGCTGAGGTGAGGTCAGCGCCTAGGGAAGAACGGTCACCTGCCCCGCATCGGGTGATGCGCGCGCCGGGTGGCGCGAGGGCACCGAAGGCGTCAGGACTGCGTCGCGTGGTGGCGGCGGATGAACGCCGGCACGTCGAGCTCGTTGTCGGTGTCGATCTCGCCCGACAGCACGGCCTTCATGCTGGGGCGGGACTGCGCGCGCTTGCGCTCGGGCTGCACCAGCGGCGCGCCGTCGACGGGGGCCGGACCGGAGCCCGAAGCCAGGAGCGAGGAATCGCCGGGGATCGGGTTCGAGAGCTCGCTCAGCGCCCGCTCGACGGCGGCGGCCTCGTGCATCCCTTCGCGCTCGTCCCACTCGACGTCGATCTCGGGCTCCTCGATGATCGGAGCCGAGGGTCGCGCGAGGCGGGCGGGCGGCATCGGCGCCGGGTACTCCTTGGTGACCTGCGTCGAGACGTCGTACGGGAGCACGATCTGGGACTGGCTGAGGCGCCGTCCGCCATTCTGCGGCGCCGCCTGGACCGGCGCCTTGGTCTCGGGGACCAGCATCTGGGTCTTGGTGTCGCGATCGAAGCCGGTCGCGATCACGGTGATCCGGATCTCCTCGCTGAGGTTCGGATCGATCACCGAGCCGAAGATGATGTTCGCGTCCTCGTGGGCCGCGGCCTCGATCAGCGACGACGCCTCGTTGACCTCGTGCAGCGTGAGGTCCGGGCCGCCGGTGATGTTGATCAGAATGCCGGTGGCACCCTCGATGTTGACGTCCTCGAGCAGCGGCGAGCTGTTCGCCATCTCGGCGGCTTCCTGCGCGCGGCGCTTGCCGGTGCCGATGCCCGAGCCCATGAGCGCACGGCCCATGTCCTTCATGATCGTCCGCACGTCGGCGAAGTCGACGTTGACGAGGCCGGGGACGGTCATCAGATCGCTGATGCCCTGCACCGCGTTCAGGAGAACCGAGTCCGCCTTGCGGAACGCCTCGACCATCGACGTCTGCGGACCGACCAGGGCGAGCAGGCGGTTGTTCGGGATCACGAGGAGCGTATCGACCGCGGCGCTGAGGCGCTCGATGCCCTCGATCGCCTGGCGCGCGCGCTTCTTGCCTTCGAAGCCGAACGGCTTGGTCACCACACCGACGGTCAGCGCGCCGCAGTCACGGGCGATCTGCGCGATCACCGGGGCGGCACCCGTCCCGGTCCCGCCACCCATACCGGCGGTGACGAACACCATGTCCGCGCCGCTGATGAGGTCCGCGATCTGCTGCATCGACTCCTCGGCCGACCGGCGCCCCACCTCGGGGTTCGCGCCGGCGCCCAGACCCTTGGTCAGCGAGCTGCCGAGCGGGATCTTGTGTGGAGCCATGTTGGCCTCGAGGGCCTGCAGGTCCGTGTTCGCCACGACGAACTCGACGCCATCGAGGTTGCCGCTGATCATCGTGTTGACCGCGTTGCCTCCGCCGCCGCCGACGCCGATGACGAGGATCTTTGCGTGACTGACGTCGTCGAATTCGATGAGTGCCATGGCCCCATATGAAAGTGCCGCATGTACCCGGGCAACTTTTTGTTGCGCATCCGCGGCGTCCGGGCATTTTTCAGCGGACGATGCGGGTTCGATGTGGGTTCGATGAGCACAGCTCGTGGCGCGCTCGCCGGGATCGTCGTCGCGCTGTTCTCGGCGTGCTCGTCGCGCAAGGCGCCCGAAGATCATCCCCCGCCGCCCGTGGTCCCAATCGCCCCGATGCCACCGGTCGTGCCGGTCGCCAAGGCCAGCGGCGCGTGCCTGCCCAAGGCCGTGGGAGATCTCGGCGTGGCCTACGCACGCACCGACGGTGCGACCGCTGCCACCGTGTGCTTTGGCACCGGTGACGAGGCGCCAGGCGCGACCAACGCTTGCCTGCAGATCGATCGCGACGGCAAGGCCACGGCTGGACGGGCCTGGGAGGACGCGATGGCCGCCTTCCACGCGACCGCTGCGACCGCTGCGCCGCCGACCGTGACCATCCAGGGCCGCGACGTCAGCGTGTGCCCAGCCGGCCGACCGGGGTGCGTCCACGTGCAGATCCCTCCCGTGAAGTTTCATCCCAACCGCCCACCCCACGGGGAGGCAAGCGCGAGCATGAAGCGGCTGTTCCTGTTCGTCCCCGAGCCGATCCCGGGGCGCGGGGACACCGCCTTCACCTGGTACGGCGACACCTACGATCTCAAGTCGGGCAAGCGGCTCGCTCACCTCCGGCTCGACACCCTGCTCGCCGATCTCCCCGTGTTCTCGAACACGTTCCACGTCTTCGAAGCGAGCTGGGTCGGGGATGGGCGGGTGCTGCTCACCGATCACATCGACGTCGGGCCGGAGTTCCAGGCCTTGCTCCTCGATCCGATCGAGGGCAAGGCGCTGTTCCTGGCCGATCAGGCGAGCCAGCTCTCCGTGATCGATCCGACGACGATCGTCACGTTTCGCGGCACCAAGCTCCAGGTCGTGGATGCCCCGGCGCTCCGGGTGATCGGGACGTTCACCGCGGCGAGCGAGATCGGCGCGGCGATCCCGTGGCTCGATCGGATCCTGATCGTCCATGCTCGGCCACCGGGCACGCTGCAGATCGATCCGAAGACCGCGACGGCCTACACCGGCGCACCGCTGCCGCTGTGCTGGTAGCGGCGCTCACCGCGCCCGGTAGACCGTCGACACCCCGAGGAACGACAGGGCACCGCAGTTCGGGGCGAGGAAGGGCCCGCGCAGCGCCGTGCTCGAGTGATAGAGCACACCCGCTGCCGCGAACGGCATGTTCAGGCCGGCGCGATCGGCACGGTAGATCTGGGGCGACGTGCTATCGGGCGTCCCAGCGAACACGAGGGTTCGCCCATCGGCCGTCAGGTTGCCCGAGCCCACCGTGGCCACGCCGAGCTCGGCCGGCGCGTAGCTGTGCACGACCTGCCAGGTGCCTGCCGGACCCTCCACCAGCTCGCGGATCATCGCGGTCGAGGTCACCAGCATGCGGCGGGGCATGGTCGCGGTGATCGCGGACGGGACGTCTCCGAGCGCCAGGTCGAACGCCGTGCCCTGTTCGTCGCGCACGGTCTGCGGGACCACCGTGCTCCAGGTCGTGGGCTGGCGCGTGGTGATCCCCAGGCCGAACCGCAGGCCGCCGGTCGCGTACTGCATCCGCACGAGGATCTGATCGCCGGTGGCGGCGAGGGCGGGCTCCCCGAGGGAAGAGAACCCCGAGGGCGCCGCGACGCCGATCAGCTGATAGTCCAGCACGACCAGCTCGAACGCGGTCTTGCCGGCGACCTTGCCGAACTCGATGGCGTTCTCCGCGTTGGTGCGGCTCGCAGACGAGAGATCGGCGCTCGGGGTCCAGTTGTTCGCGCTGATCACCGCCGTGTCGCTGGTGAACACGCAGCTCACGATGGCGTCGCCGCCGCCATCGCCATCAGCATCGTCCACGAGCCCATCGCCTGTCCCGCCCGCATCGCTCGGCTTGCTGTCGTGAAGGCCGAACAGCGAATCGCAGCCCGTCAGTCCGACGAGGATCGCGAGAGCACGAACAACCACGTGCGGAGCGTACCCCAGGTGCCGCACACATCGCGCGCGGGACCCGCGGATCGCCGGGGCTCGTCAGCCGCCGAGGATCGAGCCGGAGTGGTGCTCGCGTTCGTGCACCTCTTGCCCGTCGACGACCTCGAGGGCGCACTCGGGATCCACAGCCGCACCCTCCTCGAACCTGCGGAGCTCCTTGACCAGCGCCAGGAGCTGCGCCGGGCGAAGCAACGCGCGCGAGTCAGCCATCAGAACATCTCCGCGAGCCGGCTCCAGGCCCGCTTGAACATGCCAGGGCGCTCCTCGCCGCGGCTCGGCAGCTGGACGCTCCGCCCCTGCTGCGCGCCGAACATCACGAGGCCGACGCCTGTCGAGTAGCTGGGCGACCGCACCACATCGACCAGCCCACCGATCTTCGACGGAGCGGCGCGCCGCGTGGGCACCGAGAGCACCTGCTCGGCGACCTCGGCGACACCCTCCATCACCGTGGCGCCGCCGGTCAGGACCACGCCCGCAGCGAGCGCGTCGTAGTAGCCCGAGCGAACCAGATCCTTCTTGATGTACTCGAAGATCTCCTCGATCCGCGGCTCGATCACCTCGACGAGCTTCTGCCGCGGCATCGTGCGGGCGCCGCGGCCACCGGTCGACGGGACCTCCATCATCTCGCCGCTCTCCACCATCTGGTGCCAGGCGCAGCCGTACTTGCGCTTGAGCTTCTCGGCGGCCTCGAGCGGCGTGCGGAGCAGCGTCGCGATGTCATTGGTGACGCGCTCGCCGCCGAGCTCGATCACGCTGGTGTGAACGATCGCGCCGTCGGCGTAGATCATGATGTCGCAGGTGCCGCCGCCGATGTCGACCAGCGCCACGCCGAGCTCCTTCTCATCGTCCTCGAGGCATGCCTGCGAGGCGGCGAGCGACTCGAGCACGATGTCGGCGACCTGCAGGTTGCAGCGGTTCGCGCAGCGGATCACGTTCTGCACCGAGGACACGAGCGAGGTCACGATGTGGACCTTGGCCTCGAGCCGCACGCCGGCCATCCCGAGCGGATC
>JAYVRN010000398.1:0-20075 GCA_043776275.1 Myxococcales bacterium | reverse complement strand
CGCAGGAGACGGCGCACTCGTTCGGCCTCGAGCACGAGTACAACGCGAACGATCCGATGACCTATCTCGGCGGCGGTCCGTCGAAGAAGCGGTTCCAGGCCACCGAGTCAGCGTGCGGGACGTTCTCGGCGGTGACGTGCGCGTGCACCCAGAAGGCCACGCAGAGCTCGTACAAGACGATCGTCGCCATGTTCGGGCCCGGAGCGGCCACCCCGCCGACGATCACCATCAAGTCACCGAGCAGCGGCAAGCAAGTGCAGCCGCACTTCGTGGTGCGCGTCAACGCGATGGACGATGTCGCGGTGGATCGCGTGGAGCTCTACATCGACGACCTCGACACCGGCGTGCGGGCAACGACGCCGCCGTACCTGCTGGTCGCGCCGGATGGCGTCACCGACGGTGCGCACACCATCGAGGCGCGCGCGATCGACGTCCAGGGCGTCCCGGCAAGCGCGATCGTCGATGTCGACATGGGGCCGCCCTGTACCGCGAGCAACGGCTGCTCCGGCGACGACGTCTGCGTGATGGGCACCTGCCTGCCGGGGCCCGATGTACCGGGCGGTCTCGGCGATAGCTGCACCGCGAACACGGAGTGCCTCGGCGCACAGTGCCTCGGCGATGCGAGCGGCAACAAGCAGTGCGTCGAGAGCTGTGAGCTCGGTGCTTCGGGTGTGTGCCCCTCGGACTTCAACTGCATCGCCGCGGGCAACGGCGGCGTGTGCTGGTACAGCGGCGCCGCCGGCTGTTGCAGCGCGGGCACCGATCCCACCGGGCCGCTGCTGCTCGGGACCAGTGTGTTCGGCCTCGTGCTGCTCCGCCGCCGCCGTCGGCGCCCGTGAACGCGCGGGGGTACGCGCTGGCGATCGTCACGAGCGAGACGCTCGAGGGCAAGCTCGTGCCACCGCCCGAGCTGCAGCCCGAGCTCTATCTCGAGGATCCCGGGGCCCCGCTGCGGATCGCGGCGCCCGGTCGCCCCGCGAACCTCGCCATCGTCCCGGGCCGCAGCGCGCGCGTCCCGCCGATCGCTGGCATGCCCGATCCCGCGCAACGCGCGCGCATCCTCCACGCCCTCGCGAATCACGAGCTCCAGGCGATCGAGCTGTTCGCCTGGGCCCTCCTCGCGTTCCCCGACGCGCCGCTCGCCTTCCGTCGTGGCCTCGTCGCGATCCTCGCGGACGAGCAACGCCACCTCCAGCTCTACCGCGATCGCCTCACTGCCCTCGGGATGACGTTCGGCGACCTCGCGGTGACCGGCCACTTCTGGAACAAGCTCGATCACCTCGGCACCCCGCTCGAGTTCGTGTGCGCGATGGGCCTGACGTTCGAGAACGCGAACCTCGACTTCGCAGGCGACTACGCCGCGGCCGCCCGCGCCTGCGGCGACCACGCCACCGCCGCCGCCCTCGGGCAGGTCCACGAGGATGAGATCGCGCACGTCCACTTCGCCTGGGTCTGGCTCCAGAAGCTCGCGGGCGACCGCGACCCGTGGGAGGCGTACCTCGCGAACGTCCGGTTCCCGCTCGGGCCCAAGCGGGCGCGCGGCGCCGTCCTCGATCGGGACGCGCGACGGCGCGCCGGCTTCAGCGAGGCGTTCATCGACGCGCTCGAGGCCGTGGCGCCGACTCGGCCCTCCGGAGAGCCCAGGGACGGTTTCAACTTGAGCAACTTGCGATCGCCAACCACCGGAAATCACGACGACGGCGCTCGCGGCACGAGCCTTGACCCGCAGGACGACGCGAAGGCCCAGTGAAGCCTTTCAGCCACTTCGCGATCGCAAGTTGCTCAAGTTGAAACCGTCCCCTTTCCTGATTCACGCGAACCTCGACGCCGAAGCCCGGTGGGCCGGCGGGGCGTTGCCCGCGGCCGTCGCCACGCGGGTCAGCCACTACGCCGCGCTGCTGTCCGCGCTCGCGCCGGACGGCGCCGAGGTCGCGGTGTGGGCGCCGGCGGCTGTCGACGCGGCCCGGATCCTGCAGCCGGTGACGATGCACGTGGGCGCGCCGCCACGGGCGGACCTGGTGTGGGCGAACGCCGGCGCGAAGGCGGCCAACGATCGCAGGTTCGCGGTGGCGCTCGCGGCCGAGCTCGGGGTCGGGATCGTTGGAGCACGAACGATCGCGTCGTCCCGTGAGATCGACATCGCCGGACGCTGGGTAGCCAAGGCGCCGTGGACCAGCGCGGGACGGGACCGGTGTCATGGCGAGGGCCTGCCGGGCGCGGAGCAGCAGGCCCGGATCGGGCGCCTGATCGCGAGGTTCGGAGCGCTCGTGCTCGAGCCCTGGCTCGAACGGACGCTCGATCTCGGCGTCTGCGCGACGGTGCAGGCCGACGGCGCAGTGACCGCCGAGGCGCCACACGGGCTCGTCACCGATGCACGCGGCACGTTCCTCGGGATCGATCTCGCCCCGCCACCGCTCGACGACCGAGCCCGCGCGCAGCTCGCCGCGTTCCTCGCGGGCGCCGGCCACCGGCTCGCAGCGATCGGGTACACCGGCCCGATGGCGATCGATGCGTTCGTCGCCGATGGGCGCCTGTGCGTCTGCGAGATCAACGCGCGGTACTCGTTCGGCTGGATCGCACGCGGGTTGCACCGGCGCCTCGGCACCACGCGCCTCGGCTTCACCGCGCCGCCCGCGGGCGCCCAGCTCCTGATCGCACCCGCCGAGGATGGCGTGGTCGCCTGGGCTCAGTAGCCAGCCGCGCGATCGACGAGACAGCGTCGCGGCGTGCCGTCATCCAGCCGGCGAGCGTTGTCGAGCAGCACGCCGATGCAGCGATCCACGTAGTGCTCGCCGAACCCGGCGACGTGCGGCGTGATCACGAGCCCCGGCACGTCCCACAGCGCACTCTCGCTCGCCAGCGGCTCGGTCTCGAACACGTCGAGCGCCGCCCCCGCGAGCCGACCCTCGCGCAGCGCCGTGACCAGCGCGGCCTCGTCGACGACTCCGCCTCGTCCCACGTTGACCACGAACGCCTCGGGATCGAGAGCAGCGAGCAGCCGCCGATCCACGAGGTGACGGGTGGCCGGCGTGAGCGGCAGCGTGACGACGACGTATCGCGCCCCGCGGACCGCCTCGAGCGGATCGGCGGTGACGTCGATCCCTTCGCACGGATGCCCGGTCCGAGACAGGCCGCGGACCGTCATCCCGAGCGCGCCTGCGGTCCGCGCGAGGTGGCGCCCGACCTCCCCGAGCCCGAGGATCGCGACGGTCTGGCCCGCGAGGGTCGGGCGCGGCTCGCCGACGAACCTGTGCGTGCGCTGGAGCTCCAGCAGCTCCGGGATCCTCCGGGCATGGACGAGCATCATCGCGAGCGCGTGCTCGGCCACGTCCGGCGCGAACACGCCGCGCACGCCCGCGACCTCGACCCGCGCGGGGAGATCCGTCGAGGGGAGCAGCTGATCGACCCCGGCGCCCAGCAGCTGGATCAGCTGCAGCTGGTGCGCTCCACCCCAGCCCTCACGCGGAGGCATCGGAGCGAACACGATCTCGAGCTCGCCGATCCGCGCCGCCAGCTCGTCACGCGTGGTCACCGCGACCACACGACGATCCGGTTCAACACGCTGGATCGTCCGGGCGAGGTCCAGCGCGTCCTCGTGATACACGTGGATCACCGAGCCGCGCATGCCGTCGACGCTACCACGCCGCGCCCTCCTCGGCGCCGAGCTCCCGGCCGACGACGAGGCGTTCGCCGACGGCGGCGTGACGATCGCCGGCGTCTCCGCCAAGGGCATGGCGAGCCGCGCGGGAGTCCGCCCCGGCGACGTGATCCTCTCGATCGCGGGCACCCCGATCCGCAGCCTGTGCGACCTCGGCGTGGCCCTGCGTCACGCCGGCGCCACCTCCACGACGACCTTCACCCTCCGCCGCGGGAAGGCGATCATCGAGGCCAAGGCCGCGGTCGATCACCAGCTTGCCGAGGTGATCGAGGGTGCCGAGGTGATCTACGGGGAGCTGACGTTCGGGCGCGGCATCGAGGCGGTGCGCCTGCGAACCATCACCACGCGCGTCGCGCAGCCGCGCGCCATGGTGCTCGTGATCCAGGGCATCGCCTGCGAATCGATCGATCACGCCAGCTCGCCCGATGCTCCGCTCGCGGGGCTGGTCCAGGGCTGGGCCAGCGAGGGCATCGAGTCGCTACGGTTCGACAAGCGCGGCGTCGGCGACAGCGAAGGCGGCCCGTGCAACACCACCGACTTCGTCACCGAGCTCGCGGATGCCCGCGCCGCGCTCGAGGTCGCGCATGCCTCCGCGCGCGAGAGCAAGGTCCCGCTGTTCGTGTTCGGCCACAGCGTCGGCGGCATCATCGCGAGCATGCTCGCTGGGCCCGCCACGTACCTCGCCGGGGTGATCACGTACGGCGCCCCCGTCGAGCGCTGGATCGAATGCCTGGTCGACAGCACGCGACGCCAGCTCACGCTCCACGAGACACCACCCGAGGAGATCGAGCGCCGCACCGCGGGCGTTCGAGAGCTCGCACGCACCGGCGAGCTCAACGGACGCTCGGCCGCGTACCACGCGCAGCTCGACGAGGTGGATCTCGCCGCAGCCTGGCAGGCCGTGACGTCACCCGTGCTCGTCCTCCGTGGCGAGCACGACTGGGTGGTTCGCCCCGACGATCAGGCGCGCGTCGTCCAGCTCGCACGCGGCGCCACGACCGTGGTCGATCTCCTCGGGCTCGATCACCTGTTCGGCGCACACGCGGACCGCGCGGCCAGCCTGCGCGACTACGGGATCGGGCTGTTCGACGATGCGATGGTCAGCGTGACCCGTCGCTGGATCGATCGGATCGTCGGCGGCCGTCGCAGCACCGTCGTGTGACCGCGCCACGTCAGCGCGGGATCGGCTCGACGATCAGCTCGAAGCGCCCCTGATCGAAGGGCTCACCAGGCGCGCGCTCGATCTGCACGAGCCGCTCGCGCTT
This sequence comes from Myxococcales bacterium, assembly GCA_043776275.1. Taxonomy (GTDB): domain Bacteria; phylum Myxococcota_A; class Polyangia; order Haliangiales; family Haliangiaceae; genus JABFXX01. The sequence goes on along the minus strand of JAYVRN010000398.1, from coordinate 15,152 downwards.
GCCCTCGCGCTCGAGCTCGAGCGCGCGGTGATGGCACCACGGGTTGTTCCCGGGCTTGCCGAGCAGCGCCTCCGCCGTCCAGGTACACCCGCCCTTGCAGACGTCGGCGTAGTAGCAGGTGCTGCAAAGGCCCCACAGCTCGGCCGTGCCGCGCTCGCGATTCCACCGCATCGGCAGCGAGCGCTCCCAGATCTCCACGAGCCGCGCGTCCCGCACGTTGCCGCTCCCCCAGGTTTTGGTCGCCATCGAGGGACAGCCCTTGATCGTGCCATCCGCCTCGATCCCGATCCCCGACATCCCCGCACCGCATCCGACGTGGTGTCCGCGCGGCAACGTCCCGCGCAGGATGGTCTCGTACGGGCCGAAATAGCCGACGTTGTTGCCGGGCCACAGCAGCACGTCGGCCTCGCGACACCGCGTGGCGAGCTGCTCGAGCATCGGGAACAGGCCGAGCAGATCGTAGGGCTGAAGGATCCACTCCGGGCGATCGGCGGCCCGCCCCATCGGCACCGTGATCTGGATCTGCCAGCTATGCGCGCCGTGGGCGATGATGGTCTCGAGGATCGCTGGCAACTCGTGTTGCGATAGCCGGTTGATCTGCGTGTTCGCCGAAACCGGAACGCCCGCCTCCTGGAGGTGACGCATCGCCTCGAGCGCCGACGCGAACGAGCCCTTCACCGCGCGCTGCAGATCGTGGGTCGCCTCGAGACCATCGATCGAGACGCTCGCGCTCACCAGGCCCGCCGCCTTCGCGGCCCGAGCGCGCTCCGCCGTCATGCCGCGACCGCCCGTGGTGATCAGCGGCTCCATCCCGCACGCCGCGATCTTCGCGATGATCTCGCACCAGTCCTCGCGCAGGTACGCCTCGCCCCCGATCAACACCACCTCGATCACCCCGAGCTCGGCGAGCTGATCGACGATGTCGAGGCACTCCGCTGTCGTCAGCTCCTCGGGGCGGGCCTTGCCCGCGCGGGATCCGCAGTGCCCACATGCCAGATCGCACGCGAGCGTGATCTCCCACACCGCGAGGATCGGACGCACGGTGCGATCGATGTCGCGGACCGGCTCGAGCAACGGCAGGTGCCGGCGAGCTGGAGGCGCGACCGGAGCGATCGGGAGCCGACGAGGACCGGTCACGGCTTGGGTCGCGTGATCTCGAGCCGCGCGACGGGCGCCACGCGCGGCAGCGAATCACCCGCACGATGGAGCCTGCCCCCCTGCCCGTGATAGCGCGGGAACGGATCCTTCGGATCGATCGCCGAGACGATCACCTCACCGCGCCGGGTGAGGAACAACACCGGCTCGAGCCCCGCCGCAGAGGGGCGCTCGAACTTCACGCTGACGCCCGCCGTGGAGACCGCCTCGACCGTGCTGCCCGTCGGCGCGGCGTCGGGCACCAACGTCGGGACGAGCCACATCGTCCGCTCGGCGTCCTCGAAGTCGGGCTTCGCGCCACGGAGGGTCTGGGCGGTGATCGCGCCCTTGAGGTCCCCGTTGACCTTGATCACGATGTTGAGGTCCGCCGGAGGCGGCATGTCTTTGGGCGGAGGCTGCGCTGCCCACTGCTTGGTCTCCGCTTCGTCGCTCGCCCGCGAACACGCGCCGGCGGTGCCGGCAACGAGCGCGACGAGGACCCAGCGGTGCATCCCGAAATTGTAGCATCCCCGTGATGGAGCACGTCCTCGCAGCCTGTCGCGCCGCGGTCGGCCGCCCCGGTCGCGTCCTGGCGCTCGCTGGCGACCCATGAGGCCTTCACAGCGATGCCGTGGAGCGTGTGGGCCTGGTACCTCTACCGGCGAGGGGTGTGCCTACGCGCGCAGCCCAACGCCGCTCACACCGCGCTGGTGCGGCTCGCGCAGGCCCTCCCCGAGCGATTCGCGTTGATCACCCAGAACGTCGATGGCCTTCACCACCGCGCCGGAAGCCCGGCTCCACAGACGTTCGCGATCCACGGCGATCTCTCGCTCATGCGCTGCGCGAACGACTGCGTGCTCGACCGGTTCCCGATCCCCGAGGCCGTGCCAGGGCTGGGCCGCGGCGACGAGGTCTCCCTCGAGGTGCGGGCGTTGCTGAGCTGCCCGCGCTGCGGCGGCCCGGCGCGCCCCCATGTGCTGTGGTTCGACGAGAGCTACGACGAACCTCGGTTCCACCTCGACACCGTGCGCCGCGCGGCGGCCTCCGCGGTGCTGCCCGTGATCGCCGGGACCTCGGCGCAGACCAACCTGCCGTGGCAGGTGGTGACGCTCGCCGACCAAGCCGGTGCGGTGATCGTCGACGTCAACACCGAGGACAACCCGTTCGGTGAGGTCGCCGCACGCACGGGTGGCTGCGTGCGTGCACCCGCAGCGACGGCGATGCCCACGATCGTCGACGCCATCGTCGACGTGTTGGCCGCCCGTTAGTGGTACCGTCCCGACGATGTTCGCGACGCGCGTGTACCACTATCGAGACCCCGCCGCGGTCATCCTGGGGTTGAAGGAGCTACGCAAGCAGGGGCTGACCCCGCGTGGCCTCCTGTTCGTGGCGCTCGATCCGCGTGGCGAGACCTATCTCGCGGTCCCCGAGGACCTCGATGCGGTGGTCAACGTCCGCGTCGGCGACAAGCTGAGCCTGGTGTCCCCTCTCGAGGGCCGCTACTTCCACTTCGATGCCGTGCATCGCCTCCCGGGCGACACCGTGATGTGGAACGGTGATCGCCGCCTGGGAGATACCGGCAGCGCTCCCGAGGTCGCGTGTGCCCTGAGCGAGTGGCTGAAGGGCAGCTCCGCGAAGAACGTGTTCCTTGGCTGCACGCCGCACGTCCCGGGTTCATGGTGGACCGTCGATCACCTGTCCGCGGTGACCGAGCTGCATGCGCTCGGCTTCCTCGATTGCGTGGTGACGTCCACCGGCCTGCTCGCACGCAAGATCGATTCGCCGGAGCTCTATCACCTCGAGTTCCAGGCGCTCGCGCAGCACGGTACGCCCACCGAGGGTTGGCAGCCGGTGTTCAGCTCCGGGCTCGGTAACATCCTGCTCCTCGAGCGGCGCGTGCTGCAGTACCGGCTGGTCCTGACCTGCGAACAGGGCCTGCTCGAGATCGACGTCAGCCACCTGCCCGATCTCGTGATCGAGACGGCCCGCGTGCCGATGCGCTCCGGGTTTGGCGTCGTCGGACGGATCGACGGCGGTGCGTTCGCCGTCACCTCGGGCACCGTCGAGCCATGGGGCCTGACCAACATGAGCCCCGCGATGCTCGTGGGCTCCCCGACGGGCAGCCTGCTCGAGCTCCCTCGCACGCTCCGCGCGATGCCCCTCGACGGAGACTGAGCACTCCGACCACCGCCCTCAGGGCGAGCTGTACAGGCCGGCGAGCGCGAGCAGCGCGAACGCCAGCAGCATCACTCCGGTCAGCGGCCACAACCCGATCGCGACCGCCAGCGCCTCGCGCATGCGTTCGTTGATCCGACTACGGGGTGGAGGCGGCGCCCGGGGCGGCGTCACCAGCTGGCCACCGGCGCGAACCACGCGGGCCTGAGGGAGTGAGTCGAAGGTCAGCATCGGTGTCTCCAGTATGGGGTGATCTTGAGACGCCGCCACCGGCTCTCGCATTCGCTCCAGAACGTGTAACTTCCATCACCAATGCCGCCCCGCCTCGCCGATCTGTCGTTGGGTTTCCGACATGCGTACCTCGACCACGAGCGCATGACGGAGCAGCTCCACACCTGGTCCGAGGCGTTTCCTCACCTGTGTCGGATGACGTCGCTGGCCCGCACTCCCGAGGGGCGGGATGTCTGGCTGCTCACCATCGGCACCGATCCCGACCGGATCCGGCCAGCGGCCTGGGTGGACGGGAACATGCACGCGGCCGAGCTCGCCGGCTCGAGCGTGGCCCTCGCGATCGCCGAGGACATGCTCCGGCTCCACCTCGAGCCGGAGTCCATCGAGCTCCCCGAGGCGGTCGCCGGGCGGCTCCGCGACGTCCTGCTCTACGTTCTGCCCCGGATGAGCCCCGACGGCGGCGAGGCGGTGCTCCGGACCGGACGCTCGGTGCGCTCGGTCCCGCGCGACGAGCGCGTCCAGCGTGGCAATCCGCGCTGGCTGATCAGCGACGTCGACGGCGATGGGCTCGCGCTCGCGATGCGGATCCAGGATCCGGGTGGCGAGCTCGTCGAAGCGCCGGAGTTCCCCGGCCTCCTCGTCGAGCGCACGATCGAGGACGAGGGACCGTTCTACAAGATGTTCCCCGAGGGGATGATCGAGCACTACGACGGCAAGCGGATCCCGTCGCCGTTCTTCCTCGGCGACAACCCGATCGATCTCAACCGCAACTTCCCGTGGTCGTGGGCACCCACCCACGAACAGGTCGGCGCCGGAGCGTTCCCGGCGAGCGAGCCCGAGGTCCGCGGCGTGGTCGAGTTCGCCACCGCGCACCCGGAGATCTTCGCGTGGGTCGATCTCCACACGTTCGGCGGCGTGCTGATCCGGCCGCTCGGTCACGCGAGTGATTCGCGGATGGATCCCGAGGACCTCGCGGTGTTCCGCCAGGTCGAGGCGTGGATGACTGAGCACACCGGCTATCCCACCGTCTCGGGCTACGAGGAGTTCCTCTACGAGCCCGACAAACCGCTGCGCGGTGACCTCACCGATTTCGCTTACAACCAGCGTGGCGCCATCGGCTACGTGATCGAGCTGTGGGATCTGTTCAAGCGCCTCGGGATGGAGCGCCCGCCGAAGTTTGCGCAGTACTACGAGCGCGTCACGCGGCGCGACCTGGTCAAGCTCGCCTGGTGGGACAAGGACGAGAACGACGGGCGCTCGTTTCCGCCATGGCGCCCGTTCGATCACCCGCAGCTCGGTCGCGTGGAGATCGGCGGCGTGGATCCGCGGATCGGCATCTGGAACCCGCCGCTGCACGAGATCGCGGCGATGTGCATCACGCAAGCGCAGGTGTTCATGCGCGTCGCCGCGCTCGCACCGCGCATCCGTCTCGGCCGGATCGATCGCACGCCGGTCGGCGGCGGGATGACGCGTGTCGATGTCGAGGTACTCAACGATGGCTACCTCGGCACCTACGGGATCCCCTCCGCGAAGAAGCTCGACTTCAACGAGCCGCTATATGCGACGGCGAAGACCACCGAGAGCTGCGCGCTCGTCGATCCGGGCAGCGCCCACCAGATCCTCGGGCACCTCGATGGCTGGGGCCACGGACTGCACACCGGCCAGAACCTGCCCGCGTATCCCGGGACCCGCGGCACCACGCACGCGAGCTGGGCGAGCTATCTGGTCCGCGGCGCCGGTACGCTCGAGCTGCGCGCCGGCTCGTGCCGCGTGGGCTTCGTGACCGCGACGCTCGCGATCTAGCGGGGCATCGAGAGACCGCAGGTCTCGAACCGAACCCTGCTAGCGCCGGTGATCGCGGATCTGCGGGCCCGAGCGAGCGCGTGGCTGCCAGCCGCCGCGGTTGTAGCTGCGCACGCCGTTGTTGTTCGTCCAGCTGCCGCGCACGTAGGTGTGGTCACCGCCGCGATCCCGCTCCCACGCGCCCTGGACCCAGACGTGGCCAGTGCCACGTTGATCCCAGTAGCCGTCGGTGTAGACGTAGCCGGCGCGTTGTCCCTCCCAGCGGCCGTCGTACCAGCGGTTGCCCTGCCAGTAGCCCTGAACGTAGACGCTATTGGGGCGCTCGGCCTCGTAGTAGCCGTTCTGCCAGGCCCAGTTGTTGTTGACCCAGTTGTAGCGACCGTTGACGTACACATAGCCGGGGCGCGGCTCGTAGTAGAGGTCGACGTCGACGGTCTGCGGCAACGGCTGCGAATAGGCGACGTACGTGCCGCCGGTGCCCCCGTAGTACCCCGTGGATCCGTACCCCTGCGCGTAGCACCCAGCACCCGCGGCGACCGCGAGCACGACAGCAGCAAGCTTTCTCATGCAGGGATCATGAGACGGCCCTCGCCGGGGCACAAGGGCAACCACCGCGAGTGCGACATCTCCTACCCGAGGAGCGTGATACGAAACACGGGTGGCTCGCTACGCGATCGGAGACGTCCAGGGCTGCATGGCGAGCCTGGACCGGCTGCTCCAGCTGATCGCGTTCTCACCGGGACGTGACGAGCTGTGGCTCGTGGGCGATCTCGTCAACCGCGGCCCGCGCTCGCTCGACGTACTGCGCTGGGCGCACGGCATGGGCTCGACGGTCACCTGCGTGCTCGGCAACCACGACCTCCATCTCCTGGCGCGCGCCGCCGGTGCCGCCGACGCCAAGAAGCGCGACACGCTCGACGAGGTGCTCGCCGCGCCCGATCGCGACCGACTGATCGACTGGCTCCGTCACCGCCCGCTGTTCCATCACGATGCCGCGTTCGCCCTCGTGCACGCCGGCCTGCACCCGCGCTGGACCGTCGCAGAGGCGCGCGAGCGGGCGGGCGAGATCGAGAAGGAGCTCCGTGGCCCCGGGTGGCGCGCGTTCCTCGGCAGGCTCGTCGGAGGGCGACCGCCCCGCTGGGATCCCAAGCTCGGTGGTAGCGACCGGTGGCGCGCGATCCTCGCCTATCTCGTCCGGGTGCGGACCTGCCACGCGGACGGCCGCGTCGATCCGGACTTCGATGGCCCGCCCGCGCAGGCACCGCCGGGCCTCGTGCCCTGGTTCCGGCTCCCCGATCCTGCGTGGGCCACGCATACGGTCGTGTTCGGCCACTGGGCGGCACTCGGCCTCGACCTCGGCGCACGCCACCTCGGGATCGACACCGGCTGCGTGTGGGGACGAACGCTGAGCGCGGTCCGTCTCGACGATCGGATGGTGTTCCAGATCAAGGCGGTCGAACCGGCGCCCTGACCGTAGCTCGCTACGGCTTCTTCTTCGGATCCGGAACCGGCGGACGCGTGGCGTGCGGAACGATGTCCGGAGCCGTGGCAGCGGTGCTCGGCGTGACCTTGCGGGCGGTCAGGGGCAACGGCTCCACGGTGAGGTCCGCGGTGGAGAACTCGACGTCGGTGCGCGGCCCGCCCGCGGTGTGCTCCGCCGTGGACTGAGCATCGCTGTCCTCGCCGTCGAGCACCTTGCGCGCCTCGACCACCGCGCCGCCGAGCGCCGTCGCCGGGTTGATCCCGACCGCTTGCTTCATCACCTGCCCGAGCGCGTGCGCGAACTCGTCGGCGCTCGCGTACCGGTTCGCGGGATCGGCGGCGAGCGCGGTGTCGAGGACGGCGAGCATCGCCGCCGGCACGTCGCTGCGGCGATCGCTGATCGGCGGGACCACGCAGTTGCGGATCTTTTTGAAGATCTCGACGTCGGTCTTGCCATCGAACAGCCGCTCGCCGGTGAGCGCCTCCCACAGCAAGTTCCCCACGCCGAACAGGTCCGATTGCACGGTGTTCGGCTTGCCGAAGGCGACCTCGGGCGCGAGGTAGCTGAGCTTGCCCTTCACGGTGCCGGGCGCGGTGAGGCTCGCGATCCGATCGCGCGCGCGTGCCAGCCCGAAATCGCTGAGCTTGACCACACCGTTGACGCCGACCATCACGTTGTGGGGCGAGACATCGCGATGGATCACGGGGGCCGGCGTGCCGTCGGGCGCGACGCGCTCGTGAGCCGCACCGAGCCCACGGAGGGTCCCGATCCCGATGCCGGCAACCAGCGGCCACGGCACGAACTGCTTCTGATCGCGATGGGCCTGGATGAACGCGCCGAGGTCGATGCCCTCGACCCACTCCATGATCAGGTAGTAGCTGCCACCTTCGGAGACGAAGTCGTGGACCTGGACGATGTTCGGGTGAGCGAGCTCGGAGCCAACGCGCGCCTCCTCGACGAACATGTCGATGTAGTTCTTGAGCGCGCGGAACTCGGGCCGGATGTGTTTCACGGCCACCGGCCGCTGGAACCCGGCCGCACCGCGGATGATCGCCTTGTAGACGGTGGCCATCCCACCCTCGCCCGCGATCTTCACGAGCTGATACTTCCCGTCGATCGTCTGGCCGCTGAGATCCACGGCAACAGCTTACAACGTCTGGACGATCGCCGTCAGTCTCCGGCGGCGGCCAGCTTGGCCCGTTCGACCTCGAGCTCGGCCATCGCCTTCTCCCAGCGCCCGTTCAGCTCCTCGAGCTTGTCGGCGCCGGTCTGGTAGTCCGAGAGCAGCTTGTTCCGACGTGCGGCATCATCGTACACGCTCGGATCGGCCAGCTCGCCCGACCGCATCTTCTGCTCTGCTTCGAGCACCCCCACCCGCTCCTCGAGCTGGGCGACCAGCTTCTCGAGGGGCCCAAGCTTGGCGCCGCGCTTCTGGCGCGCCTCCGCCTCGCGGCGCTTCCTGAGCTTGTCGTCGTCCTTGCTCGCGGACGCCTTGGGGGCCGTGGGGGCCTGCCCGCGGGGATCGCGCTTCTGGGTGGCCCCCCCGATCACCGCCACACCCTGTCGGCGCTCCGCCATCGAGTACAGATACTCGTCGAGCGTGCCCGGGTAAGTCTCGACCCGCTGATCTTCGACGTTCCAGATCCGCGTGGCCAGCGACCTGACGAGCGCCTTGTTGTGGCTGACGAACACCAGCGTCCCGTCATAGGTCGCGAGCGAGGCCGTCAGGCTCTCGGACGAGGCGAGGTCGAGGTGGTTCGTCGGCTCGTCCATCAGCATCAGGTTGCCCGGCTTGACCAGGAGGCGCGCCAGGGCCACGCGAGCCTTCTCACCGCCCGACAGCACCTTGATCGGCTTGTCGGTGGCGTCGCCCGAGAACATGAACGCTCCGAGGATCGACCGCACCCGCGCCGGCGGCGTCTCGGGCGAAGCCCGCTGCACCACCTCGAAGACCGTCGAGGTGAGATCCAGCGTGTCGGCGTGATGCTGGGCGTAGTACCCGACGGTCACGCCGTTCCCGATCTTGATCGTGCCGCCGTCGAGCGGCAGCTCGCCCGCGATCATCCGGAGCAGCGTGGTCTTGCCGGCGCCGTTGACGCCGATGATGCCGATCTTCTCGCCCCGCCGGACGGTGAGATCGATCCCGGGGAACACGATGTGCTCGCCGTAGGCCTTCTTCAGGCCCTCGATCCGGATCACGTCCGCGACGGTGCGATCGGTCGCCGGGAACGAGAACCGCATCACCTGGCGCTTCTCGTAGGTCTCGACGGACTCCATCTTCTCGAGGAACTTCACGCGCGACTGCACGGCCTTCGCCTTGTTCGCCTGCGCGCGGAACCGGTTGATGAACTCGGTGAGCCGATCGCGCTCGGCCTTCAGGTTCTTGGCGCGGCCCGCGAGGATCGTCTCCTCCTCTCCGCGCTGCTCGAGGTACTTCTCGTAGTTGCCCGGGTAGATCCGCAGCCCCTCGATCTCGAGGCTGGCGACCTTGGTGATCTGCTCGTTGAGGAACTCGCGATCGTGGCTGATCAGCACGAAGCAGCGGTTCCACTTCTTCAGGAAGTCCGAGAACCACGCGACCGACGGCATGTCGAGGTGGTTCGTCGGTTCGTCGAGCAAGAGCACATCGGGGCGCTGGAACAGCAAGCCTGCGAGCACGCCACGCATCTTCCAGCCACCGGAGAGCTCGCCGATGTCGCGCAGCTCGTCGCCGGGCGAGAAGCCGAGCCCCGCGAGGATCGCGAGCGCCTCGTGCTCGCCGAAGAACCGCTCGAAGTGATCGATCCGCTCGTGCAGCTCACCGACCTCGGCCACCAGATCGAGCAGGGCCTCCTCGTCGGTGTGGGCGGCAGGATCGCTCGCGGCCTCGAGCTCGCCTTCCGCCTTCGCGAGCTGGGCGTCGAGCTCCTTGCGGCCGGGGACCGAGGTCAGGATCATCTCGATCAGCGACCGGCCGCCCTCGATCGAGAGGTCCTGGGGCAGCCAGCCGATGCGGACGCCATTGGCGCGCGTGACCTTGCCGTCGTCGATCTCCTGATCGCCCGCGATGATCTTGAGGAGCGTCGTCTTGCCCGAGCCGTTGGGTCCGATCAGGCCGACCCGATCGCCGTGCCCGAGGCGGATCGAGGCGGCATCGAAGATCATGCGATCGGCGAAGAACAGCGTGACCTCGTCGAGAACGACCAAACTCATGACGCCGGCGGTAGATAGCACGCCAGGCCCCCCTAGCAGTACCCTCGGGGCAATGAGCTATCGCGATGATCGCGATGCGGACCGGGCGCGGATCGAGGCACTCGAGGCCGACCTCGTGGTCGCCAACCGCAAGATCGAGGAGCTCGAGAGCCGCCGCCGCTCGTGGGCACTCACGGTCTCGCCGGATGGGGCGCTGGTGGGGACCGGGTTCGGGAGCAAGGCACCGTGGTACGGAGCGCCGATGCGCCTCGAGCGGGCACACACCTTCACGGGCGAGTTCCCGCGCGACGAGCTCGAGTCCCTGATCGATCTGATTCGCGGGATCACGCGCGAGCCAGGGCGGGCCGAGCTGCTGAAGTCCTCGATCACGTGGTCCGCCGGCACCAATCCGCGCGCGACCGGGCCGTTCACGGTGGTGACCGTCTCGGTCAAGGACGGCCGCACCTCGCTGATGGTCTCGGACTCCCTCGGTCAGCTCGCCGGCGGCCTGTATGGGGGTCTCGGCGGCGGCCTCGGAGGCGGCGCGATCATGGTGCCGATCGTCGCGTTCCTCAGCATGCCGGTGCTGATCCCCGTGGCGATCGGGGCGTGGCTCGGTGGCGTGTTCCTCGGCACTCGCGCGATCTTCAAGCGCGCCGCCCGCCGCCGCGCCGTGGCCCTCGATCACCTGTTCGCCGCGCTGATGACCGAGATCAGCGAGAAGCTCCCGCCGCCGCCGTAGCTACGGCTTCTTGCGACGATCGCTGCGCGCGACCATCGCGCTCGGCAGCTCGCCGCTGGCCTCGAGCCGGCGGATCTCGTCGCCGATCGGCCGCAGGATCGCGAGCCGCGCTGCATCACCGCGATAGTGATCGACGAGCTCGCCGTAGCACTCGCGCACCGCGTCCCCATCCGGCGGATGTGCCATCAGCGCGCGGACCACGAGGATCCGCCAGCGCAGCGCGAGCGCGTCCTCGAGCTCGATCGCCAGGGCATCGCCCTCCGCGCGGGCCGGCAGGATGCTCGACGGCTCCGCCTCGCCCTTGTCGACGAGCGCATGGAGCCTCTGCGTCGCGTCCCGACTCACGCATCCAGCGTAGCACGCCGGGATCCCCTGCCCCGCTCAGCGGAGATCGCGGATGATCCCGAGATCGAGGACCACGTTCGTGCGCTCCTCCCCACCGACGGGAACCCCGATCCCCACGGCGCCCCGCCACCGCCCGCGGAACCGGAGGTGCACACCGGTGCGCACGTTGATGTGATCGATGGCCGCATACCAACCGGCCTGCAGCTCCGCACCGAGCTGGAGCGAGATCGCGCGCCGCAGCCGGTGCGCGATCTCGAAGCCGGCGCGGAGCGCGATCCGCTCGGTGTCCCCACCGGCCGAGGCCGCGACGGCGCCAAGCGCACCGAGCCTCGCGTGCAGCACGGTCCGGTGCGCGAGCTGCCCGGTCACCACCGCGGTCAGCTCTCCCGCGGTGTGCACCGTCGCGTGTTCATCACGCGTGTACGGGACCTCCAGCGAGCCGACCAGCGCGATCACCGCGCCGGCGCCCAGCGTGTCGGACCAGGCACCGCCGATCGTCAACGGGCCGAACGAGAGATCCGTGGCCTTGTTGACGGCGTTCTGGACGAACGTACCGTCGATCAGGCGGAGCGTCGCGTCGACCTCGAACCGCCGACCGATCCGCAACCGTCCGGAGATCCGGAGATCGCCACCGAGCACGCCGTGGAACCCCGGCGTATCGATCAGCGCGTGGCCCACGAGGTGCGTCGACAGCTCGTCGCGGAGGCACGCGGTCCGCTGCGCATCGATCGCGACGTCGCGGACCGGCGTCACCACGGGATCGAGCACCGGATCGGTGCACGGTACCTCGGCGCGTGCGCTGGTCGTGCCGAGGCCGACGATGGCGAGCACGATCGCAGACGCGAGCGGAGGCCTCACTTCGGCAACCCCGGCGGGAGCCAGCCGCTGCCATCGAAGTCGATCAGGATCGGGTTGGTGAAGCCCTCGGGATACGCGGTCGGGATCACGCGGGTCACCCAGTACCGTGGATCCGAAGGATCGGTGGGATCAGCGGGGATCGCGAGCGGGCCCGCATCCTCGTCGGGCTCGATGTCCGCGTCGTCGATCACGCCGTCCCCGTTGTTGTCGGTGGTGTCGGGGACCCCGTCGTCGTCGAGATCCGCAGCGGCGGGGTACGGCATCCCGGCCTCCACGATCACGAAGTCATCCTTGGTCACCAGCTCGACGAGCGGCAGCTGCGCCTGGTAGCGCACGAGCCCCGTGGTGCCGAAGGGATCGGCCGGGTGCGAGAGCTGTGCGCGCGTGGCGATCACGCGGGTCCCCGCCGAGGTCACGATGCGGACCTCCTCCACCGGCACCCACGGTGGTGCCTTCACGGTGATGGCGAGCACGTCACCCGGCATCGGGACATACGGCGACAGTGAGAGCCCGCGCCGGGGACCAGCCGCCGGGCCGACCTCGACGGTGACCACCACGCCGTTGCCCGCGACCAGCTTGCCGGCGCGAACGTCGGCATCGAACACGTCGGCATCGAAGTTCGCGACGGTGGTGCGCGTATCGACCCAGTTGCGGGCCCAGCCGAGCCGTGCGTCGGTCATCCCGTGCGAGTCACTGTTGCCGGTGCCCGGTGAGATCTGTCCCTGGGAGAGCAGCGAGAACCACAGGAGGCGCGCCTTCTGGAGCTCCGTCTGATCAGCACCGTTCAGGATCTCGATCGTGGTCCAGTCCGCGTTGCGGTGATGGCCCCCAGGGCGATCGAGCAACACGGAGTTGTTCGTCCCCGGGTCATCGAGCGCGCGCCGCGGATCGAACTTCACCGCGCGCAGGTAGCCGAGGTCGCGGCCGAACACCGGCTCGTCCCATGGGTGGTTGAGCTGCATCATCCCGTGGACGCCCACGAGCGGCGCCATCGTGTCGAACAGCTGCCCGGGCTCGATCTTCTCGTCCCATGGCGCCCCCGCGCGCGTCGCCCCGGGGATCCGGCGCAGCGGCCAGAAGTTGAAGTGGCCGATCACGCGCGGGAGATCCTCTCCGGGCACGTCGAGCCACGGGATGATCTGCGTGGTCTCGAGGCCGCCCATCACGGCGATCCGATCCTCGAGGCCGAGCGCGCGCACCGTCTGCCCGTAGTCGCCGATGATGTCGTGATCGGTCGCGGCGATCACGTCCACGCCGGCCGCGGCGAACGAGCGTACGCGATCCTCGTCGGGGAACCCCGAGTCGAAGCTGGCGCGACCGTGGACGTGGAGATCCGCGGACAGCCATCCGGGCGGCGAGACGTCGAGGTGCTGGAGCGCGAGGGCGACCTGTGCGGGCACGCCTGCGCGCAGCTCGATCTCGGCGCGCGCGAGCGTGTGATCGGGCCCGGCTGTCGCATAGACCGTGTAGCGCCCGGCGGGGACCTCCAGGGACGTCCCGGCCGGAGCGACCAGCACCTGGTTGCACGCCGGCGACGCACCATTGGGGGGACCGAGCCATGGCGCGCAGACCTGGAGCCGCCCGTGGAACGAGCCCGCGACCACGCCGACCGTGGCGTCGTCCGCAGGCTGGAACGCGACCAGGCTCCAGATCCCGACGCCGCCTTCCGTGACCTCGAGCTCGACCGTCGCCGGTGGAGTGACCGCCAGATTCCCGAGAGCGACGTCGCCGCGGTCTTCCGAGACCTGCTCGGAGACCTTGCGACCGAACGACCACACCTCCGTCGTCACCGGGCCCGTCCCGGAGATCGTGACGGAGAACTGGCCGTCGGCCCCGGGCACCACCGCGGTCGCCGGGCGCCCACCGACCGAGATCAGCACTGACGCGCGTCGCACGTCGCCACCGAAGCCGGCATCGAGCGTGTCCCCGGCCGGCACCAGCCGTCCGAACACCCGGCGCGTCGGCGCGGAGAACAGCTGCGCACGTGCGGCGAGCGCCGCATCGATCGCAGGGGCCGGTCCCTCGCCCGCGCCCTGGGTGACGAGCAGGCGTTCATGCACCACCGTGTCCCCGGGCTCGACGAACGTGATCGGCGTGCCGAGGGCGGAGAGCTCGAGATCGTTCACGCCCGCGATCGTCCGCCGATCACACGCGACGGCCGCGTAGCCCGGGCCCTGCGCGTCGGGCGTGGCCGCCGCGATGTAGTTCGTGCCCTTCCACAGCGCACTCAGCTCGAGCAGATCGAGCTCGGGTTGCAGGTAACCCTGGTTCTTGGCGGGCACGAACGGCAGCACGCGCCGCTTTCCCCAGTGCGAGACGTCCGCGACCATGAAGGCCTCGACGTCCGCGCTCCCGTTCCAGAGCTCGGAGCGAACTCGCAGCCCCGGATCGCACGCCCGCAGCTCGTAGTGGGTGACCACCGTGACCTCGGGCCGGCCATCGAGGGTGCCGCGCACGGTGACCGCGACCGAGCCGCCAACCTCGGTGACCTCGAGGGAGCGGTACGCGAAGGCATCATCGGGGAGAATCCCGGCGAGCTGATAGACGATGGTCAGATCATCGGTGCCACCCGCCGGGCCGAAATCGATCAGGTTGCCGCCGGTCGGCGCGAGATCGTTCGGCGAATCGAGCGCGGAGATCACACCGGTGACGACCCCGTTCGAGATCAGGAGGTCATGCTCCGCTGCGTCGCCGAGCCGCAGCCGGTACGCCGCCGGCGCCTCCGACACCGGGCCGATGTACAGCGGTCGCGGGGTGCACGCGAACGCGAGCTCGGCACACGGCGTCCCGCAGTGCCCCTCGAGGCACGACGAATCCTGACAGCCGGCGAGCGTGACCGCGAGTGCGGACGCGAGGACGAACGACCGGACTCCCATCGCCGCGACGGTATCATCCACCTCGCCTGCGCCGGCGGCCTGCGCGTCGCGAACGTGGCACCTCGCCTGCGCCGCGGCCTGCGCGTCGCGAGCGCGGCGGCCGTGTTAGGTTCGGCCGCATGAGCGTGCGCCACCTGCGTCGAACCTTTGCGAGCCCGTTCGTCATCACCCTCGCGGCGATCCCTGCCGCGTGCATGGTGCAGACGGCGCCGCCTCGCGCTGGCAATCCGAATCCGATGACGCCGGGGCCGAGCGTCGCGCAGCCGCAACAGCCAGGGCCCACCGATCCGAACGGAAGACCGACCGATCCCAACGGCGCGCCGCAGCGCTCCGT
>JAYVRN010000397.1:0-20076 GCA_043776275.1 Myxococcales bacterium | reverse complement strand
ACTATCACGCGCGTCATCCGCGCATCGAACACCGCCGCCGCCGTGTGCGGTTCGATGGCGCCCACGCCGCGGGGCGCGAGGCCGGGCGCACCGTGGTGCTACATCGTCCCGTCGAGTCCAGCGGGGGTGACGCCAGCGGCACCCGGCTGCTGCGCGGCTAGCGAGTCGCAGCCCACGGTCTTGATCTGCACGATGTTGACCGGCACCACGGGCTTGCGGAGCAGCAGCGTCCAGTTCGGCGCGGGCTCGGCGTCGCAGCTCGCGCGCACATAGATCTGGAACCCGGTCGGCGTCTGGAGCACGCGCTCGATCGAGCCGCCGCGGTCGCCGATGTGGATCGCCGCGAGCCACTGCCCCGCGCACTCCGGTGCTCCCTCGGCGCAGTCCGGGGGCGCCATCGGCGCGTAGCCCGCCGAGGGCCGGTCCGCGAACGCCACGTACTCCTGCTCCCCCAGCACACGGGTCACCCGGTGCCCCGCCGCACACCCCGAGACCAGGACCATCGCCAGGATCATCCGCATGCTGGATAACGCACCAGCCATGGTTTCCTTTCACCCCGGAGCGAGGTAGGCCTGCCACTCATGGGTCAGCTCGACGAGCGCAGCTTCGAGGCCACCGTCGGTGCCGGGTGTCCGAGCTGCAAGGCGGCCACGCTCGAGATCAAGAGCTTCATCGATCGACGCGTGCTGCTGATGCTCGCCGATCCGAACGATGCGGGCCGCTGGGTTCACGACGGCGAGAAGTTCGTCGACGGCACGTACTCGATCACCTGCCCGAGCTGCGCACACGTGGTGTTCACCAGCGACATCTGCCCGCGCTGCAACGCGCCGGGTGGCCTGGCGAAAGCGCTCGGCGATGAGTCCAGGTTGCCGATCCCGAAGAAGTGCCCGTCATGCAACGAGCTCGAGCTGCTCGCCCTCGCGCTGGTGCCGGCCACGGCGCGTTACGGCGGCGGCACCTCGCCCAAGCCGAAGGCGCTCGCGGAGTACGGCGAGCCCGGTCATCACATGGTCGCGTATGCCTGCGAGTCCTGCGACAACGCGGTGGTCACGCAGAAGTGCCCGCTGTGTGATGAGCCCGGCCCGCTGCGCCCACGACCATAAGCCTCGCGAGGCGTGGTAGGACGCGGGCATGCAGCCCATCTCGATCGGCACTCCGCTGTCTGCACACGCCACCCGGGTCCTCCTGCTCGGCTCGGGCGAGCTCGGCAAGGAGGTCGTGATCGAGCTGCAGCGGTTCGGCGTCGAGGTGATCGCCTGTGATCGATACGCGAACGCGCCCGCGATGCAGGTCGCGCATCGCAGCCACGTGATCGACATGCTCGACCGTGCCGCGCTCCGCAAGGTGATCGAGGCCGAGAAGCCGCATCTGATCGTCCCCGAGATCGAGGCGATCGCGACGGCCGAGCTCCTCGCGCTCGAGGCGGAGGGCTTCACCGTGATCCCGACGGCGCAGGCCGCGCGGCTGACGATGGATCGGGAGGCGATCCGGCGGGTCGCCGCCGAGGAGCTCGATCTCCCCACCGCGCGCTATCAATTCGCCGATACGTTCGACGAGCTGAAGGCCGCGGCGGCCGTGCTGGGATGGCCCGTGGTCATCAAGCCGATCATGAGCAGCTCGGGGAAGGGCCAGTCGGTCGCCCGGACCGAGGCGGATCTCGAGCAGAGCTGGCACTACGCGCAGACCGGCGGCCGCACCGGCGCGGGCCGCGTGATCGTCGAGGAGTTCATCCAGTTCGAGAGCGAGATCACGATGCTGACCGTGCGCGCGGTCAACGGGACCCTGTTCTGCGATCCCGTCGGGCACCGCCAGGTCGGCGGCGACTACGTCGAGAGCTGGCAACCGCACGTGATGAGCGAGCTGCAGATCCAGCGCTCGCAGGCGATCGCACAGCGGATCACCGAGCGTCTCGGCGGGCGAGGCATCTTCGGCGTCGAGCTGTTCCTGCTGTCCGGAGACCGCGTGATGTTCAGCGAGGTCAGCCCCCGTCCGCACGACACCGGCATGGTGACGATGGGGACGCAGGTGTGGAGCCAGTTCGCGCTCCACGCCCGCGCGATCCTCGGCCTCCCGATCCCCAGGATCCACCGGCACAGCTCCGGAGCCAGCGTGGCCCTGCGCGCCGACCGCGAGCTCCAGTCTCCTGTGCTCGACGGACTGACCTCGGCCTACACCCGCCCCGACGTCGATGTTCGATTCTTCGGCAAGCCCAGCGCGGGGCCACGCCGTCGGCTGGGGGTGGTGCTCGCCACGGCTGACACCGCCGAGGCTGCCCTCGCGACGGCCAAGCAGGTCGCGCACGAGCTCACCCTCCGCGAAGGCTAGCCGAGCAGGTCTCGACGGACCAACCGATCAACCGATCGACCGATTGACCGATCGACCGATGGATCACCTCGGATGACGGGACCCGCGTATGATCGCCCGGTGGGACGCTTCGCGCTGGCGCTGTTGTGCTTGGTCGTCGGTTGTTCGAGTGGCGGTGGGCTCGTCATCGAGGTCCACACGGCAGATCCGTCGGTCGATCGCGTCCGGCTCTACCTCGGCGTCGGCGAGACGAACGCCGCCGACGCGCTCGGCGTGCCGGTGTCGCAGACCACGATCGCGAACTCGACCCGCGCCCAGATCGGCGAGCTGACCTACTGGTCGCGCGATCCGGGGAACGAGCTCGATCTCGACGAGAGCGTGGTGAACGGCGTGGCCAGGTTCGTCCTGGTACGCGGAACCACCCAGGACATCGCCGCGCTCGTCGCGGTCGGGTTCGCCGGCGATAGCGTATCGGGGACCGCGACGATGTTCGATGTCGCGATCCCGGGCTCGCACTACGCGAAGTACACGCTGGACCTCGTCGAACCCGATGGCGACTTCGAGACGCCACCGAGCGTCGTTGGCCTCGGGACCTGGAGCGCGAACCTCGAGACCGCGGCCCACGAGGCGAGCTGCGTCGGCGTGCTCCGCCCGAACCAGACGCCGAGCGCCGCGTTCATCGTCTCGCCCGACGATCTCGACTGTGATGGGATCCCGAACGGAGACGACTGCACGCCGAACGTGTGGTTCGGCGAGTCGCCACCGACGATCGAGAAGGCGAGCTGTCTGACGCCGGTCAGCAACGCGAGCTGCGAGATCGGTGGGTTGCCGTGCAGGGACAGCGGCCCGATCGCCCCGGCCACGTGCGCGTCGACGCACTACTGTGTCCCGCAGTCGGTGTGCGACGCGTGCGGGACGGACCTCGTGTGCGCCAGAGACGTGACGAAGCCCGCGAACGGCACGCTTCCCTCCACCGTACAGTGCTCCGTCGGGTTGGACGGCGCGGGCAAGGTCTGCCAGGACACCCTCATGTTCAACCCGGTCCCCACGATGACCCAGTGTGGCGCGCCGAAGGTCGGCGATAGCCTCCACGGGTTCGCGAGCCAGCTCGATCTGACCTACGCCACGATCGATGTGCGAGCGACCTCCACCGGATGCGGCGTCGAGCTCCGGCTAGCCGGGAAGACCGTTAGCAGCTCCAAGGAGATCGGATTGATGGTCACCCTGCCGCTCCACAATGGCACGGGCCTCGGCATCCCGATGGTGATCCAGGTCGACGAAACTCAGGCATGCGGCATGGCGAGCTGCACCTTCGATGGATCGGATGTGCAGAACGAGCTTGTGGCCTGCATCGACCGCTGGAGCGCTCCCACCCCCGTGGCGAACGTCCCGATCGGGGCCGACGATCCAACGTTGACGCCCGACATGAAGCAGCTGTGGTTCAACCGCGATGAGCGGCAGATCTGGCACATGGACCGGCTCACGACCTCCGTCGGGTTCACCAACCTGAGGGACGAGCAGCTCGGTGATCCCGTCGCCTTCACGGGCACGCCCCACGTGGCGCCGGACGGGCAGACGATCTACTTCTCGAGCAATCGACTCGGTGCGACCGACGAGAACCTGTTCGAGTCGAAGCGGATCTCGATGGTTGGCTGGGGCATCCCGACGGCCATCCAGGGACTCAACACCAACGGCAACGACGAGCAAGGTGGTGCCACGTATCTGAATGGGATGTTCATGGCGTTCAGTCGAGGCGCCGTCGGTGGACCGCAGAAGCTGTTTCACGCGAGCTTCCAGAGCGTGTGGACCTCCGCAACTCCGTTCGCGGAGTTCGGCAACGCGCTGACGAACGACGATCGCAACCCGTTCGTATCGCAGGATGGGTTGGCGATCTACTTCTCATCGAACCGCCGCACTGGATCTGGACAGGAGCTGTTCGTGGCCAAGCGCACCTCGGCCTCGGCGGCGTTCGGCCCGCCCGTGTGGCTCTCGGAGCTCGGCTCGCCCGGCGACGACACGGATCCGTGGGTGTCACCGGACGGGAAGACGATCTACTTCGCGAGCAACCGGAGCGGCAGCTATCAGTTGTTCGAGTCCCACCGCTGAGAGGCCCATGGCGTACGAGATCGAGCGCAAGTACCTGGTCGACCTGACGAGGTGGACCCCGCAGAACGCCGGGACGCTGTATCGCCAGGGCTACCTCAACTCCCACAAAGACCGGGTGGTCCGGGTCCGCATCCAGGGAGCGACGGCCAAGCTGACCGTCAAGGGGCCCACCCAGGGCGTGACGCGTGCCGAGTTCGAGTACGACCTGCCTCTCACCGACGCCGCCGAGCTCCTCACCCTGTGCGAGCAGCCCTTGATCGAGAAGACCCGCCACGCCGAGGACCACCACGGGATGGTGTGGGAGATCGACGTGTTCCACGGTGCCAACCAGGGCCTGGTGATCGCCGAGGTCGAGCTGACCTCCGAGACGCAGCACGTCACGATCCCGGCCTGGGCGGTGCGCGAGGTCTCGGACGATCCCCGCTACTACAACTCGAACCTGATCGCCGCCCCCTACCAGAGCTGGCTGAAGGATCCGTAACCCTGCCGACACTGGTTGCGGATATGCGCAGTTAGCGAATCTCCGTCGATCCGATGCCCCAGCTTGATAGTGTCGTTGGTGGTGCTTCGTCTAGCAGGTTGTGTGGTGGTGATCGCGGCCCTCCTCGGCGGCTGCGATTCGTCCGTGGCCCCGCTGGCGACCGCGGAGCCCGGCGTGATCTTCACGTTCCCGATCGATGGTCAGCGGGACGTCCCGCTCGGCTCGCGGATCGTCGTGACGTTCTCGGACGACGTCACCAAGAGCGCGCTCGGGCCGTGTACGGGTTCGGGGACCAGCGTTCAAGGTTCGTTCTGCCTGGTCGGCCCGAACGGCCCGGTCGATGCCACGGCCGAGGTCGTCGGCGAGGGCAAGAGTGTCGAGTTCAGCGGCGCGCAGCTCGAGGAGGGCACGACGTATGCGCTGTTCGTGCGCCAGCCGCTCGCACCCTCTGCCAAGAACCTCCCCGCCCAGGACGCGTTGGTCTCGTTCACGACGCGAACGATGCGCCCGCGCGCCGCGGTGCCCGCCCTGATCGCGGTCAACGGCGGTGATCCGGCGAGCCCGAACGGGTTCCGGCCGATGTTCGAGACGTCGACGATCCGCCTCGTGTTCTCGGAGCCACTCGATCCGCGCACGGTGACCAACGTGACCGGGGCGATCGAGCTGGTCGACATGTCGACGCGGATGGCGGTGCCGGCGACGGTGATCGGCAGTGGCATCCACGTCGCGATCGATCCGACCACCGATCTGAAGGCAGGCACCACCTACGAGCTCCGGCTCGGCAACCGGCTCGCGGATCTCGGCGGCCAGGTGCTCGCACCGATCACGATCCCGCTGGTCCCGGCGAACAGCCGCGGCAACGTCCAGATCCCGCAGGTGCTGCGCACGCGGCAGAAGACCGATCCGGGCCCGGCACACTCGCGCTCCGGCGCCGAGCGCAACGTCATCGCGATCGACAAGCCGCTGATCGGCAAGGAGAGCTCCGCGCTGCTCCCCGCCTCACTCGCCGCCGAGCTCGGCGATCCCAAGGCGCTCGGCGGGCCGATCGCGTTCACGATCCGCAAGGGTCAGCGGATGAAGGCCACCGGCCTCGACGTCAAGCTCGGCGGCGAGATCTCCGTCGGCCTCGTCACCGGCGACATCGAGATCGAGATGCTCACCGACGCAGGCGGGCGGCTGTATCGCAACCCGCACCAGGCGGCTGACCAGCGACCCGAGAACGAACGGGCGCCGCTCTACGTCGATCTCAGCATGGACGTCGCGGTCTACGCGGTGGATCCGAAGGGCAACGCCGTGCTGACCCAGACCGTGCTCGGCGTGCAGGCCTCGGGCACCGCGGTCGGCTCCGACGGCGTGCTCGCGATCGAGACCGTCGCGTCGATGGAGCTCGGGCTGCTCGGCGTCACCGCGGCGCCCACCAACCTTGTCCTCGAGCTGATCACGGATGCCAACGCGAAGGCCGACAGCGACACCGCCCCACCGTCGCTGGTCGCGTCGATGCCCGGCGTCGGAGCGAACGAGCACCCCGTCGATCAAGGCGTCGAGGTGATCTTCAACGAGCCGGTGGATCTCGATCGGCTGCGCGCCGGTGGGCTCCGGCTCGAGACCGCCGCCGGCACCGTCGTGCCGAGCGTGATCGAGAGTCACGGCGCTGCGGTCGTGGTGCGCTCGGTCGCGCCGCTGACGTACTCCACCTCGTACCGCGTGGTGCTCTCCGATGTGGCCGATGTCGCGGGCAACAAACTCCCGGCGACCACCCCGATCACGTTCTCCACCCCGCGCCTCATCAACACCGATGCGCCGCTGACGGTGACGGCGATCCATCCCGGCGTCCCGTGCGCACTTACCGGAGCGAACGGCGCCAGCCCCGGGCGCTGCCAGGGCGGCGGCGGCGGAGATGATCTCTACGCGAACTTCACGCTCGCCGCGAACGAGTCGGTCCAGATCGCGTTCAGCCAGCCACCGCAGCCCGCCTCGATCGTCCACGGCACCGCGTGCAACCAGGGCAGCATCCGGATCGAGGAGATCGACGGCGCGGGGACCTGCACCGCGGCGGTCGCCGGCACGTTCATCACCCACAATCGCACCGTCGCCTTCGTCCCCGACAAGCCGTGGGTCGTGGACAAGCGCTACCGGCTCCGCCTGGTCTCGGGCAACAACGGCGGCTGCAACGCGGGCGAGCTGTGCGGGGTGTTCGGTGCCGCCGCGAGCTTCGATCCGCTCGGTGGCACCACCAACGGAGATGCCGGCGGCCCGGATCTCTCGATCTCGTTCCTCGGCGCCGCGGCCGAGAAGTCCACGTTCATGTTCGCCGACGTGGGGCCGTACTCCGATCTCAACGGCTCCGGCTTCCTCGAGAGCGGCGAGCCACTCTCGGATGAGAACCGCGCGGCGCTCAACATCACCGGCACCACGGGCGATGTCAGCCAGGCCCACTTCACCTCGGCCGATTGCCTCCCGAACATGCCGGGCACGCAGGCCTGCATGTACTTGCTCGGCTCGATGCCCGTGGAGATGGGCGAGCTGAGCACCACCTGCCCGCTCCCCGATGGCTCGAGCGCGACGAGCTGCGTCCCCGTCAAGATCTCCGCCCAGGCGATGCTCGCGACCTCGGTGGCGATGAACGCCACGGCGATCATCGGGATCAACACCGACACCGGCACCTCCGTGATGCGCGTACGTGAGCCCGCCGGCCAGACCGGCGTCACCGGTTACATCATCGATCGCGGCGGCACGCCCACGCTCGTGGTCAAGCTCGACCTCTACATGGATGCCCCCGACATGAGCATCCCGCTGTCGAGCCACGATCTGCACTCCAAGCCGCTGTCGGTCACGCTCGAGGGACCGGTGACGTTCCTCCCCGACGGTCGGATCTCGATCGCGGTGGCCAACACGGCCGCGCTGCCGGTCGAGGTCAAGATCGATGCGCCCCTCGGGGTCTCCGGCAGTGTGAAGATGGCGGTGCCCGCCGGGGAGATGAAGCTTCAGCTGATCTCGCCGCCGCTGCGCGGGGTGACCCGATGAAGGCCGCGCTCGTCACGGCGCTCGCGCTGATCCCCTTGATCGCCCACGGTGCGCCAAAGAAGAAGAAGGGCAAGAAGACCCCCAAGCCCGCACCGGCGAAGGTCGACGAGCCCGAGATCGAGATGGCGCCCGAGCCCACCCCGGACCCCGCGCCCGCGCCCGTGCCGCAGGCCGAGGACGTGGTCCACGAGACGGCGCCCGAGCCCGCCCCACTCGCACACAAGAGGTCGACGAAGCGGTTCTACGTCCGCGGCGGGATCGCACACGTCGCGCCACTGTCGACCTCCCGGCCGATGGAGCTCGCGGATGTCGATGGCGCCGCGAGCCTGGCGGTACAGAACGGTCCGATCGCAGGCTCCGGTTCCGAGGTCAGCTCGGCGACCATCCCGGCGATCACGCTCGGCTACAAGCTGCCGTTCGGCGGAGATCACCTCTCGCTCGAGACGGTGCTCGGTGTGCCGTTCACGGTGAAGTTCCGCGCGACGGGCACACTCGCGAACGAATCGATCGCCCCGATGGCGCTCGGGATCCCCACAGGCGTCGGCCCGCTCGGCCCTGAGCTCGGCGAGGCGAAGGCCGCGCCTCCGATGCTCACCCTCGTCTACAACGTGCTGCCGCACGCGCGGGTCCAGCCGTTCTTCGGCGTGGGTGCGGCGGTGCTGTTCGCGTTCAACGCAAAGGTCACGAACCCGATGCTGACCGAGGTCAGCCAGCCCGAGATGTCGATCGCGCCCGCGCCCGGCATGGTGTTCCAGGCCGGCCTCGAGGCGAAGCTGTTCAAGGGCCTGTACGCACGGCTCGACGTGAAGTTCATCGCGTTCATGCTCGCGAAGGCCGAGGTCCATCACGTCCAGGTCCGCACGCCAGAGCTGCCGCTGTTCGATACCGTCGAGGTCGGCACCGCGAAGATGAGCGTGTGGGTCAATCCCCTGATCATCCAGGGCGGCCTCGGCATCGACTTCTGAGTCGGCCTACACTCGAACGGGTGATCCGGCCCGCGAGCGAGGCAACTGGGCGCGTGATCGGGCGCGCGATCGGGATCGCGCTGAGCCTCGCCGCGTGTCGCGCCCCCGCCGTGGACGCGCCCTCGAACAGCGCCACGATCCGCGAAGGGCTCGTCGTCCCGACGCAGCTCGATCCGGAGGTCACGCCGGTCACCACGGCCAGCGGCGCGGATGCACGCCACTACTACTGCACGCCCGTGGTCCCTGCGCACTGGAACGGCCAGCTGGTGATCTATCTCGTCGGTGCCCGCGAGGACCCGGCCACCGCGCACGCGTTCGCCGAGCGCGCGTGTGGCCGCGGCTATGCTGCGATCGCGCCCGCGTACCGCAACGAGCGCGCGATCCGTGACCTGTGCGAGGACGCCGCCGCCTGCTACGGCCCGGTGCGCCACGAGATCGTCTACGGCGAGGACGCCGCGCCGCAGCTCCAGGTCGACCGCGCGAACGGGATCGTGCACCGGATCGACACGCTCGCCACTCATCTCGCTGGCGCACTCCCCGCCGTGTGGGGGCCGCTCCGCGATCGCCTCGCTCGCGGAGATCTGACCCACGTCGTCCTCGTGGGCTTCTCGCAGGGCAGTGGTCACGCGCTGATCCTCGCGCACGATCACGAGGTCAGTCGCGTCGTGCTCCTGAGTGGTGTCCTCGATCGCGTGAACACCGGCAGCGCTGCACAAGGCCCGGTGACCTGGCTCGCGGAGTTTGCAGCGTCACGGCCGGCGACGCCCGGCGCCCGGATGTTCGCCATCAACTACGCCGACGATCCGTTCACGCAGCCGATCGAGCTCGCCGCGAACTACGCCGCGATCGGGCTCCCCGACGCCACGTGCGAGGTCACGGAGGAGCCGCCCACCGGCGAGTGCCACCGGTTCGTCGTCCACACCGAGCCGTGCGCGAGCCGCATCGACGGACATGTCACGCCGAGCGTGGCGAGCTTCGGTACCGCCTCGGCCCCCTGCGCCCTCGGCGGGCCGCTCCGCCACCTCGGCCCCACGTGGGACTACCTGCTCTCGCCCCACTGACGCACCGACCAGGGCGCTGCCGACCGTGCTACGTCCGGCCAGTCGGCCGCGCTTCGATCGTCATCGCCGCCGACGAGCCCGAAGGCGTGTCCGTGCGCTGCGGGACGAGCACGCGATCGCCGACCACCGTCGCCGCCTCGGAGCTCGCCGCCGGCGTGCGCACCGCCACGCCCGCAGGGGCGGTGTCTGCATCGGGCGGCGAGGTCGCGGTCTTGCCGAGGCTCGCCCACCACGCGATCGCCTGCGTGCGCGACCACACATGCTCGGGCGGGATCTCGATCGCGACCAGTGCTTCGGCCAACGCACGCGCATCCGCCGGCCGCGCCTTCGGCCGCTTCTCGAGGCACTTCAGGATCACGGTCTCGAGCTCCGGCGGGAGCCAGCCTCGGACCTTTGATCGGAGGTCGGGCACGTCATCGGCCACGTGCGCGTGGACCACCTCGTCCTCGGTCGGCCGAGGGAACACCTCGTTGCCGGTGAGCAGCCACCACGCCACGCAGCCGAGCGCATAGAGATCCCCGCGCGCATCGAGCGGCGCGCCGACCGCTTGCTCGGGCGCGATGTACCCGGGCGTGCCGATCACCGTGCCCACCATCGTGAGGCGCTCGCCGGTGGTCGACGGCAGCGCCGCCAGGCCCGCGGCCGTCGGCGCGGCAGGCAGGGCGATCGGATCGGCGACGTTGTGCACGATGCCGAAGTCGAGCAGCTTGACGATGTCGACCTCGTCGGCCGCGCGGCACAGGAACAGGTTCGCGGGCTTGATATCGCGGTGGAACAGCCCCGCATCGTGCGCTTCCGCGAGGGACTGACACGCCTGCGCGATGATGCTGATCACGCGCGCCGCCGGCTGCGGCCCATGGGAGAACACCAGCTGCGAGAGATCCACACCGTCGAGCAGCTCCATCACGTAGAAGAAGCTGCCGTCGGCGGTGACACCGTAGTCATAGAGCTCGATGGTGTGGCGAGACCGCAAGGATGCGAGGGTCTGGGCCTCACGTTTGAACCGCTCCTGCACCACCGGCGCGTGCTGCGCGTCGATCAGCACCTCGGGTCGCACCAGCTTGATCGCGGCCTGTCGCGCGAGCAGCTGGTGCTCGGCGCGCCACACCTCACCCATCCCACCGCCGCCGAGCTTCTCGACGAGCCGGTAGCTGCCGAGCTGCTTCGCGCGCTCCACCGCGGACTTCGCCTCGGCGCGGGCCGCGCCCACCGCGCGCCGCATCCGGACCAGGTTCCACGCGAACATCAGCGAGACCCCGAGGGCGATCGCCAGGGCGGCGGCCGACGCGATGATCGTCTCGCGGCCGAACCTCCAGGTCGCCCCGAACAGGGCTTTCTCCGGAACCAGCGTCGCGAGGAACCACTCCACGGGCGCCGCCGTGCCCGCGCGCTTGGTGCCGACGCTCGCGACCGAGGCCAGATAGTCGCCATCGGACGCCGAGAGGTGCAGGAACCGCTGCTCCGTGGGCGTCGCGGTGCCGATCGCGGCGAACAGCGCATCGAGCGCGGGATCCTTGAAGTCCTTGTAGTGAAGGACGCGGTTCTCGTCCTGGGCGACGTCCGGAATCGGCACCGAGGGGTTCGCGAGCACGCTGCCATCCGCGGTGAACATCACGGTGCGCGCGCCCGGCACGGGTGCCCGCGCGATCACCGCCGACAGTTCGCTGACGTCGAAGTCGATCGTCAGGACCGCGGTCAGCGTTCCATCGGCCGCATACACCGGCTCCGCCACGGTCAGGCCGGTCCTGTGCGACGACGAGAATGTGCGCGGCGGCATCCAGATCCGCTGCTTGGCCTCGGTCGCCGTCTTGAACCGCGGCCGGCTCCGCGGATCGTACTTGGTGGTCTCCGTGCTGACGGCGCGAGGCTCGCCCGTGGTGAAGCTGTAGTTGGTGCGCGGGGAGCCCGTGTCGGTGACGTGGGACTCCGCGACCTGAAGCTCGCCGGTCACGCGATCGATGAACGTCGAGTACATCGCACCACTCGGGAACACGATGCTCGTGAACGCGATGCCCGGGCGCCCGACCACCACGTCGCGCATGCGTGCGACCGCATCGGGTGTGGCGAGCGCGGGCTCGGCGAGCAGCCGCAGACTCGAGAGCACCGGACCGGCCTGATCGAGCGCGAACCCGATGTCGTGCTGCACGTCGATCGCCTGCGCGACGAGCTGGTGCCGCGCCATGGTCTCGGCGCTGTCGCGGGTGGCGCGCCGGCCGAGCAGGAGGACCACCACGCCCACCGCGATCACCAGGGCCGGGATGATGATCAGCACCCCGGTCGGCGTCGCAAACAGACGGGCCACCCGCGCCGCGCGCGATGGCTCCCCGACGACGCTGGTGGTCTCGCCCACGCCTCACTGTACTCCGATTTGTAGGACGGACACCGACGCCAGGATCGGCCGTTGACGGACGGCGCCGTCCTCCGCGGCGCGGTCTACTTCCGCCCATGAAGCTCGGGACGATCGCCGGTGATGACGCTGCGGAGCCGCTCGATCTCGCCGCGCTGGTCGAGCAGGTCGCCGCCGCGCGCGCCCTGACGCTGCCGCCGGCGGTCCGGCTCGTCGTCGATGTGGCCGCGAGCCTGTCTCAGATTCACGGGGTCAGGACCGAGCTCGAGCGCCTGGTGTCGAGCCTCCTGGAGCTGTGGATCGCAGCCGCCGCGGGCGTCGTGCTCGTGGTCGGCGGGACCACGGATGGGGCCGGGGTCAGGCTCGAGGTGCTCAGCACGTCGGCCGCGACGCCGCTCCCCGTGCTCCCACCGCGCCTCGATCACGGCGAGTCGTTACGGCTGATCCTGACCGTGGTCGGCCGTCACGACGCGACCCTCCGGGTGTCGACCTCCGCCGCGGGTGCCACGAGGCTCGAGATCGTGTTCCCGTGCGTTCGCGCCAACGATCGCATCGCGCGGTGTCGCCGCCCGACGCAGCCGCTGCTCCGCACGAGCGGGCGCTCGATCCACTGAGCGCCGGCGCGCCTCGGACCAAAATCGTCTACAGTCGCGCGATGCTCAAGCGGACACATCTCCTGCCGTTCCTGGCCCTGGCGCTCACCGCCGCTGCGTGTGGTCACGCGCGCAAGCCCTACGCCACCACCGGCGGCGCCCTCCAGCTCTCGAAGGTCGTGCTGTATCGCAACGGCGTCGGGTACTTCGAACGCGGCGGCACCGTCTCCGGCGAGATGTTCACGATCCGCGTGCGAAAGGATCAGGTCAACGATCTCCTGAAGAGCCTCACGGTCGTCGAGCGCAAGGGCGGACGCGCGGTCTCGATCTCGATGCCCCTCGATCCCCGCGCATGGGCCAACGCCGCGATCGCCACGCTCGGACCGGGCAGCGGCAGCCTGGCCGAGGTGCTCGACAAGCTCCGCGGCACCGAGGTCACCCTGCGCACCAGCGACGGTGACTCGATGCGCGGTCGGGTGCTGATCGTCGAAGTGATCCAGCCCGATGGATCGCGCCCGAGCAACGAGGATGGCGAGCACCAGCTCGACTACAAGGTCACGCTGATCCACGACGATCGGCTGTCCGTGGTCAAGCTCTCGAAGGTCGCCGGCATCGTCCTCCACAATGAAGACATCTCGATGCAGTTCCAGCGCAGCCTCGACGCCACCGCCGGCGAAGGGATGTTCCAGCAGGTCGACGTGACGATCCGCCTCGCCGGCGCCCACGCCCACGATCTGGTGGTCAGCTACGTCGTCGGCGCGCCGATGTGGAAGCCCACGTATCGCGTCGTGCTTCCGGACCACGGTAAGGGCCAGGCGCTCCTCCAGGGCTGGGCCGTCGTCGACAACACCACGGGCGAGGACTGGCGTGACGTCAAGCTGTCGCTGACCTCGGGCGCACCGATCGCGTTCCGCTACGATCTGCACACACCCCGCGATGTCACCCGCACTGACCTCTCCGCCGTGGGGAGCACGCGCCGCGCCCAGGCCTCGATCGGCGAGGCCGGCTATGCGCAGGCCGGCGAGCCCGCCCCCGCTCCCCCAGCGGTCACGGCGAGCGCCGAGCGGTGGAAGGACGGCGATGCAAAGATCTCATCGGCCGGCGCGGGTCGCTCAGCGGCGGAGCCGAAGAAGGCCCCACCGCGCGCCGCACCGCGGCCGGTGACCAAGTCGATCGCCGACAAGAACATGCCCGCCAGCCAGCCCGCGCCGGACGTGTGGGGCGGCGTGAATGACGAATCGGCGGCCGTCGATGCCGAAGAGCTCGCTCGCTCGATGCAGCCGAGCACCCGAGCCGCGAACGTCAGCGGCCTCTCGCGCTACGACCTCGGCGAATCGCTCACGGTGCCCGATGGAACGTCCACGATGGTGGCGATCATCAACCAGCAGGTCGACGGTGAGGAGACGTTCCTGTTCAAGCCGGGCGGCGGCGGCCCCGGCTACGAGTCCAACCCGTACCGCGTGATCCGGTTCAAGAACTCCACGCCGTTCGCCCTCGAGTCCGGTCCGATCTCGATCTACTCGGGCGGCAGCTTCGTCGGTGAAGGCATCAGCGAGCCGGTCAGTGCCGGCGTGGCCGTGACCATCCCGTTCGCCGTCGAATCGAGCTTCCTGGTCAGCTCGCACTCCCAGTACAACGGCGACGAGATCCGCCTCATCAAGATCGTGCGCGGCGTGATGGAGATCGAGTCGTTCGGTCGCCGCACCACCACCTGGGAGGTCAAGTCTCAGCTCGCGCGCGCCGAGGACACCACGCTCTACGTCCGCCACCAGAAGATGGGCGGCAGCTACGAGCTCACGCCGCGCCCGCCGGCCACCGAAGACCTTCCGGATGCGTACCTGATCCAGCTCAAGCTCCCCGCGAAGGCGACCGAGACCAAGCTCGACGTCGTGGAGCAGACCCCGTCTCGCTCGACGATCTCGATCTGGGAGTCCCGCGCGCTCGTGCTTCTCGAGGGCATCCTGGCCCAGGGCAACCTCGACGCGGGCACCCGCGCCAAGCTCGACCCGATCGTCAAGCTGCGCCAGGAGGTGGGCCGGATCGACACCGAGATCGAAGGCAAGGCGCGCACGCGCGGCGAGCTCGATCAGCGCGCGAACGAGACCCGCGCGAACCTCGAAGCGATCAAGAAGGACCCGGCGGCGAGCGCCCTGCGCAAGCGGCTCTCCGATCGGCTCGAGCAGTTCGCCAAGGATGGTGACAAGCTCGGCCGCGAGATCGTGGAGCTGTCTACCAAGCGCACCGAGAAGAAGATCTCTCTCGAGGATGCGATGCAGAACCTCGATCTCAACCCGAAGCAGCCCCTCTCGCCCAAGAAGTAGATGCGGCTCGTCATCCTCGGCGCCGGTGCGATCGGTGGCGTGATCGGCGGCATGCTCGCGCGGGCGAAGCGCGACGTCGTGCTGCTCGCCCGCGGGGCACAGCTCGCGGCGATCCGAGCCGGCGGGCTGCGCGTCGAGACCCCGGAGAGCACGTTCACCGTGCAGCCGTCGATCGCCAACGTCCATGAGCCGTTTGCCTGGCAAGAGGGCGATGTGCTCGCGCTCGCCGTCAAGACGCAGGACGCGGCCGCGGCGCTACGCCAGCTGGCGGCACCGCGTCAGGTGCCGATCGTGTGCCTCACCAATGGCATCGAGGCCGAGCGGATCGCCCTGCGCCACGCCGACGATGTCTACGGTGGCTGCGTGAAGATGCCCGCGACGTACCTGACCCCGGGCGTGGTGCAGGTGTGGGCCGCACCGGTGCCCGGGCTGATCGATCTCGGCCGGTATCCCGATG
This sequence comes from Myxococcales bacterium, assembly GCA_043776275.1. Taxonomy (GTDB): domain Bacteria; phylum Myxococcota_A; class Polyangia; order Haliangiales; family Haliangiaceae; genus JABFXX01. The sequence goes on along the minus strand of JAYVRN010000397.1, from coordinate 4,417 downwards.
GCACCGGCGACCTCGCCGACACGATCGCGGGCGAGCTGATCGTCGCCGGCTTCGCCTGCGAGGTGCGTCCGCAGATCATGAAGTGGAAGCGCGCCAAGCTGCTCTCGAACCTCGCGAATGGGGCCGAGGCGTTGGCCGGCCCCGGCGCCCGGACCTCCGATGTCGCGGATCGCGCTCGCGCGGAGGGCCGCGCCTGCTTCGCCGCGGCGGGGTTGTCGTGTGCGAGTGAGGCCGAGGACCAGGCGAGCCGCGCGGGATATCAATCGCGGCCGATCGCCGGCGCCACGCGCAGCGGTGGCTCGACGTGGCAGAGCCTCGCACGAGGGGCCACCGAGCTCGAGACTGACTATCTGAACGGCGAGATCGCGATGCTCGGCCGCCTGCACGGCGTGCCGACCCCGGTCAACGCCGCCCTCCAGGAGGTCGCCGCCGAGGCGGTGCGTGCACGCCGGCCCCCGGGCACGATGTCGCTCGACGACCTGCGCGCCCGGGTCACTCGATCGTCGAGTTCGTGATCGATGATCCCGAGGATACTTGGTTCAGCTCGGTGCGCGGCGCAATCGCTCCGCGACGCCGACCAGATCGTGCCCTTCCGAATCGACGATCACGCGCGCGGTGTTGTTGAGCTGGAGCAGGCTCCCGAGCCCGTGCTCGTCGGGCACTGCCACCCAGTTCACGCCCGGCAGGACCTCGATCTTGTGGCGGGCCGAGCCGAGCTCCGCCCCACGCGCGACGGAGTCAGCGAGCTCGCCCAGCGCGGTGCCGATCAGCGGCACATCGGCGTCGCTGCACAACGCGATCAGATCCGGCGCCCCGAACTTCCGCATCCCACGGGTGTGGATCGCGTGCGCCTGATCCGGGCGCGTTGATTCGGTCTCGTAGACGATCCGGACCTCGTGCGCCACGTCGAGCGGCGCCCCAGAGGCCGGGACGGCGGTACCCGCGGTGAACGCGATCGCATGCGCATCGAGCACCGCCGACCCACCGCGTGCGACGAGGTACCGCGCGAGCGCCCAGGCCGTCTGCAGGTAGCGCAGATCCGCTGGCTCCGAGATCTCCGAGGTGATCGAGTGCAGCACCGTCGCCTCGTCCAGCACCGCCGCGCCCTCGCCGAGATCGATCCGCGCGATGTTCCGCAGCGAGCCGGAGCGCCAGCCATCGAACCATCGTGGGTCGGCCTCGCGCGTGTGCATGCGGACCTCGCACAGCTCGAGGGCCGCAGCATCTGGTACGCCGAACCGGGACAGCGACATCGGCACGTCGTCGGCGAGCACTCCGAACACGAACAGCGTCACGCTTGCCTGCCGCGGCGCGGGCGGCTGCGCGAACTTCCAGGCCGTCATCCCGTGAGCCTCGTCGAGTTCTTCCCGCGAGGCAAGGCGTCGCGCAGCCGGCGCACGGCATCGAAGAGCTCGCTCTCGCGATAGCGTGCATACGCGAGCCGCACGTACGGGCGAGCCTTGCCATCGAGTGCGAAGTCACGAGCCTCGGAGATCGCCACGCCACGCGCCCGCGCACGTTCGCACCATGCCTCGATCGAGACGTCGGGCGTGACTTTGGCCCACAGCGTGATCCCACCCGGTGGCAGATCGAAGCTCAGCGCGCCACCGAGCTCGCGCCGGAGGGCGGTGACCAGGGCATCGCGGCGGCCCGCGTAGACCCGACGCATCTTGCGGGCGTGGCGCTGGAGCTCGCCGTCCTCGATCAGCTCCGCCACCGCGAGCTCGAGCACTTGATCCCCCTGCCGGTCGGCGATCGTCCGCAGCCGCGCGAGCCCCTCGATCACGCGCTCCGGCGCCGCGACGAATCCGAGGCGCAGCCCCGGCGCGAGGATCTTCGAGAGCGTGCCGAGGTAGATCACGCTGCCACCGGGATCGGCGGCCGCCAGGGGCGCGACCGGCCGCCCGTCGAAGTGGAACTCGTGATCGTAGTCGTCCTCGAGGATCGCGAAGCGTTCGCGGCGGGCGCGCTCGAGTAGCGCCATCCGTCGGGCCGGCGACATCAGCACGGTGGTCGGGTACTGGTGGTGCGGTGTCACGTAGATGCAGCGCGGCGTGATCCTCGCCAGATCGTCGACCACCAGGCCGCTCCCATCCAGCGCGATGGGCGCGAGCCGCGCGCCCGCCTCCTCGAAGGCCCGCCAGGCCGGACGATAGCCGAGCTCCTCGACGGCGACGGTCTGCCCCGGGCGAACCAGGAGCCGCGTCGCCAGATCGAGCGCCATCTGGCTCCCTCGCGTGATCAGGATGTTGTCGGCGGTCGCGGGGATCCCGCGGCTGGTCCTCAACATCGCCGCGATCGCCGTGCGCAACCTGGGCGCCCCATGCGGGTCCGCGTAGTCGAGGGCCGCGCGACCAGCGCGCGAGCGCAGCACCCGGCGATATGCCCGCGACAGCATGGCGCTCGGCAGCAGGCGCGGATCGGGCACGCCTCCGGAGAGCTGGTACAGCATCTCCGCTGACCCGAACGGGACCGTGGTCGCCGGGAGCACCCGCACGTCGTAGCCCGGCCGAGCCGCCACCCCACGCACCGCCGCGGCACCTTGCCCTCGTCGCGCCACCGGCAGTTCGTCCGAGATGAGCGTGCCGCCCGCGCCCCGCGTGACCACCCAGCCTTGCGCGACGAGCTCGTCGTACGCCGCGACGATGGTGTTGCGATTGACCGCGAACTGCGTCGCGAGCGCCCGCGTGCTCGGCAACCGATCCCCGGGCTGCAACGCCCCGCGCCGGATGTCGTCCATGATCGCGGCCGCGACCTGGACGAACATCGCCGACGGCCCGGCACCTCGGCGCTTCGAGATGGACCACATGATTTATCAATCATGGACCTATTTCCTCATCCATTCCAGGACCAGGATAGCCCATGACCACGTCCCTCCCCGTCACGGACCGCACGCAGGTCCGTCGCAAGCCTGCGCGCGGCTCGCACGAGCGAACCCAGATCGACGCGATCCTCGACGAGGCCCTGATCTGCCACGTCGGCTTCGCGTCCGAGCACGGCACCGTCGTGATCCCCACCACGCATGTCCGCGTCGGCGACCACCTCTATCTTCATGGCTCGGCCGCCAGCCACATGCTGCGCTCGCTGGCGCAGGGCCTCGAGATTTCGATCTGCGTCACGCTGCTCGACGCGCTGGTGCTGTCGCGCACCGCGTTCCATCACTCGGTGAACTACCGCTCGGTCGTGCTGTTCGGCACGGCGACGCTCGTCGTGGACGCGCCCACCAAGCTCGCCGCGCTCGCCGCCTTGATCGATCGCGTCGCGCCTGGCCGCTCCGCTGCGTGCCGGCCGCCGAACGACAAGGAGCTCGCCGCGACGCACGTGCTCGGCCTCGCGATCACCGAGGCGTCCGCGAAGACGCGCTCCGGGCCGCCACTCCCCGACGACGGCGTCGACTTGACCCTGCCCTACTGGGCCGGCGTGATCCCGCTCCACAGCTCCCGCGGCACCCCGATCAACGCCCCCGATTGCACGATCCCCTGGCCGGGCTGAGCAGCCGCGGCCGACGCCGCAGAATTGGCGGTAGAGTCATCGGACGCGGGTGCGGTTCTTCGGCGTTCGCTGCTACCTCACCGACAACGAGCTCGCGCCCCCCGGGCCGGTGACCACCACCCCGGCCGAGCTCGCGCGGTTCGCCGCCGGGACGAACCTCCTCATCCACGACGCGCAGTACCTCCCCTCGGACATGCCGGCGAAGCACGGCTGGGGCCACTCGCTGGTCTCCGAGGTGCTCCTGCTCGGGAAGGACGCCGGCGCCACCCGGGTCGCGCTGCATCACCACGACCCGGAGCGGACCGACGACGAACTCGACCTGGTGGCCGCCGAGGCGCTCCGCTGGACCCGCGCGCACGCACCGTCCATGGAGCCGATCGTGGCGCGCGAGGGCCTCGAGATCGACCTCGGCGCCCGCTAGATCTGCACGCCGGCGACGCGGAGCGCCTCGCGCGTGGTCGGCGCGCTCGTGTGCTGGATCCCGTGGATCCCGAGCTCCACCGCGGTCGCCACGTTGTGCGCGCGATCGTCGACGAACACGCACGCCTCCGCGGGGCGCTGCAGGATCTCGAGCATCCGGACGTAGATCCCGGGATCCGGCTTGCTCATCCCGAGGTAGCAGGAGGACAGGAACGCATCGAACCGCCGGGCGAGGTCGAACGTGGCGATCCGGTGGCCGTTGAGCTCCCGCGATTCGTTGTTGAGCGCCACCACCACGTAGCGTCCCGTGGCCACCACCTCGTCGAGCACGGCGAGCGTCTCGGGGAACGGCTGCGACTCGGCGTGGACGAAGGAGAGGAACGCATCGCGGGTGAACGATCGGGGGCGATCGAACACCACGCGATCGAGGTACGAGTCGAGCGTGATCCGCGCGGTGTCGAGATCGAGGGCGAGCAGCGCGTGCCGGGCCTCGAAGCCCTCGTCG
>JAYVRN010000396.1:0-5322 GCA_043776275.1 Myxococcales bacterium | reverse complement strand
GCTGCGCTCCGAGGCCGACAAGGATCGATTCGCGCTCGCCGTGTCCCGCTCGATCTCCTCGCCGGTGCCGGGCACCGAGCCGCGCGCCTCCGGCGTGGATGCCGTGCGGGCCAGCCGCGCGGTGCTGAAGCGCGTGCTCGCAGATCGCGCGGCCGTGCTGACCGCCAACGCGCAGGAGGCGCTGTCGAGCGAATCGATCCTCGGCGGCCAGATCCTCTCGATCCTCGCGGTGCCGCTGTGGCGCGGGGACGACATCATCGGCCTGATCCAGGCTGACAACCGCGACAGCGTCGGCATGTTCGTGGAGCACGACCTCGAGGTGGTGCTGCTGCTGGCCGCTCAGGCGTCCCTCGCGATCGACAACGCGACGCTGCACCAGCGGCTGCGGATCGCCGAGGAGCGGGCCCGCGGTGAGAACGTCTACCTGAAGCGCAAGCAGGAGAAGATCAAGTTCGACAACATCATCGGCGATTCGCCCGCCATGAAGGCCGTGCTCGCGCAGCTCGAGAAGGTGATCGATACCCGCGCCACGGTGTGCATCGAGGGCGAGACCGGCACCGGCAAGGAGCTGATCGCGGCGGGCGTGCATCATCAGTCCCAGCGCGCGGACAAGATGTTCGTCGCGCAGAACTGCGCGGCACTGCCGGAGAACCTCCTCGAGAGCGAGCTGTTCGGCCACAAGCGCGGCGCCTTCACCAGCGCCGACAGCGACAAGAAGGGCCTGTTCGAGATCGCGGACGGCGGCACGCTGTTCCTCGACGAGATGGGCGAGATGCCGATGACGCTACAGGCCAAGCTCCTGCGCGTGCTCCAGGAGGGGACGATCCGCCCCGTCGGCGCCACCAGCGAGAAGCAGGTCGACGTCCGGATCATCTGTGCCACCAACCGCGATCTCGCGGCCGAGGTCGAGAAGGGGCGGTTTCGCCAGGACCTCTACTACCGGCTCATGGTGTTCCCGATCAAGCTCCCGCCGCTGCGCGAGCGCAGAGAGGACATCCCGACCCTGGCGGCCCACTTCCTCAAGCGGTACTCGGCCGAGTATCGGATGGAGCTGCCGGGCTTCACCCAGGACGCGCTCGATGCGCTGTCGACGTACAACTGGCCGGGGAACATTCGCGAGCTCGAGAACGAGGTCCAGCGCCTCGTGATCCAGGCCGAGCCCGGCCACTGGATCGAGATCACGGATCTGTCGCCGCGGCTCCGCAAGATCGAGGGCACCATCACCCGGATCGCGCCCAAGCAAGGGACGCTCAAGGAGATGATGGATCAGGTCGAGCGCTGGCTGCTCACCGAGGCGCTCCGCGATCACGGGAACAACAAGACCAAGACCGCGGTGACCCTCGGGATCACCCGCGAGGGTCTGCACAAGAAGCTCGCGAAGTTCGGCGTCTGACCTGTGGCATCCCGCCGGCGGCGGCAGCGCGACCGGTGCTGGTAGACTCCGGCAGATGACGCTCACCCTCTACGTCGGCAGCAAGCGCTACTCCTCGTGGTCGCTGCGCCCGTACCTCGCCCTCGCGCACAGCGGCACGCCGTTCGAGTGCAAGACGATCCTCCTCGATACGCCGACCACGCGCGACGAGATCGTCGCGGTGAACCCGGCCGGCAAGGTCCCGGTCCTCCACCACGATGGGCTCGTGATCTGGGACACGATCGCGATCTGCGAGTACGTGAACGAGCTCGCTCCGGCGGCGAACCTGTGGCCTGCGGATCGCGCACGCCGCGCGCATGCCCGCTCGATCAGCGCGGAGATGCACAGTGGCTTCGCGGCCCTCCGTCGCGACATGCCGATGGACGTGGTGGCGACCAAGACCGGGCAGGGGCACACCGCCGAGGCGCTGGCCGACGCGCGCCGGGTGATGACGATCTGGCGCGACGCGCTTGCGCTCAGCAAGGGGCCGTTCCTGTTCGGGGCGTTCACGATCGCCGATGCGATGTTCGCGCCGGTGACCACGCGGTTCACCACCTACGGCGTGGACCTCGACGCCACCTGCCGCGCGTACTGCGAGGCGATCGCCGCACTCCCCGCGTTCACGGACTGGAAGCGTGATGCCGCCGCTGAGCCCGACACGCGCGCCGGCACGTGAGGATCTTCCAGCTCAACACCTCGCCGGGCGGTGTGCCGAAGTTGCCGCTGCGCGAGGCGCACTGCGGAACCCTCGGACTCGCCGGTGATGGTCACATCCACACCAAGATCCACGGCGGCCCCGAGCGCGCGGTGTGCCTCTATGCCGTTGAGGTGATCACGGCGCTGCAGGCGGAGGGGCATCCGATCTGGCCGGGCTCCGCGGGCGAGAACGTCACGCTCACCGGGGTGGACTGGGCCGCGCTCGAGGTCGGTCAGAAGTTCGCGCTCGGTGATGAGGTGATCATCGTGCTCACGCGCCCCACCGAGCCGTGCAAGAACATCGCGGCGTCGTTCTCCGATGGGGTGTTCCGGCGGATCGACCACGCGAAGCAGCCTGGCTGGTCGCGGTGGTATGCGCGCGTCGAGCGAGAGGGTCAGCTCCGCGTCGGGCAGGCGGTCCGGGCGCTGTTGATCTGAGCTACGGTCCTACCCATGACGCGTCTCACGTTCCGGGTCGGCGCGCTCTCCCTGGTTGTCGCGCTCGGCGGGCTCGTGATGCTCGGGGGCTGCGGAGACAAGGAGCCCGCGCGGCCCGCCTCGGTGACCCCGGAGATGGCCGACACGTTCGAGGCGTACATCGTGGCGTTCGAGAAGCTCGCCACCGATCTCGGCGCACCCGGGATGAGCTGCCTGAAGGCGGTCTCCGTCGCGAAGGAGGATGGCGCTGCGGTCACCGCGCTGTCCCCGCGGGGCGCCACGCTGCGCGAGGCGATGAAGGCGATGGGCTCCAAGGATCCGGCGGCGCGCGATTGGTTCGCGGCGACCTACGAGGGCCGGATGCGGAGCGCGCTGATGAAGTTCGGCACGCTGGTGGCGCTGTGCAAGGATGATCCGGCGCTCAAGCTCGCGATGAACGCGGTGATGTCTCAGTTTCCGATGATGAAGAAGAAGCAGCCGTAGCGCGGCGTCGACGACGCGTCAGCGCGCGGAGCACGACCACGAGCATGCCGGCCCCGGCACCGCCGCCGGCCTGACAGCCGCCATCGACCTCACCGGGCGCCACCGGATCTCCGGAGGTCGTGATGTCGGCGCACTGGTAGTAAAACGAGTTGTACGGGACCGCCGTGGTCATGATCTGCATCAGCTGCAAGGTGCAGCTCGCGCACGGCTGGGTCGGGAGCGTGACCTGCTGGGTGTAGTGACCACCGCTCTTGTCGGCGATCGGCTCGACCAGCGTCGAGGGGAAGTTGTCATCCGGGTTGTTCGGGTTCTGGAACGCATCGTCGCCCGCATCGTCGAACGCGATCCGGAAGTGACCGGGGTGATCCACGGTCTCGTCCCACTCGACCGTGATCGTCTCGCCCGGCTGGAACGTGGTGACGTTGCTGCCGCGCACCGAGCCGAGGGTGCCGCAGGGCCCAGCCTTCTGATCCGCGGTGCGCGGCGGGGGGAACGTCAGCGCGATGTGTGCCTGCGCCGTCGCGGTGGTGAGAACCAGCAGAGCGACGGCTACGCGCATGAGCACGATGGTACCTCGCACGCGGCGGGCCGGATCAACCTTCGTCGGCGTCGGGGATGCTGGTCGGGGCCGTGAACGGGGTCTCGGACAGCTTCGCCATCGCGGTGGCGAGGTTCACCACCTCGACGGACGGCGGCGCGTTGCGCTGGAGCATGAACGTGCAGGTCGCACACGAGGTGACGACCATGCCGCCGCCGGTCTGCTGCACCTCGGCGAGGCGTCGCTTGGCCATCTGGTCGGCGACCATCGGCATGGTCTTCGGCAGGAGGCCGCCGCCGCCGCAACACTCGGTGTCGGTCTTGGCCCACGCGAACTCGCGGAGCTCGGCGAGCTGCGAGAGTGCGCGGCGTGGCTGCTCGACCACGCCGTTGTAGCGCGCGTGATAGCAGGGGTCGTGGTAGTAGACGCTCTTGCGCGTCAGGGGACACGCGAGGTTCTGGGCGGCGGGTGCGAGGACCTCTGCGAGCGACACGATCTCGACCTTGAGGTTGACACCCTCGGCGGCGTACTGCGCCTTCATCGCGTAGACGCACGCCGAGCAGTTGACGGCCACCTTCTTGAAGCCGCGCAGCGATGCGGCGACGCGGCCGGCGTGCCACCGGAACAGGTCGCGGTGACCGGCGGCGAGCAGGGGATAGCCGGCGCACGCCTGCGGCGCGTCGACGATCTTGACGTCCTCGAGACCGACGCGCTCGAACAGCGCCATCGCGGCTGCGATATCGCCGGCTCCCTTGTCGATCGCGTCGCAGCCAGGCCAGTACCCGAGCTCGCCTTCCGTGGCGAGCTGCCCGGCGAACATGGTGTGGACCTGTGCCGACAGCCGCTGCTCGCGGGCGCGGAACCTCTCGCTGTAGCCGGTGAGCGCCGGATGCGGCACGCCCTGGGCGACGGCGGCGGCGCGGGCCGCGAACAGCACGAGCCCGGGCTCGTTACCGTGGTCGCAGTACATCGTGCAGTGGCGGCAGCCGGTACACGCCCACAACGGATCGGTGGCTTCGGTGGTCCACTCGCTGCGTCCGAGCCGCAGCAGGTTGGCGCGATCCATCTTGACCTGCGGGATGAAGGTCTCGCGGCCGCTCGCCGTGGACACCGGACACGCGTGCCGGCACATCTTCGGGCAGTACGTGCAGTAGTCGAGCTGCTTCGCGACCGCTCCGGCGGAGAACAGATCGCGGGGGTCCTCGGACATCGAACGCGATTGTACTAGTTCAGGCCGTCGACGCGGTCTCGCAGCTGCGACAGATCTCGCGAGATGCGCGGATTCGCCGGCTCCAGTACTGCGAGCCGCTCGAGCACATCGAGGGAGCGCGGCAGATCGCCGTGGCGACCGTAGATCCCCGCGAGGTTGACGAGCATGCGCGAGAGGATCTGCCGCTTGCTCGCCGCCGCGATCACGCTGGGATCGAGCACGGCATCCGGGCTGGTGGTCTTCTTGAGCAGGGTCTCGAGATCGGCCGGCGTCAGCGCGCGGCCTCCGGAGAACGGATCCACGAACAGCCAGGCGTCCTCGATCTCCACGCGGACCAGGAAGTGCCCGGGGAAGTTCACGCCCTGCGCGAGCACGCCGACGCGCCGCGCGATCTCGAGATACAGCACGCTGAGCGAGATCGGGATCCCGATCTTCCGGTCGAGGACGTCGGAGAGGAAGCTGTTGCGCGGATCGTAGTAGTCGCTGGTGTTGCCCGTGAAGCCGAGGTGCCCGAACAGGCAATCGCTGATCGCGCTTGCCCGGGCG